>CALFBG010000182.1 GCA_937951685.1 uncultured Saprospiraceae bacterium | reverse complement strand
AGCGCCAAGTATTCTGCAAAAGCAAAACGATTGTACCGAAATTCGCTTGGGTACACTCCTCGCTGCTCCTGCCCCACTGACGCTCCTCTATGAATACTTGAAAGAATATGGTTTTCATCGAGATCAAATGGAGAATATGATTACTGCGCGGGTTGGAAGTCAATTTTTCTCTGCTTCCTATCGGATCGTTCGACACCGAGAAAGCTTACTCCTAGGAAAGCAACTCGCAATAGATTCCCTTGAAGCACATACGATTACTAGCCCTACGGGTATCCTAAGTTTACCGGAAGGAAAGCTTCATTTTTTGGGTATACAAGCGCCACCAAAACAATTTGATCCTGACCCTAATGTAGCTTGGTTAGATGCAGCACTTTTACAATTCCCTTTACAGTTACGGCGATGGCGGGCTGGAGATCATTTTAAACCACTAGGCATGCAGGGCAAGCAAAAAAGCTTGCAGGATTTTTTTAGTAATCAAAAGTTATCGCTTTTTGAAAAAGAAAAAGTTTGGCTACTCGTATCCGGAGCAGCAATTTGTTGGATCGTAGGTTTTCGATTGGATGAACGCTATAAAGTAAGCGACAAAACCCAAACGGTACTCGCGCTAAAATGGGAAGTCTCGCTAACATAATTGCTTATGTTAGCGAGACTCCGGTTCAAAAAACAGCCTGATTGATTGTATAAACCTAGATTTAACAATCCTCAAATTTATTTTACTCTTCTTAATTTACCTCCTTTATCCGTCACTAAATGTGCGCCTTTAAAACCTGCGGCTACGGCTTCTGTTTTGGCAAGTTCTGCCGCTTCCTTACTCGCAAAACCACCTAAAACAACAATGGTAAATTCTTTCCAACGGCGTTTTTCAATAATTCCTAAATCTTCAACTAAACCAGCTTTAAAGTTTGCAGGGTTCTTATAAGCGGCTAATCTAACCTTATAAAAACTGAAGGTCGGTGTTGGTGTTTCCGTTGCGGGTTCTTCTTTTATGGTTACCGTTTCTTTGGGCGCTTCGGGAGTTGGTGGTGTATTTTCACGAATAATAACTTCATTTCCTTTCATCGCATCTTTAATCACGAATACTTTTTTGAATCCTTTTTTGGCAATATCTTTTTTGGCTTGATTCGCCGCTGCTTTCGTAGGATATAAACCTAAACGAAGTTTCACAAAACCATTTTCTTCTCTACTATATAAGCTTCCAGCACTATTTAAAGCCTTGTATTTATCGAAACTAAGCGCTCCTTTCGTACGCGTTGCCATAAGTTGAATCGCGTAGCCTTCTTCCACTTTAGCGGGCGCAGAAACCGTTTCCGTTTCTATTTCCGTTGGATCTGAGGAGATTGGATCGGTCACTACAGGAGGATCATTCTTAATCGGTTCTTCGGTTGTTGTTGTCGTAGTGGGAATATCTGCTAAATCAATATCCGATGACGTCCCCAAAGAAGTTGAAGAAGATTTGAACGCTAAAATGCCAAGAATAGATTTATCGTTGCCCATTTCTGTACTCACATTTTTATGGGTCACCACGTATTTTGCTTTTGAGAACCGTAAGACGTAAGCTTTATTGGGCAATAAGGCGAGCGCATACTCTCCGTTTGCGTTAGATTGAGTTTCTATTTTTTGTCCGGTCGTCGTTTCTGTTGCGCTAATGAAAACAGCTTCGACGGGATCGTTATTTCTAGCATCTACAATTTTTCCGATGTATTCTTCCGATGACTTTTTGAGTAGCACCTCTAATTTAAGGGCATTTCCTTTACCATCGTTGCTTACTTTTACACTGAAATTTTTATAGCCAGATTTACGCACTACGGCATTACAATCAAAACCCTCTAATGCTTGAAAGCTGTATCTACCATTTTTATCTGTTTTGTAAACTGCTTCTCCACAAGCCGAAAAATCAATTAAGGCATCAGCGATAGGTTGTTTATCCGAAGCATTGAGGACGAGTAGTTCCATGGGTTCCGTCGTTTTATTCAAGCGGTATAAGTCTTCCTTTCCTTTTCCCCCTTCTCGATTAGACGTTAGGTAACCAACATTACGCTGTGCGCTAAAAATAAATCCGTAATCGTCTTTAGTAGAATTCACCCCATTTCCCAAGTGATAAACTTTATTAAACTGCTTTCCCGTTCGAATCGCTCGAAATACATCTAAACCACCAAAACCTTGATGCCAATTAGAAGAAAAGAATAAACTTTTTCCGTCAAAGAATGGCGTTACCTCATCTCCGGGGGTATTTACTACAGGACCTAAATTTTCGGGCGTTCCCCAATCATCTCCCGTCCACAGACTTACATAAATATCAAATCCACCAAAACCGTCAGGTCGGTTAGAAGCAAAATATAGTGCCTTCCCATCGGGTGAAAAGTTAGGAAATCCCGTAGAATACGTACTTCCATTGAAAGCCAGTGGTTTTTCGTCCGTCCAAGTACCATTCGCATTCGCCGCAGCGATATAAATGCGTAAATCGTTGGTACTCGCTTCAATCTGCCGCGTCCCGTCTACAAAGTTATTTTTAGTAAAGACAACCCATTTGCCATCCGGAGAATAACTGACTGGACCTTCGTTATAATTGTTTTTAAGATCATTTTGCAAAAAAGTGGGCTTCCGCAAATAACCATTATCATCTACATTACTGATGTACAGTTGATTATTGGCCGCTCCGGTCCAATCTGCCTTATTTTTATCTTTTTCTCGTTCGATATCAATCCGCGCAGAAGAAAAAACGACTTGATCTTTGAAAAAACTAGCCCCAAAATCTGAGGAAGCGGTATTGATGTATTCCTTTTTAACTTGGTATAAAGGAGGTACTCCTTTCATCGACATGGCAAAATCACAGCTTTGCGCAAAATGTTTGCCGTAAGCTTCGTTCCCTTCTCCATAATTTAAAAACCATTCTTTAGCTTTCTCGTATTCCCCGTTGGCTTGCAATACTTTAGCATAATTAAAAATTTGAATGGGTTCTACTCCTTTTAAGGCAATTGCTTTTTCGTACCAAGAACGGGCACTTTTCATCTGGTTGAGCATCCGGTAACAATCCCCTAGTTTGGACAAAGCTTCTACATTTTTAGGCTCTTTGTCCAATACTTTGAGGTAAGACTTAATAGCTAAATTAAAAGCATTAAGTTCATACTCTTTATTGGCTTTCTTGAGCGTAGACTGCGCAGCAGCCTGAATACTAAATAAAGTAAGGAGTAAAAAAAGACTAGTTCTCAGGAAGTTTTCCATAATAATGTTAATTCGTTAATGAAGTAAAGCTAGAAGACAACATTGGAACAAAGTAAAATAAATACTTATTCTAGCAAGGAAGTATCTTACAACTCCTTGAAAAATAGACAATTATTCATCTAAAAAAAATAGATCAATAATTGTACCTTATCTTAAAGCTCTCGTTTGCTATTTTACGAATGGACGACAATTAGCATAATTAAAACAAATCCAATCTTTAGCGACAAAAAATGATGGCAATTGTACAAGTACTCAAACGTAAATATGCTTAGTTTTTATTTTCCGAGATTGAAAAAGTTCATTTTCAATTTTTTGCCAAAAATACATTAAAGCGAGCTATTATACCTAAAAATTCAAGCTTTTCCTCTCGTTATTAAGTTTGTTTTAAAAGAAGTTCAAAATAAACGCTGCCACAAGGGGAAATAAATCTGCGTCTATTTTCTAACGATGTACCATTATTTAGATGGGATTGTTTCCAAAAAGGAGCAGCTAAAGCTTTACTTTAAGAGAAATTTAACGTTGGACCATGAATGCATAACCCCTACCCAAGCACCAAAAAAACCAAAAAAAACCTGACAGATTATCGTTTAACAATCTATCAGGCTTTGAACATTAGACTAAATTTTATTTACTGTTTTTTAAGAACTTCATTCTGATTTTCAGCGAGTGCTTTCAAGTGAGTACTAATAAAGCCTGCACATTCTTTGGCGTGTGTCCATCGAAGCAAGGTCCAGTGATCTCCTGATACGATTTCCCTGGTAATGGGAGCACTACAAGCTTTTTTCCAAGTTTCTATCTTAGATTTTTTCCAGAATTTCATATTCTCCCGAACATTCTTAACGTGCAATGCTTCTAATAATAAAATCGGAACATCGATTTTCACTTTTAGGTCTGGCTTGTAAACCGTTTTCATATTATTGATAAATAATTGTACAAAGCCTTTAATTTCCTCTTTGGAAAATTCAATTTGGAAATCCCAGAGTTTAGTTTCTATAATCTGCAATTGTTCCTCTTCGTCTTTTCCTTCAAAAAGTTTAGGATACAGGGATAATTTTTCATCAACGTTCCCCCCTTTTTCGTAAAGTCGGACGAGTGTATAAGTACTAAGACACAACCAGTCTGCTCGCGTTTCTGGCAGTTTTATCTGCTCCCGATAATTAGGGGCATAAGCATCAAAAACAATTAAGCTAGTAACTTCAAAATCGGCTTCTCTCAATTGACGCACCATTTCATAAGCGGCTTCCGCTCCAAAAGAATATCCTCCAATTAGATAAGGACCCACTGGATCTATCTTTTGCATTTCCTGAATATAGGTCGTAGCCATTTCTTCGACCGTTTTGATGGGTGCTTGTTCTCCACCGACACCTTGCGCTCGGAAAACATACAAGTTTTGATGGTCTTCTAAGTGTTTCCCAATTTCGTAGTAACACATTACATTTCCTTCAATTCCGGGGACAAAGAATAAGGTTTCAGTCGCTTCTTGGCTAGACTTCAATAAAACAGTTCGTGCACAATCCGCTTCAACTTTTCGCTTGATTAAGTTACGACTCAAGTGTAGCAAATTTGGATAGTGGAAAATATCAATTAAATCTAACTCAACTTCTAACTCTTCTTGAATCAAAACAACCAGCTGTGCCGCTTGTAAAGCGTTGCCTCCTAAGGCGAAGAAGTCATCTAAGACCCCAACTTTTTTCACATCCAGCACTTTTTGCCAAAGTGGTTTCAACCGAAGCGCTGCTTTGGAGGATGGACTAACGTTAGCTTCCTGTAGTGCTACTTCGAGATCAATTTGTTCGAAGGTTGGCCAATCCGCCGCCGTAATACTTGGCGTAAAGGCTGGCAATGTTGATACTTTGTGTAAAACTACCGGCAACATATGTACTGGCAATCTTCCTTTCAAAAAGCTATAGACATCAACTGGAGTAATATCAGCCTGATGATGATTCATCACAATACATGCAACCAACGAAGGCGTTCCATGCTCCGTAGGCATTGTACTTACTACAGCCTGCTCCACGAATGGCGATTGCTCAATTACTTTTGCAATACGCATCAAATCAACAAGACCATCTGGCAATTGAACTTGCCTAGTGGGCAATACTGCTTTATCCTTAGATGTAGTAGTTCCTTCGCTAGGGATTGCAGATAAAGTATAGGCTGTATCTCCTACCCGCTTACCATTTTTATTGAGCTTATCCGTTGCTACCATTACGCCTAAGTCGGCAATAGGAGTAGCCATATTTTCCAAGACCCTTGTGAGTAAGCACTCAAAGTTCATCATCATTTCCTCAATCCGCTGCGCGGTAAATAAATCTTCCGCGTAGAGTATGTTTAATTGTAATCCTTCTACGCTTGCTCTTGCAAAAATAGAAATATCCATATTGGACTTAGCGTACTTGTAACTTTCATTGACGTAAGAACTTTCGGTGGTTGTAGCCATCATGAGGTTTGACGGACTTTCATCGACCACTAATAAAGCTTGGACAATAGGATGTCTACTCAAATCTCTAATTTCTGAAACAGCAGCAATTACTTGTTCAAACGTTACATCAGCATGAGGCTCGATTTCCAACAAGGTATCATTGACTTGTGCTAAGTACGTAGCAAAACTCAAATCGGTAGATAACTGTGTCCGAATCGCTAAGGTATTTTCAAAATTCCCAACCAAGTTAGCCAATTCCGTTTTCTTACGATTTGGCACTTGTGTACCGATTACTAAGTCTTCCTGTCCAGAGTATTTATGCAATAAAATTTTGAATGCGGTCAGTAATACGGAGAACGAGCTCAAGCCTTCCCGTTCCACAAACGCATCAATCTTTGTTGATAAAGCTGGAGACAAAACATGAACCTGATAAGCCGTTGCAGCGGTTTGAATGGTCGGTCTTTCTTTGTCGATAGGAAGATGAATTGGTGCAACATTTTTTAAGCTATTGGACCAGTAAGCGAGGCTTTCTGCGACTGCACCAGGATCAAGAATGGTACGTTGCCAGCCGGCGAAGTCACCATAACTAATCTCAAGCGCTTGTAATGCTACAGGACGTCCGGCACGTTGTGCTTCGTAATATTCTAGCAACTCTTCAAAGAACAATGGAAGGGACCAAACATCAGAAGCTGCTCGATGCAGTACAATGGTTAGCATATAATCCTGATCATTAAATTTGATTAGCTTAGCGCGTAAGAGGCAATCTTTGCTGAGATCGAAACGCTGTTCGATAATGGCACGCGTTTCTCGATCCAACCAACGTTCGTCTTTAAAGAATGGTCTTTCTTCGTATACCATTTCCCACTCTACGTCGGTAAGGATCAATTGGCGCAGTTCGTTGTCTTCTTCTTCAAAAACAGTTCTAAGCACACTATGACGATGAATCATTGCTTTAAAAGCGAGTGCTAATTGCTCGGGATCAATTGATCCATTTAAACGATGCACCAAGGAAATATGATCTGCCGCGTTTGGCATCAATTTATTTTTCAACCAAAGCCGCTCTTGTGATAAAGATAAAGGCACTCGCTCACTTTTACCCATCGCCTCAATCCTGGAAAGCAGATAGCTATCAGATTGATCCATAATAAATTCGGCTAAGCGCGCAATCGTAGGTTTGGTAAAGATATCTACAACGGTGATGTCGATAGATAAGCGTTTCACCATTTTGGATAGTAATTTAATTGCCATTAAAGAATGACCACCCAATTCGAAGAAATCATCTTCTACGCCTACTTTTTCGACATCTAACAATTCCCCCCAAATAGTTGCAATTTCGCGTTCCAAATTGTTGCGAGGTGCGACATAAATACCAGATTGAGCAGCGCTAAAACTTGGCTCGGGTAAAGCCTTTTTATCAATTTTCCCATTCGCAGTCAAAGGTAACTCCTCTAATTCTATCAGCAAAGAAGGCAACATGTACTGTGGTAAAACAGCTTTCAAGTCATTGCGAATACCTTCTCTATCAAAGGTTTCGTGAGGAACAATGTAAGCTACCAAATATTGATCGCCCGTTGTATCTTTTCGGGTAATCACCGTACTGCTTTGTACCAAAGGAGATTCTTGTAATCTAATTTCAATCTCCTTCAATTCAATTCGATATCCTCTGACCTTAACCTGATCATCCATTCTTCTCAAGTATGCGATATTACCATCGGGTAACCACCTTCCTAAATCGCCCGTACGATACAATCGGTCTGATTCATTTGAGGAGAAAGCATTTGTAATAAATTTTTCTGCCGTCAATTCTGGTCGCCCCAAATAAGCTCTTGCCAAACCGTCTCCACCGATATATATTTCTCCCGGCACACCTATTGGAACAAGCGCTTGGTTTTGGTCTAAAATATAAATTTGGGTATTCGCGATGGGTCCGCCAATCAAAATTTGAGCATCCTCTACTTGCACTTCGTGGGTCGTGCATCCAATCGTTGCTTCCGTTGGTCCATATTCATTGATAACCCGAATCTCCGAATTAATATTTTTTAAATTCTCTACTTGTTGCTTTTCTAATTGATCTCCACCCAGAATCGCTAATTTCAAGTTAGCATTAGGAATATCCTCTAAGATACTAGCGTGTGCTGGTGTTAGCTTGATAGAATTGATCGTCTTGTTTTTCAAGATATTATTTAAAACAAGGCTTACTTCCCTTCCGTTTTCAATTGTTAACGTTCCACCTGTCAGCAAAGTCAAGTAAATACTCGTTTGTGTCAAATCGAAAGCAAACGACGTAAATAGTGGGAAGCTGAAAGATTCAATTCCTTCTTGATACGCATCAATGCTGTATTGTAGGTAGTTTAACAAACTATCGTGCTGAATCATTACACCTTTAGGATTTCCAGTTGAGCCTGAAGTATAAATCACGTAAGCAAGGTTGCTCGATAGAAGATCACATTCTACCTCAAGAACTGATTCCTGAGAAATGGAAGGTAACGCTTCATCTAACAAAATCATTTTCACCTTTTCTGTTTCCGGTATCACCTCAGCGTATACACTAGCCGTAATCATAAATTCGGCAGCAGTATCTTCCAAAATGTATTGAATCCGTTTCGTAGGATAAGTTGGGTCAATCGGAACATAAGCACCACCCGCTTTGAGTATGGCTAAAATCCCAATTATCATTTCAGCACTACGCTCTAAACAAATACAGACCAAAGATTCTTGCTTCACTCCTTGCGAACGAAGGTAATGAGCCAATTGATTCGAATATTCATCTAATGCTCCGTAAGTCAGCGTATCTTCTTCAAAAACAATTGCTGTCGCCGTTCTAGACTGCTCTACTTGTGCCGCAAACAAATTCAATAAAGTTTCTTCCTGAGGATAGACCTTTGCCGTATCGTTAAACGAGTATAATAATTCTTCCTCTTTGTTACTCAACATTTTGAGTTGATCAAGGCGCTCTTCAAAAGTAGTCACAACCGACGAAGTCAACACTTTAAAATGTGACATCATTCGCTCAATTGTACTTGGTAAAAACAAGTCCGTACAGTATTGAATTGAAACGACTAGTCCTTCTTCTGTTTCTGAGACATTAAAGCTTATATCAAATTTAGCTACTTCAAATTCGAAGTCGTCTTCAATGTTTGTTGCTTCCGTTTGTACAATAGTCTCTTCCGTAGCATCCTTTGCGATAGGCATCTCATTTGAGTCAGATGCGCTTGTATAATCCGTCATTCCGTGATACGCAAATAGCATTTGGAATAAAGGCGTACGGCTCATATCTCGTTTCACAATCAAACGATCAACGATTTTTTCAAAAGGAACCTCTTGATGATTGTAAGCTTCTAAAGTTGTTGTTTTAACCTGTTCTAATAAATCATCAAATCTCGGATTATCCGCTAAGTCACTTCTTAAGGTTAAGGTGTTTACGAAGAAGCCAATTAAGTCTTCCACTTCGGCTTGTGTTCGATTAGCGATGGCACTACCTACTGCGATATCAGCTTGTCCAGTATATTTGTATAGCAAGACTTTAAAAATAGTCAAGGTCAACATAAACATGGTAACGCCTTTTTCTTGCGACAATGCTTTTAGTGCGCTGCTCAAATCTTGATCAAGGATTGCGGTAAAAGAATCACCACTCATACTCTGGATCGAAGGTCTAATAAAATCCGTAGGGAAGTTTAGTACTTCTACGTCTTGCAGCTTGGTTTCCCAATACAACATTTTCTCTTCGAGTAAATCACCCGATAGGTATTTACGTTCCCAGATTGCATAATCTGCATATTGTATGCTGAGTGCTTTTAATGCTGGTACACGATCTGCTTTGCGAGCGTCGTAGGATTCTAATAATTCTCCAAAGAAAATTGGCTGTGACCAACCGTCCGTTGCAATATGGTGAACGACTAAAATTAAGAGATATTCTCCATTTTCTAATTTGATCAAGTGCGCACGCACCATATGATCGGTAGTCATATCAAATGCTTTCACCACTTCTGATTCAATACGATTTTCTAGCCAATCAGCTGATGCATTCGTTGGATATTCTTCGTAACTGAGTGTCCATTGATCTCTTGGTAAAATCGATTGGTAAGGTTCTCCATCTTCCGTTAAGAAAACGGTACGTAACACTTCGTGTCGATTAATTGTTTCTTGAAAGGCGTGTTCCAGTACCGCTATGTCTAAATCTTCTCCAAAACGGTGAATCAAAGGCATATGATAATTGACACTTCCTCCTAATTGATCAATAAACCATAAGCGTTCTTGACTATAAGACAAAGGAATTCTTTCTGGTCGATCCGTTGCAACAATGGTTGGCAAGTTTACTTTTACGCCTTCCGTTAATAAGAAATTCGATAACGCTGCAATCGTTGTATGGACGAATAGATCTGCAATTTTGACTTCAACTTGTAAATTTTTCCGAATCGCAGACGCGACTCTGGTTGCCAATAAGGAATGACCTCCTAACTCAAAGAAATCATTAAATACCCCTACTTTTTCAATGTTCAATAAACTAGCCCAAATTGCGGCAAGTTCTTGCTCCATTTCGCTACGAGGCGCAACGTAAGTTTCTGCTTGTAATGCTCCAAATATTGGTTCCGGTAAAGCCTTTTTATTAATTTTTCCGTTGGAAGTTAATGGTAATGCATCCAATTCCACCAATAAGGAAGGCAACATATATTCCGGCAACTGTGCTTTCAAGTAATGTTGAATCTCCTTATGAGTTAGTTCACTAAAATCATTTTCAGGTACAATGTAAGCAATGAGACGAGGATCACCATTTCCATCTTTATGGGCAACGACGACACACTGGGCAACCGCAGTAGCTTGTTGGAGAACCGTTTCTATTTCTCCAATTTCAATTCGATATCCTCTAATCTTAACTTGATTGTCAATTCGACCTAAGTATTCTAAATCACCATTTGGCAACCACTTTGCTAAGTCTCCCGTGCGATACAACTTACCGTCTGGTGCTAGGGGATGCTCGACAAAACGGTCTGCACTGAGTGTTGGACGATTCAAATATCCTCGTACCACACCAGCTCCGGCAACGTACAACTCTCCTACTACACCAAGCGGGGAAAGCGTTCTTGTCGTATCCAATAAGTAGCACCGTAAACTAGGAATCGACTTTCCAATATTGCTCACGCCCAAGCGAAGATCTTCCGCTCCAAGTTCTTTGTAGGTGACATGTACCGTTGTTTCCGTAATCCCATACATGTTGATCAACTTACAATCTGTATAACGTTCGTACCATGCTTGGAGTTTGCGAGGGCTTAATGCCTCTCCTCCAAAAATAACGTAACGCAAACTCGTCTCTGGATTTTTAGGTAAATAAGATTCTTGTAACAAGTAAAATGCTCCGGGCGTTTGATTCAGTACCGTTACTTTTTCTTCAACCAATAAATCTGCAAAAGCTTCCGTATCTCTCGTAACTGTTTTAGGTACTACTACTAATTTTCCACCATGCAATAAGGCGCCAAAAATTTCCCATACTGAAAAGTCAAAACAGAAAGAATGGAACAGCGTCCAAACATCTTGCTCATCAAAATCATAGGTTGCCGGCTCGTGTCGGAACAAACTAACCACATTGCAGTGTTCTACTAAAACACCTTTAGGTAATCCTGTAGAACCCGAAGTATAAATAATGTAGGCTAAATTGCTTGATCGCAAATCAAGTACTACTTCAGTCGTTGACTCCTTCGCAATTTCCTCCCATTCTTCATCTAACAAGATAATATTTAACAAGTCTGTCGTAGGCAAAACTGCTGCTGAAGTCTTCGTACTGATTACGAATGCTGCCGCCGAATCTTCTAGCGTATAGCTAATTCGATCGGCAGGGTAACTAGGATCAATCGGTACGTAAGCCGCTCCTGCTTTTAAAATACCGAGAATTCCAATTATCATTTCAAGACTACGCTCTAAACAAATACAGACTAAAGATTCTTCCTTCACCCCTTGTGAACGAAGGTAATGTGCCAATTGATTAGAACGCTCATCTAAGGCTTCGTACGTCAAAGCATCATTTCCAAAAACAACTGCGGTAGCGCTGCTAGACTTACTTACTGCTGTCGCAAACAAACTCACTAAAGTCTCTTCTTGAGGATATACATTTAACGAATCATTAAATGATAGTAATTTTTCTTCTTCTTGATTACTCAACATGCTGAGTTGGTCAAGTTGCTCCTCAGTGTTCGTCACAATCGACGAGATCAACACTTTGAAATGGGATAACATTCGCTCAATCGTACTTTGCAGAAATAAATCTGTGCAATATTGAATCGAAATGCCTAGCCCTTCTTCCGTTTCTGAAACATTGAAAGTGAGATCAAACTTAGCCACTTCAAATGCAAAGTTTTCTTCCTCTGCTGCTACGATAGTTGTCTCAGCATCATCTGCGGGAATAGCACTTTCATTCCGACTAGACTCCGTTGTATAATCCGTCATTCCACTGTAAGAAAATAACACTTGGAATAAAGATGAAGTACTCATATCTCGTTTCACCACCAACCGATCAACAATTTTTTCAAAAGGAACTTCTTGATGACTATAAGCTTCTAAAGTTGTTGTTTTAACCTGCTCTAATAAATCGAGGAAACGAGGGTTCTCTCCTAAATCACTTCTTAAGGTTAAGGTATTGACGAAGAAACCAATCAAGTCTTCGATTTCCGCCTGTGTTCGATTTGCGATGGCACTACCTACTGCGATATCCGCTTGTCCAGTATATTTATATAGTAAAACTTTAAAGCTAGTCAACATCAGCATAAACATCGTAACGCCTCTTTCCTTTGACAAAGCTTTGAGTTGTTGAGTCAAGTCTTGATCAAGCATTGTGGTGCAAGAACTACCGTTCATACTTTGTATGGAAGGTCTAATGAAATCCGTAGGGAAATCCAATACTTCGACCCCTTGTAATTTATTTTCCCAATACAACATCTTCTCCTCAAGTAAATCACCTGATAAATATTTGCGCTGCCAAATGGCATAATCTGCATACTGCACCGTAAGCGGTTTTAACGCCGGTGCGCGATTGGCTTTACGCGCTTCGTATTGTTCTAGTAATTCTCCGAAGAAAATGGGTTGTGACCAACCATCCGTCGCGATGTGGTGTAACACTAAAACTAAAAGGTAATCTCCATCCTTTAATTGGATCAAATTTGCCCGTAACATATGATCTTTCGTCAGATCAAATGCCTTCATTACTGCTGACTCAATGCGATCTTCTAGCCAATCTTCTGATTCGCTAGTTGGACACACTTCGTAACTCAGTTTCCATTCATTTTCAGGTAAAATAAATTGATAAGGCGCTCCATCTTCTCCCGTTAAGAAAATAGTCCGTAAAGCTTCGTGTCGATTAACCGTTTCGCTGAATGCGTATTCCAATAGTTCAACCTCTAAATCCTGATCGAAACGGTGGATCATAGGTAAATGATAATTGAGGCTTCCTCCGAATTGGTCAATAAACCATAAACGCTCTTGTGCATACGATAAAGGAATTCGCTCAGGACGCGCTTCCGCTACAATTCCGGGCAGCATTGTTTTGCCTTTCGTGAGCATAAGTTCCGCTAAAGATGCAACCGTAGGATGTTTGAATAAGTCGACAATCTTAATTTCGATTTGTAATTGTTTGCGAATCGCAGAAACAACTCTGGTAGCGAGTAGCGAGTGACCGCCCAATTCAAAAAAGTCATCATAAATACCAACTTCATCTTGGTTGAGTAACCGTCCCCAAATTGTCGCAAGTTGAAGTTCTACTGCATTTCTTGGGGCAATGTATGTCGTACTAAGCAAGCCTAAAAGGTTTGGAATTGGTAATGCTTTTTTATCTACCTTTCCATTACTGTTCAAAGGAAAAGCATCCAACTCCATCATAATGCTTGGTACCATGTATGCAGGCAAAGTCGTTTTCAAGTGTGCTTGAATCGCTTTTTTATCAAAGTCACCATTCGGTATCAGGTAAGCTACTAATTGCTTATTGCCCGTTTCATCTTCTTTTGCTAAGACAATACTATTCGTAATTAAATCGGAGTCTTGAAGTTTTGCCTCTATTTCTCCTAATTCAATCCGATATCCTCTAATTTTTACCTGTGAATCTTTTCTGCCCGCAAATTCTAATCGACCATCTTCCAACCATCTTACCATATCGCCCGTGCGATACAATCGATCAAATGGTGCTTCGTCGTATGGGTTTTCTACAAACTTTTGTGCCGTTAAGTCTTCATCACCTAAGTACCCGATCGCCAGTCCCGGACCTGATAGGCACAATTCTCCATAACAACCTTGTGGGGCTAATGCCAATTGATCAACGTTCAAGACATAAGCCTTCGTATTACCAATTGGATGACCGATAATATTTAAACCAGTCGATAATTGATCTACACTTTCAACGCGATTCGTTACGGCAAAAGTTGTTGATTCCGTAGGGCCGTATCCATTGATAAAGACGAGTCCTTCGTGCGCACGAAGCACCGTTGCTACTTTGTCGGTCAAAATACTATCTCCACCAGACAACAAATATTTTAAGCCTTTAAACAAAGGTAAATAATTGTCAACCGCAGCATGAAATAATCCAGCAGTCAACCAAAGTGTATTTACATTTTTGCTTTGCAATTCAGCAGCAATATCTTCTAATCCTTTCTGACCGGGGCTACTAATCACAACCTGTCCTCCTTTTAATAAAGCCCCCCACAATTCAAAAGTTGAGGCATCAAAAGCAAGTGGTGCATATTGATAAAGGACAGTATCTTCATTTAAGAACTCAAAACTGTCATTAAAAATCAACCGTACAATCGACTCTTGTTTGATCAAAACACCTTTGGGTTTACCCGTCGAACCAGAAGTGTACATCACGTAAGCTAAGTCTTGTGGTGCAGGTAAAGTTATTTCTATGTCCTCGTATTTTCTATTCATTACCTCCTCCAACTCAAGGTCAATTGGGAAAACGGGCAAGTTCGCATCAATTTCTTCAAGTAAATGCTCACCATCAGAGTGCACAAGGATAGCTTTCATTCCTGTATCTTCCAGCATAAACCTTTTGCGATCGACAGGGTAATCTACTTGAATTGGAACATAAGCCGCACCTGCTTTTAGAATCGCTAAAAGTGCAACGATTGACCAATCCGAACGCTCCATCATAATTCCAACGAAATCATTCGTCTGAATCCCGTAGTTAGCTTTTAAGTGCAAGGCTAACTGATGAGCTTGTTGATTTAACGCTTGATAAGTCAGGCTTCTTTCTTCAAAGTGCAAAGCAATCGCATCAGGAGTTTTGGCAGCCTGTACTTCGAATAAAGCAATTGCTGATTGATCCGTTGGATAGGTCAAGCTTTGAGGATTAAAGCTCATCAACAATTGTTCTTTTTCTTTGGTCGAGACAACTGCTAGTTCCTGAATTTTTTGCTTTGGATTAGCAACAATCGTGCGCAAAAGTGTTTTGAAATGATTCGCCATACGCTCAATGGTACTTGGCAAAAACAAGTCGACGCAATACTGCATTGATAGTTGTAATTGATCTCCCGCTTCTACCACGTACAGGATCAAATCGTACTTAGCAAAACCAAATTCTTCTGCTTGTATTTTTTGCTCTTGAGCTTCAGTTGACGCTATATCTTTTTTAGCAACACCATTTAAAAATTCAGGATCATTTTCATAAGTCAGGGTCACTTGAAAAAGTGGACTACGACTCAAATCTCTACGCTGAACGAGCGCATCTACAATTTTCTCAAAAGGAACTTCTTGGTGATCATAAGCTTCTAAAGTACTCATTTTAACCTCCGTCAAAAAGTCGCTGAAGAATTGTTCTGCCGCTAGTTCCGTACGCAACGTTAGGGTATTGACAAAGAAGCCAATTAAGTCTTCTAATTCCGCTTGGGTACGATTAGCGATCGGGCTACCAACAGCAATGTCTGTTTGTCCGGTATATTTATGCAGTAAGACCTTGAACGAAGACAGCATTAACATAAACATCGTCACCCCTTCTGCTTTTGCTAAAGCAGCAAGTTCTTGAGACAATTCTTTATCTAGTTCAAAATTAAATCGCTTTCCTACAAAACTTTGCATACTTGGTCGAGCAAAATCAGTAGGAAGGTTTAAGGTCTCTACATCTTGTAATTTTTCCTTCCAGTACTCCAATTTCTGATCGAGTCTATCTCCAATTAAATAAGCTCGTTGCCAAATTGCATAATCGGCATACTGAATGGGGAGCGGAGCAAGTTGCGCCGTTCGGTGTTCGATCTTAGCAGTATAAAGCTCCATCAACTCTCTAAATAGAATTGGTGTTGACCAACCATCCGAAGCAATATGATGCAAGACCAAGACTAGTAAATATCCTCCTTCAGGTAGTTGCATTAATCTCGCTCGCAACATATGATCTTTCGAAAGATCAAAAGCAGTTGTTACTTCTCGTTCAATGGTCTCTTCGATTCCTAAAGCACCTGACACTGTTTCTGCTGAAAATTCTTCGTAGGCAAGGCGCCACTGATTTTCTGGCAATATGATTTGATAAGCCTGTCCATCCTCATCTTCACTAAATACTGTTCGTAAAGCTTCATGGCGATTAACGATTTCTTGAAAAGCATATTCAAGAGCGGCCTTGTCCAAGTCTGATTCGAATTCTTCTAGCAAAGGAATATGATAATGTCTACTTCCTTCTAAACGATCAATGAACCAAAGTCGTTCTTGTGCAAAAGATAAAGGAATTTGTTCTGGTCGATCTCCAGGAATAATCGCGGGCACTATCGTTTGCTTCGTTTGCGTCATTAGCCATTCTGCTTGGCCAGCAATCGTAGGTCGTAAGAAAACGGCTCTAATCGGCAACTCTGCTGACAATTGCATTCGAATCGCAGATACTAATCGAGTTGCCAAAAGCGAATGACCACCGAGTGCAAAAAAGTCATCATGAATCCCGATTTTATCTAATCCCAAAAGTTCTTGCCAAGCGGCAACCAGTTGTACTTCTATTTCATTACTTGGTGCAACATATTCATTACGTAATAAATCTGTTGTTTTAATTTCGGGTAAGGCTTTATGATCAACTTTACCATTTGCGTTAAGCGGAATATGCGCTAGTTCCATCATGATACTTGGTACCATGTAATCTGGTAATTGAGTTTTCAGGTAAGCCCAAATTTTATTTTTATCGTATGCTCCTTCCGGAACGATGTAAGCGACTAAACGCTTCATGCCGGCGGCATCTTTTGGGGCTAAAATTAAACCACTCGCTACACCCGGTGCAGTCAATAATTTAGCTTCGATTTCTCCCAATTCAACTCGCTGACCTCTGATTTTGACTTGATTATCAATTCTTCCTTTAAAAGCAATATTACCATCTGGCAACCAAGCTACCATATCTCCCGTTCGATATAATCTTTCCCCTGCTACAAAAGGAGAAGGAATGAATTTTTCTTCCGTCAAAGCAGGTCGGTTCAGGTACGCTCTGGCCAATCCTTTTCCACCGATATACAATTCTCCCGTCATACCTTTTGGCACTAACTGAAGCGTAGGGTCAAGGATATATAGTTTAGCATTTCCTACGGGCTTACCAATTGGCATCGCGCCCAAATTCAACGTATGCTCATTAAAAAGATATCCAGTAGAAATAATACTCGCTTCCGTCGGACCGTACATATTGAAGAACTTCACGTGGGCAGACCAGCTTTGTGCGAGTTCAACCGAACAGGCTTCTCCTCCGGAAATGACTACTTTGAGTTTTGAATATGATTTCGCCGTTAAGGTTTGTAAGAAACTTGGCGTAGCGTGCAAATGCGTAATCTCTTTTTCGTCGATGAGTTTTTCTAGTACTGCGGTGTCTAAAACCGTTAATTGATTGGGCAAAACTAAAGTTCCACCAAAAAGCAGAGCATTGAAAATCTGTTCAACGGAAAGGTCAAATACAAAGTTACCCGTTTGAAGAATTCGCTCATTCGCACCCAAACCAAAAAATTCGTGTAAATAACAAATCTCATTGGTAATCGCACCGTGTTCAATTTGTACTCCTTTAGGTTTTCCGGTAGAACCGGAAGTATACATTACATACGCTAAATTTGTCGGAGCAACAGCATCTACTGGCGCTGCTATCGATTGGCTTGTAAGCGCTGCTAAGTCATCTAAGCAAATGACTTGGAGATTATCCGCAGCTACAAATAACGTTTTGTGCAAACTTGTCGTCAAGACTATTTTAGCTTGCGTGTCTTCGAGCATGTGCGCAATTCGCTGTGCTGGATAATTAGGATCAATTGGTACATAAGCGGCTCCTGCCTTCATGATTCCCAAAATACCTACCATCATTTCGATGGAACGATCCATACAAATGCAGACTAAATCTTCCTTCGCTACTGCTTGACTCGCAAGATAATTTGCAAGCTGATTCGCTTGTTCATTTAGTGTTTGGTAAGTTAAACTTTGTGTTTCAAATTCTAAGGCAATATTATTTGGGCTAAGCGCAACTTGTTTTTCAAACAAACTCACTAAGGTTTCTCCCGCTGGATTTGCAAAAGGATTTTGACCGAACTCCGTTAATAATTCTTGCTTTTCTGCCGCTTGTAAGATGGTTAGCTGATCTATTTTTTCTTTTGGATTCGCTACAATTGTAGCCAGTAAAGCTTGATAGTGTTCCAGCATCCGGTTCATCGTTCCGGGCAAGAATAAGTCGGTGCAATATTCGATCGCAATATTGAAATGTTCTGCCACTGCTGAGATACTCAAACTTAGATCGAATTTGATTACTTTAGTTGCTGTTGCCTTTTCTTGCAAGGTCGCATCTACCGTCGTAACAGAAAGTTCTGCTGCCTCATTGGAAGTAGTTTCTTCCGTTGAAGTCGCCGTATCGTTTGCCTCATAAGAGAACATCACTTGGAACAATGGACTACGACTTAAGTCTCGCTTATCCACTACTCGATCTACAATTTTTTCAAACGGTACATCTTGGTAATCAAAATCTTCTAGTACACTCATTTTGAGTTGTGCTAATAAATCTTGGAAAGAAGGATTACCGCTCAAGTCCGTTCGCAAAGGAATCGTATTGACAAAAAAGCCAATTAGGTGTTCGATTCCAGATTGTGTACGATTAGCGATCGGGCTACCGACGATAATGTCTTTTTGTCCTTCGTAGCGATACAGTAAAACTTTGAAGGCGGCTAAAAAGAGTAAAAATGGAGTTACGCCTTCGGCTTGGATCAATTGATTTAATTGTTGACTAAGTTCTTTATCTAAAGTAAAGACTTGGTCCGTTCCGTTTTTACTTTGAATGACTGGTCGTACAAAATCTGTTGGTAAGTTTAATAACTCAACGTCTGCCAATTTATTCTCCCAATATGCTAAACGTTGATCCAATAATTCTCCCGTCAAGTACTTGCGTTGCCATAAGGAATAATCAGCATATTGTACGAGCATCTCTTTTAACTCCGGCAATCTATCTGTTTGTTTCGCTTCGTACAACTCCATCAATTCATTGAACAAAATAGGCCCTGACCAAGCATCCGATGCAATATGGTGCATCACGAGGACGAGTAAATGTTCGTCTTCCGATAGCTTGATTAATTTTGCGCGCAACATATGATCTTTTGACAAATCAAATGGGCGATCAATTTCTGAAGCGACCAGTATTTCCAAAGCTGATTTTGTCGATGCTTCAGTTAGTACCTCATACGCTAAAGTCCATTGATTTGGCGCAAGAATTTCTTGGTAAGCCGTTCCTTTTACTTCTTTATAAACAGTACGCAATACTTCGTGTCGATTGACGACTGTTTGCAAGGCAAATGCTAAAGTATCTTTGTCAATATCTCCACCAAAGCTTTGTACTACTGGAATATGATAATGTGTACTTCCTTCGAGTTGATCAATAAACCACAAGCGCTCTTGCGCAAATGATAATGGAATCAATGCTGGTCTTTCGGTAGGCGTAATTGCTGGCAGAAGATTATTAGTAGTTAACGTAGCCATAAAATCAGATAAGCGAGCTACCGTAGGATTTAAAAAGATTTCCCGGATTGGAATCTCTTTTTGCATGTCAGTACGAATCGCCGCAACCATTCTAATGGCTAAAAGCGAATGACCTCCTAATTCAAAAAAGTCATTATGCACCCCAATTTTTTCTACCTTTAAAAGTGCTGACCAAATCTCCGCAAGTTTCTTTTCTGTATCTGTGCTCGGAGCAACATAAGCATCCGTCAAATGAGCACTAACATTAATGGCAGGTAAGGCTTTGCGATCTACTTTACCACTCGCTGCTACTGGAAATTCAGCTAATTCAATCAAGAAAGAAGGTAGCATATAGTCTGGCAAGGCGGCCGCGAGATATGCCTGTACTGTCTTTTTATCGTAAACAAGTGTACTGGATGTTTTTGGAACAACATAAGCGACCAAAATATTCTGATCCATCGCATCTTGCTTCGTCATCACCACCGCCTGATCAATCATCGGTGCTTCTAGTAAGACCGCTTCGATTTCACCTAATTCAATTCGGTATCCTCTTACTTTTACTTGATCATCCTGGCGACCTTTAAATTCAATTTCTCCCGTCACGGTCCATCTTACTAAATCTCCCGTGCGGTATAAAGTTGCTCCTTCATTGAAAGGGGAAGGTATAAATTGCTCCGCCGTCAAGTCTGGACGATTTAAATAGCCTCGTGTCATTCCTTTTCCACCGATGTATAATTCTCCTACGACACCAATAGGCAAAGGCTGTTGATGTTCATCTAAAACATAATATTGCGTATTAGCAATCGGTTTTCCAATCGGTAAGGCACCGTGATAATCGACTGCTGGATCATAACGGTGATAACTAGAACTGATTGTAGTTTCCGTCGGTCCGTACTTGTTGAAAAACTGAACTTTCGTTCCCCATGATTGTGCCAACGCTTCCGTACAAAGTTCTCCTCCGGCACAAACTCGCTTGACCGTTTCGTAAGTATTTGCTCTAATCGTCTGTAACAACGCGGGTGTACCGTGAAGATGAGTAATTCCTTTTTCTTTGATAAATTGGTCTAAAAATACTGGATCTAGCATATCCATTTTAGACACTAAATCTAAGTGTACGCCGTGCGTCAAAGGCAAAAATATTTGTTCTACCGAAGCATCAAAAACATAATTCGCCAAAAGCAAATGTCGGTCGGAATAATCAACGCCATAAGTTTTCGAATAAAAGCAAAGTTCATTCACCACCGATGCGTGTTCTACTTGTACGCCTTTGGGTTTCCCCGTTGATCCAGAAGTATAAATAATATACGCGAGATGATTAATGGCTGGCTGGGTGCTTAATGCCGCAGTTGGGTATTCCTCTAATTCTTTTAAATCATCAATGAGGATCATCTCAACGGCCTCGTTCTCAACAAAAGTAGCGCGATATGCTTGGGTCGTAATCACAACTTTGGCCTTGGTATCCGCTAAGATAAAATCAATCCGCTGTTGTGGATAATCTGGTGCAATTGGAACGTAAGCGGCACTCGCTTTGAGTACGGCAAGCAAACTCACGATCATCTCAATTGAGCGATCCAGACAAATGCAGATCAAATCTTCTTCTTGTACACCGCTTTCTTTGAGGAAATGTGCCAATTGATTCGAACGATCTTCTAAATCTTGATAAGTCAAGCTTGTTCCTTCAAAACTGAGCGCTGCTTTATTGGGATGCAAAGCGAGTTGATCACGGAACAAATCAACGAGGGTCTTATTTTCAGGGTAAGCTGCTGCCGTTTGATTGAAGTCAACTAACAGTTGTTGCGTTTCCTGCTCGGTCAACATCGGATAAGTTTGGATGGACTGCATTGGATTGGCAACGACCCTTCGGATGAGCTGATTGAAATGAGTTCCCATGCTTTCAATCGTAGATGCTAAGAATAAGTCGCTACAATATAAGATCGACACTACTAAACGCCCTGCTTCTTCTGAGACGTTGACACTCAGGTCAAACTTAGCCACTTCATAATCTATGCTTTCGCTAAAACTTTCACCTTTTGCCGCTACTTGTTCAAGATCATTTTCAGCAACTGTTTTTGTTGCAAAAGCATCTTCCATCGTCGAAACGGCTTCGTTTCCGTAAGCAAATAATACTTGAAAAAGAGGACTACGACTCAAGTCTCTACCTTTCACTACCCGATCCACAATTTTTTCAAAAGGTACGTCTTGGTGATCGTAAGCCGTTAAGGTTTTTGTTTTTACCTGAGCCAGTAATTCTTTAAATAAAGGATTACCGGATAAATCACTGCGTAAAGTAAGGGTATTGATAAAAAAGCCAATCAAGTTTTCAACCTCAGCCTGTGTTCTATTCGCAACCGGACTACCGATCGCAATATCCGACTGTCCCGTATATCGATGTAATAACACTTTGAGTAGCGTAAGCATCAACATAAACATCGTCACACCTTCTTGTTGTGCAAAATCTTGCAATTGGGTAGATAAATCTTGCTCTAGCGTAAAGCTAAGCCGTTTCCCCTTCAGGCTTTGAATGTTAGGTCTTGGAAAATCGGTGGGAATATTCAAGGTATCTAACTCCTTCAATTGTTCTTCCCAGTACGCCAATTTTTGGTCTAATAAATCTCCCGACAAATACTGTCGTTGCCACATTGCGTAGTCTGCGTACTGAATCGCGAGTGGCGCTAAGTCTGCGGAACGATTTTCGAGTGCGGCTTGGTAGAACGCTAATAATTCTTCTAGTAAAATTGGGGTTGACCAACCATCCGAAGCAATATGATGAACCACTAAGATTAATAAATAATCTCCATCGACCATTTTCACCAAAGTTGCTCGTAGCATATGATCTTTAGCTAAATCGAAGGCACGATTGATTTCAGTTTCGATCATTGCGTTCACCGCCGCAGGTTGTAATGCTTCGTATTGTAACTGCCAAGTGTTTTCGGGTAGCAACCATTGATAAGCTTGTCCATCCTCTTCACGAAAAACAGTCCGTAACACTTCGTGGCGATTAACCAATTTTTGGAAAGCCAAGGCCAGAGCTTCCTGATTGACATCATTACCTAAGTATTGCACCGCTGGTAAATGATAATGTGTACTCCCTTCCAACTGATCAATAAACCAGAGTCGTTCTTGAGCAAAGGACAATGGAATATTTTCGGGTCTAGCTTGTACGGTAATTTTAGGTAAAGGAATGTTACCACTAGCCGCTGAAAGATACGTAGCTAAAGCATCAATGGTTGGTTTCAAGAAAATTTCTCGAATGGCAACTTCTTTTCCTAAACGTTTCCGAATAGCAGCAACTAACCGTGTTGCCAGTAAAGAATGACCACCTAATTCGAAAAAGTTATCGTGTACGCCAACATTTTCTATTTTAAGAATCTGCTGCCAAATATCTGCGAGTACTTCCTCTATTTCATTCCGTGGGGCAATGAAATTTTTCTTTTCAAGTAATTCGGTATGATCTTGCTCAGAGAAAATTTTAAGCAACGCTTTTTCATCAACCTTATCACTTAAATTTTGTGGAATTTCATCTATTAGACAATAGTGCGTGGGTTGCATATGAGTTGGTAAACCAATCTGGCAACGCGTTTGTAATTTACTAATTAGACTTTCGGAAGATTCTAGTTTTGACAAACTAATTTTATCAATTTTCTTACTTGGTGTCAGCGGCATTTCTTCCAAATTCATAATTACCGTAGGGATCATGTAACTTGGTAACTTAGCCAATAAGTAAGCGCGTACGGCTTCTTCCGAATAATCTTCCGTAACGGTTACATAAGCGATTAAGCGTTGCTGCTTACCTACTTCACTTTTCACCAATACGGCACTTTTGTTAATCATTGGAGATTGCTGTAAAACGACTTCGATTTCGCCAAGTTCTACTCGCCAACCGTTCAATTGAACTTGATCATCCATTCGACCAAAAAACTCCAAGGTTCCATCCGGCAACCAGCGTGCTAAATCACCAGACTTATACAATCTCGCACCTTCTTCCTGCTTGAAAGGATGAGGAATAAAACGTTCCGCAGTTAAATCCGGTCGTTTAAAATATCCTCTAGCTAAACCGTCTCCACCAATTAATAATTCCCCTACGACATTGATTGGAAGTGGGCAATTATTTTCATCAACAATATAAATTTCAGCATTGGCCAAAGGCACTCCAATATTGTTCCACGGCATTGCTTGCACATCTTCGATCGCGGTAACGTACACTGCGGCCTCCGTTGGTCCATAGAAATTGGTGATATTGACCTGCGGTAATTTTGTTTTAACTTTCTGAACGATCGAATCTGTCAAGGATTCTCCACAGACATCAAACCGTTCCATCCGGTGCAGGCTTGAAATTTTATCTTCCGCTAAAGCATCCATTAAAGAACCATAGAAAGTAGGCGTTCCTTGTAAGTTCGTTACGCCGTTCTCAGCAATCAAATCAATTACAGCTTCTAAACTAAATAAGTCTTCAAATTTTGGAATCAGCAAATTACCACCTGATAATAATGGAATCAAAAACTCTGTCAAAAATAGATCAAAGACATAATTGTTGTACATAAAACCATTAATCACATCTTGCTGCTTCAATGCGATCTCATCTTCCATCCGAATGGCTAAACTGCCATGCAAATCCATTACTCCTTTAGGCTTACCGGTTGATCCAGAAGTGTACATCAAGCAGAATAAACTCTCCGTTGTAAGTTTAGCCGTTACAGGCGTCATCGGAGCTGCATGAAGCTGTTCCTCAATTTTTTCGAGTTCAAACAGCTCAATTTCTTCTCGTTCAACGGTCTCCGCAAAAAGCGGTACATGATTTTCTTGACAAAGGAAATATTTAACGTTAGTATCTTCTAAAATAAAATTAATTCGTTCTTGCGGGAAAGTAGGATCAAGCGGTACATAGGCCGCTCCCGTTTTGGTAATTCCAAAAATAGTAATCGCCATATTGAAAGAACGATCTACACATAAGCCCACGAGTGTTTCTTCTTTTACGCCTTGCGCTTGTAAGAAGTGCGCCAATTGATTCGACTTTTGGTCTAACTCCGTATAGCTTAATTCTTCTCCGTTATATCTCAAAGCCACACGATCTGGTGTACGTTTTACTTGTGCCGCAAATAAATCTAAAACGGTTTTATCTCGCTTGTAACTTCGTCCAACCTCATTAAATTGATCTAATAGTAAGCTACGTTCTGAGGTGCTCAACATTTCTAGATCGCCAAGCGATGCCGTAGGTTTTGCAATGATTGATTTTAGTAACAATTCAAAATTTGTCACTAGACGCGACATCGTAGTGGCGGCGAAAAGCTCACTTGTATAAAACAACTGCACTTTAGCCTCGTTATCGGCAAGACTTACTTCCAAAGCAACATCAAGGGCAAAGTTATTTTGCGTCAAGGCATTTTCCTTAAAATCTGGTAAATCGGGATGCTGACTCAAGCTAAATAAAACCGAAGGAATCGTACGATCTACGCTATACTTATTGGGTGCGTCGAAAACCATTTCCACTTTTTCTACTACCTGCTGGAGGAACTGCTTGAACTCAATGGTTCTTCCGAGTTGCGTATTTAAAAGCAATACATTTTCTCGCACTTCAACTAAAGCTTCTTCCCCACTTTTGGAACGATTCGTTTTAGGAATTCCGATTTGGATATTTTCTTGTCCACTATAACGATATAAACAAACTTCAAAGGCTGCGAGTAGAAGGTTAAACATAGACACTCCTTCTGCTGCAGCTAGATTTTCTAAGGCAATTCTCAAGTCTTTTGATAAATCAAAAGCACTTGTTCCAATCTTTGCTGATTTTTCTGCGGAGGAGATGGCATCTGGTAATAGATTTTCTAAAACAGCCAATACCTTAGTTTCTCCAGTGCCAATCGTTTCACTTGCTGCTTGCTGCTGCTCTGGGACAACAAATGCAATCACCGCATCTTGATTCGCGCCCTCGGGCTTGTGCACCATGATGTGCGCTTCTTGTACGGCTGCTTCTTCTCTTACGTAGGTTTCGATTTCGCCTAACTCTACTCGGTGTCCTCTAATTTTAACTTGTCGGTCAATTCGACCTAAAAATTCTAAATTACCATCCGGTAGCCATCTTCCTAAATCTCCTGTTTTATATAAGGTATCTCCTAAGAGTTCCGGAAATGGATTTGCGATGAAACTTTCTGCCGTTTTTTCTGGCATTCCCCAGTATCCAGCACCGACACCGACACCTGTGACACACAATTCTCCGGCGACACCAAGCGGACATAATTTACCCGCTTGATCCAATACAACCATGTGCATATTCGTCAAAGGACGACCGATCGGTACGCGTTGCAACTGAGGATCTAATAATCCGACTACTTCATATTGTGTAATATCATCTGAAGCTTCACAAGGACCATAACCATTCAGTACGCGAACGTGTGGGAAGTAAGTTTTCCATTCATTTACTAAGGGTACCGGAACCGCTTCTCCGACCATCATAATCCAATGAAGATCAGGAAATGCAGGAGGATTTTCCAGCTCTTTTACGTGATCGACCATTCCCCAAATATAAGAAGGAACGAATTCGACAATATCAATTTTTTCCGTGCTTAATAACTCTACGACGTGCGTATAATTAAGCAAATCATATTTATCAATGATTACAACTGCTCCAGCTTTTAAGAGTGGTGCAAGCATTTGCCATAACGAAATATCCGAACCAATTCCCGCACTCTGCAAAAATCGGAATCCATCTTTCAATTCTAGCTCATCATACTCTGCCAACAAGTGGTTTAAGGCACCGTCGTGGCGGGTAATCGCTCCTTTCGGTTCTCCGGTTGATCCCGAAGTATACAACATATATGCCCAAGTTCTTAAGTCGTTTTGATTGACTAAGTTCTCCGTACTATTACGTTGAATATCTTGAATATCTTGAATGGTGTGTATCCCTTTTTCGGTAAAAGTGGCTCTGGTATCTGCATCAACTTCATCTACTAGTAATAATTTACCGTTATTAGTCGTACTGAGCTGGTTCATTAAAGCCGTTGTACTAATTACCGTTTGCAGTTGACTACTCGTAATCATTTTTTCGATCCGCTCCGTTGGATTTTGGGTATCGAGTGGTACGTAAGCTGCACCACTTTTAATGATTCCCAATAAACAAGCGATCAAAGTTGGGCTTCGATCGAGGTAGACGCCAACAAATTCTCCCGGTTCTACGCCCATTGCTTGTAGCGCCGCGCCGATTTGATTTGACAGGTCGTTTAAAGTTTGATAATCCCAACGCTCTGTTCCGTGAATCGCGGCAACTGCCGTGGGATGTGCCGCTGCAATTTGTTCGAAACGAACATTAATTGGTCGGTCATTTCCTAAATCTTTTTCGGGGCGATTAAACCATTCTCCATCCTTATTTGCTTGTACTCCTAAGATTACATCACGCTCGACATTAGATAGCGCAGACAAATCTTTCATTTTAAAAGTACCAATCTGATCTACACTGTTAATCACTTGTAAAAGTACCGTCGTAAAGTGCGCCTTGATCATCTGCGCAAATTCGTCTCTCAACAAGGAGCTATTATATCCAAAACCAATATTAAGTACGTTAGAAACGGCTACATTAATGGTGAGCAGATAGTTTGATTGTTCTTCTAATTTCAAATCACCAGCGGCGAGACCTTCTTCTTCTTCTCCAGCAATATCACCTTCTGGGTAATTTTCTACTACCAAAATACTATCAAATAAATCTCCTTGAGTTTGCGACCAGTTTTGAATATCGCCTAATCCAGTGTGTTGGTGATCCATTACAGACAATTGATTCTGTTGGATATAACTTAGGAAATCTGTAAACCCTTGTTCTTCGTTGAAACGCAAGCGCAATGGAATCGTATTGATAAATAAACCAACTTTTTCCTCTGCGTCTTCTAGGTCCGTTGGTCGACCGGAAACGGTAATTCCAAAGACAACATCTTTGCTATCGGTATATTGCGACAACAGAAATGCCCAGACCGACTCGATCAAAGTATTGACCGTAATTCGATTATCCTTGACGAATTGTTTGATAATCTTCACTTTACTTTCGTCAAACGTGAGAAGAATATTTTCATCCACGCCTACCCCTTTATTTCGTTCTAAGTTATTACCAATAAATGGCAGCAGCGTTGGCGTTTCAATGCCTTTTAGGTAATTTCTCCAGAAAAATTCTTCGGCGAAAGGATCTTTATCTCCAATGAACCTAATGAAATCTTCGTAACGATCTTCTTTTCCTAAAGCGACTTCTTTTCCTTTTACTAACTGTCCGTAAGTGTAAAGAATTTCTTTAAAAATAATTGGCATTGACCAACCATCTAAAATAATATGGTGGCAAGTCCAAACTAATTTATACGCTTGATCCGCTAATTTAAAAAGCGATACACGCATGATTGGCGCTTGATTAAAAGCTAGTCCTTCCGTTAAGTCTTTTGCTAGAAAGTCTTCCAATGCTTCCGCTTGCTTTTCATCAGACAAGTTGCTAAAGTCATGTAATACAAATGGGACTTCCACTTTTTTCATGACACATTGCACGGGAATGCTTAGTTCATCGTAGAAAATTCCAGTTCTTAGAATACTATGTTTTTCTACAACAAACTGCCAGCATTTTTCAAAAAGTTCTGCATCAATCTCATTGGGAAAATCAACAATAAATTGCTCATTATAAGCTGTTGATTCTTTATCGAATAAATGGTGGAACAACATTCCTTCTTGCAAGGGACTCAGTCTGTAAATAGAATCAAAGTTATTACTAAAAGGAGAACGTTCGGCTAATCGAGTCAGGAATTGATTCAATTCATCGTACGAAACTTCAGGTGACAAACCATAATCAAAAGGCGTTTTCTCTGGTGTCTTTTTCGCCTTGCAATGCTCAATTAAGCGCGTCAAATCCTCTATAAAAGACTGTAATAAAGTTTCAATTGTATCTTCTTTGAAGTCTTGTTTATTGTAAAATAAATTGACAACAAGTTTTGAATCAGAAATGGCACTAGTAATCTCCAATTTATTGAAAGGATAATCCGGGGTAAAGCTCTCTCCTGAAGATTCTCCTGCCGGCTTCAACCAATTTTCTTCTTCGACCACATTATCTAACTGTCCTAAGTAATTAAAGACGATATCCCATTTTGCACTACTTAAGCTATCTCTCGTTGCCTTTTTAGGATGTAAGTGTTTTAATACCCCAAAACCAATCCCGTTTTTAGGCACCACTCTCAGCTGTTCTTTGACCGACTTAATTAAGTCCGAGGTACGATTAGAAGCTTTAATTTCTAAACAAATTGGATAAAGTGTGGTAAACCATCCAACCGTATTCGTGATATCCATTTCGTCGGAGACATACTCTCGACCATGTCCTTCTAAACCAATAACAATTTTTTCTTGACCAGACCATTTACTAACGGTCTTCGCAAAAGCACCTAAGAGAATATCGTTAATTCCGGTATGATATGCTTGATTTGTATCTTTCAGCAAAGACTCGGTAAGCGCTTCGTCTAAAGCAATCATCGTACTCGTCATTTCATTCGCAGGTTGTTCTGCTTTCGAATAGTCACGAGGTAAAGTTTTGTAAGCGGCTGCAACTTCCTGCCACATTGGTAATTGTGCTTGCACAAAATCCGTTAGTGCATACTCTTCCAGTGCTGCCTCCCATTGTCGGTACGAGCTGGACTTAGGACCAAGATCAATGGTTTGTCCTTTCTCCAATGCTTCCATTGCCAATTGGAATTGATCCAAAATGATTCTCCAAGAAACACCATCAATCGCTAAGTGGTGGATTACGATGAGTAGTCTATTGTCTTCTTTTGGATTAGGTGTTTTAAGGAGCACCGTTCTAATCAATTCTCCTCGTTCAATTGAAAGATTCTCATGATACAATTGACAAGTGGCTTCAATCTCTTGGCTCAAGGACTCGGCTTCCGTTTCTTTTAACTCAACGACGTCCAATCCTCCTGCGTAGCTTCCATATTCTTGCGTCCACTCCCCTGTTTGCTCCTCTTTTGTATAGCGAAAACGCAACGCATCGTGTTGAGCAACAATTGCTTTCATCGCCGTATCTAGATGTGCTACGGATACCTTGCTATCAAGACTAAAAAGGTTCGCTTGGTTAAAATGAGAAAGATTAGAAAAGTCTTTTTCAAAATACCATTGTTGTATCGGCAACAGTTTTGCAGTTCCTTCCAACACGCCTTGTTCTGTCAAGACTTTAACCGTATTCACACGATCTTTAATCACTGCCGCTAAACTAGCGATGGTCTGATATTGGAAAATATCTCTCGGTTGCATCGCGTAGCCGGCTAATTTAATTCGGCTAACGACTTGAATACTGATAATGGAATCTCCACCTAATTCAAAGAAATTATCATGAATACCCACTTGGCTTACGTTGAGTAAGCTCTTCCAAATAGCCGCGAATGTTTCTTCCAATTCATTGCGCGGAGCAACGTATTCGTTTGTAATTAATTCGGAAGCATCAAACTTAGGCAGTGCTTTGCGATCAATTTTACCGTTTGAGTTCAAAGGAAAAACAGCTAATTCCATCATCATTGATGGAACCATATATTCTGGCAATTGCGTTTTCAGGAAGTCCTGAATCGCTTGTTTATCATACGTTCCATTAGCAATTACGTAAGCCACTAATTGTTGATTGCCACTAGCATCTGGTCTGGCCATTACGATGCTGCTATTTACGAGCGGACATGCTTGTAACTTCGCTTCGATCTCTCCCAGTTCAATTCTGAATCCTCTAATTTTTACTTGATGATCCATTCTACCCAAGTAAGCAATATTACCGTCCGGTAACCAACGAACTAAATCTCCGGTTCGGTAAAGCACGGCAGAACGTTCTGGGGTAATTGTATTTTGAACAAATCGCTCAGCGGTTAGGCTTGGTCGATTGTGGTACCCTCTTGCTACTTGAATTCCTTCAATAAACAATTCTCCGGGCACGCCAATTGGCGCTAATTGTCCTCCGTTGTTTAAAACGTATAATTGAGTATTCGCCACTGGCTTACCGATGGGGACTACAGATACTTCCGTCGCCGTTGTCGGTGCTGCCCAATAACTAACATCAATAGCCGCTTCCGTTGGACCATATAAATTATGCAGTTGTGCGTTGGGCAAACGCTCAATAAAGCTTTCTACCTGACTTCCTTTGAGTGCTTCTCCACTACAAAGTACCCGCTTCAAACTAGGACAATCTCCTTTTTGAATATCTGGTAAAAACACCTCTAGCATTGAAGGGACAAAGTGCATCGTAGTAACGGCTTGCGCTTCGATAACCGATTTCAAGTACGCGTTATCTTTATGTCCTTCTGGTCTGGCAAAAACTAATTTTACGCCCGTAATAATTGGCCAGAATAATTCCCAAACAGAAACGTCGAAACAGAAGGTTGTCTTTTGTAGCACAACATCTTTCCCGGCGACCAATTGGTATTCATCTTGTGTCCACAATAAGCGATTAACGATTCCAGAATGCTGGTTGAGTACTCCTTTAGGTTTTCCAGTAGAACCAGAAGTATAGATTACATAAGCCAAATTATTAGCTTGTAAGTCTAGTCCTACATTTTGCTTCGGTGCTTTGGCAATCGTATTCCAATCTTTATCCAATAAAATCAATTCCGATACTTTCGCAAGGCTCAGAAATTCTTCTTGCGAAGCCATACTCATGACAAAGCTTGCGGCGGTATCTTCTAAAATATAATTAATTCGTTCTGCGGGATAAGTTGGATCAATAGGAACGTAAGCACCTCCGGCTTTGATAATCGCCAAGATACCGATCATCATTTCTAGACTTCGATCAAGGCAAATACAAACTAAAGATTCTTTAGTAACGCCTTTATCAATTAAGTGATGGGCCAATTGATTGGCGCGTTCGTTTAATTCCGCATAGCTTAATTCCTGAGCTTCAAATACAATTGCCGTTGCCTTTGGAGTTTGCTCAACTTGTGCTTCGAATAAGCTAACCAAGGTTTCCGTTAAAGGATAAGTTTTATCCGTATCGTTAAAGTCTACCAAGATTTGCGTTTCTTCTGCTGCGCTCAACATACTGAACGTATCAATTGTAGCAGCAGGAGCAGCAGCTACCGCTGCTAGTAAAGCTTGAAAATGCGCTTTCATTCTAACGATCGTTTCTTTCAAAAACAAATCGCTACAATACTCAATACTTACTTCTAGGGTATCTTCTCGTTTAGAAATATTAAAACTCAAATCGAATTTTGAGCTTTCGTAAACAAATCCTTCCTCTTCTTTTTCGCCGTTTTCTACTGGCGTTTCTTTTGAATCTTCTTCTATACTTGGTAAAGACAAGCCGGTCGGTAGTGCACTACTTTTTTCACCATAGTTTTCGTAAGAAAGCATCACTTGAAATAGTGGGCTACGACTCAAATCTCTTTCCGGTGCTACTTCGTTCACTACTTTTTCAAACGGTACATCCTGGTAACTGTAAGCTTCCAAGGTCGTATCTTTTACTTGATTCAAGAAATCTTGGAAACTTGGATTATCACTCAAATCACTACGCAAGGTAAGTGTATTGACAAAAAAGCCAATCAAAGTTTCTATCTCAGCTTGTGATCGATTAGCAATTGGAATACCAACGGCAATATCGGTTTGTCCAGAATATTTATACAAGAAAACCTTGAAGACCGAAATTAAAAGCATAAAGACCGTGACCCCTTCTCGTTGGGCGAGTACTTGTAATTCCTCGAATAATTTCTTATCCAATTCAAAATCTACACGATCTCCTTTTGTACTCTGAACCGCAGGACGAACAAAATCAGTTGGTAAGTTTAACGCTTCTAGTCCCGCTAATTTTGATTTCCAATATCCTATTTTTTGATCTAAAACCTCTCCCTGTAAATAATCTCTTTGCCACAAAGCATAATCTGCGTATTGAATCGTTAAAGGAGCTAAATTAGATGTACGACCTTGGATTTTCGCATCGTAAAGTTCCGCTAGTTCCGCAAACAAAATTGGGCTTGACCATCCATCCGAAGCGATGTGGTGCAACACAATGACCAAGACATATTCTGCGTCTGAAGCTTTGAACAATTTAGCACGCAACATATGATCTTTCGATAAGTCAAATGCTTTGGATACTTCGGTGTTGATTGCGGCACTTAAAACTTCAAAATCTGCATAAGCAGGATTTTCATCGTAAGCTAATGTCCATTGATTTTCTGGAAGAATATATTGATAAGCACTACCTTGGTCTTCTTTAAAAATCGTTCTTAATACCTCGTGTCGATTGACAATTTCTTGTAAAGCATCGGTTAAAATTTCTTTGTCAAGTGTTGCTTCTAGGCGATTGATAGTAGGAATGTGATAGTGCGAACTCCCTTCTAATTTGTCAATAAACCACAAGCGTTCTTGGGCAAAAGACAAAGGCATTTTGTCAGAACGTTTTTGTGGGGTAATTTTTACGAGAGAAGATTTTGCCGCAGCGGTCAAGATAAAGTTAGATAAGGCCGCAACGTTGGGTTTTGTAAATAATTCTTTTACAGAAATTTCTACCTCCAATTCCTTTCGAATCGCAGACATCATTCTCGTCGCTAATAAAGAATGACCACCTAAGTCAAAGAAATTATCGTAAACACCTACTTTGTCTAAGTGTAACAATTCTTTCCAAATCGTTACCAGTTTTTCCTCCATTTCATTTCGTGGCGCCACATAAGCTTCACTGATCAAGGCACCAAGGTCTGGTTCGGGTAAAGCTCTCTTGTCCACTTTTCCATTGGCATTCAATGGAAATTCTGGTAAATCTACCATAATTGAAGGCACCATATATTCTGGTAATTCTTCTTTCAAGTAGTTTAGGATTGCCTCTTTTTGGAAAGTACCGTTGGGAATCACGTAAGCAATCAAGCGCTTCGTACCAGAAGGATCTGCTTTCGCAAGTACAACACAATTATTAACTGCATCCAATTCTTGCAATTTGGTTTCAATTGCACCTAATTCAATTCGGTATCCTCTTACTTTTACTTGTAAATCTTTCCGACCAATAAATTCTATATTACCCGCTGGCAACCAAAACCCAAGGTCACCCGTGCGATATAATTTCGCGCCTGGCTCTTTGGAAAATTTGTCCTCAACAAACTTTTCAGCCATCAATTCTTCTCGATTCAAGTATCCCATTGAGACTCCTGCACCTCCAATATAAATTTCTCCGGTCATCCCTACGCCCACTAAGTCTCCTTCCGCATCTAAAATATAAAGTTGGGTATTTGATAAGGGTTTACCGATGGGAACACGATCGTCGTCGCAATGCTCCACTGGATAATAACTGGCATAAGTTGTTGTCTCCGTCGGACCGTAAACGTGAATAATTTTTCCAGCGCCTAAGGTTGCTAAAGCTGTTTTAACATGAGGAACAGATACTAATTCTCCTCCGAATAATACAATTCTTAATTCATTTAACGCATCCAAATCTTGATCAACAAAAGCATTAAATAAAGCAGTCGTCATGAAGTTGACGGTTAATTGCTCTGCTCGAATCACCCTTGCCAAGCTTACTGGATCTTGTGCTTCTTTTTCCGCAATCATGCACAAACTTGCGCCGTTCAATAAGGCGCCAAAAATCTCATAGGTACAACCATCAAAAGAGAAATTAGACCATTGCAAAACACGATCTTCTGGATAAATCGCAATTGGTCCCGTTTCAAAACAAAGCTTTAAAATGTTCGCTTGGTTTACTAAAATTCCTTTCGGTTGCCCCGTCGTACCAGAAGTATACATTACGTATACACTTGACGTTAAAGTCAGCGAATCAGGTACCCTTACTGCTTCGGTTGAGTACGTAACGCTATCTGCTACGTCAATAAATTCATAATCTGTTAAACCCGTTTTAGCTAAAAGTTTTTCGTCTTGGTAGATTAGATATTTTGCGCCAGCATCACTCAAAATAAATTCTAAGCGAGCCTTAGGGTAATCAATATTTAGCGGTACGTATACGGCACCACATTTCAAGGTCGCTAAAAGACTGACAATCATGTCAAAACCTCGATAAGATAAGATACCTATTTTATCTGCGGGTTGTACTCCCTTTTCTTGCAAGCAAGCTGCTAATTGATTGGCACGCTGATTTAAGCCTTCGTAACTTAGCGTCTCTCCGTTAAAAATCAATGCTGTTTTCGTAGGTGTAGCAGCTACTTGCGCTTCAAAAAAAGCGATGATAGATTTATCCTGTGGATAAGGAATTGTAGTATCATTAAAGGTGTTCAATAATAATGCTCGCTCCTCAGGCGTAACGAGTTCGATCTCGCTAAACTTCGTTATATTTTCTTGAATCGTCTGTTCTATTGCCAGTATAAAATGATCTTTCATCATCGCTGCGAAAGATGCGCCTAGTAAATTCGAATTATATCTAAATTTGAAATCAAGTACATTCGATAAAGAGACGGCAATGGATAGCAAGTAATTCGTTTGCTCTTTGACTTCTACGTCTCCTACTTCCAGCGATTCTGCTTGTCCAACGGCATCTCCAAGTGGATAATTTTCAAAGGTGATCAAAGAATCAAAAAATTCTCCGCTGAAGTCAATCCATCGTTGAATATCATTAAGCGCAGTATATTGATACTCTCTGGCAGCAGTATGCTCATTTTGTAAAACCGTCAGCACTTCTGAAATCGTTGCGTCGTTTTTCAATTTAACGCGAACAGGCATAGTATTGATGAACAAGCCGATCATTCGCTCCGCATTTGCCAAATCCGAAGGTCGACCAGAAACCGTCGCACCAAAAAGAATATCTTCATTGCCAGTATATCTGGACAATAAGAATCCCCAAATTCCTTGAATAAAAGTATTCGCCGTAATGAAATTAGCTTGACAATACGCCTTAATTGCTTCCGTAGTTTCTTCCGTAAAAATGTGTTCTAATTCTTCGGTAACACCTCCTTTATTTCTAGCTAAATTATCGTCGATAAAAGGTAATAAGCTAGGCGTTTCAAATTCACCTAAGTACTTTTTCCAAAACTCTTGTTCGACTATTTTATCTTTTGTACCAATGTATTTGATAAAGTCTTCAAAGCGGTCTTCTTCGATGGCGATTGAATCTTTTAAGCTGGCAAAAGTATTTCCTTCGCTTAGTAATTCGTAAGCCGTCATGAGTTCCTCTATCAAAATCGGATTAGACCAACCATCAATAAGAATATGATGAAAGGTCCAAAACATCTTATAGGCTTTATCATCTAATTTGACGATATTGATTCGCATTAAAGGCACTTGATTAAAATCAAATCCTTTTGCTAAATCTGCTTCCGCAAACTTTTCTACTGCTGCCAGTCGTTCTTCTTTGGCAAAGGTCGTGAAGTCGTGATGTTCAAAAGATAAGTCTACCTTTTTGTACACACATTGAACCGGAATACTCAAACGATTACTAAAAAATCGCGTACGTAAAATGGTATGATTCTCGATTACAAACTCCCAAGCTTTTTTGAACGCATCGACGTCCAGTCCACTTAAAAAATCGACCGTTAATTGTTCGGTGTAACCTCCAAATCCTTGATCGTACAAATGATGAAAAAGCATTCCTTCTTGCATCGGTGCCAATCGGTAAAGCCCTTCAATTAATGCTTTTCGTGGCTGTCCATTTTCCTCTTCCGTTAAGAAAGCATTCAACTCTTTGTAATCTACCTCTGGTGCGATACCATAGTCCGATGCCGTTTTTTCAGTGCCTTCTTGTTCTTGACAATGTAAAATCAAGCTACTCAAATTCTCGATAAAACTTTCCGCAATTTGAGTAACGGTTGCTCTTTCGTAGTATTGTTGAGAATACATCCAAGTCAAGTTCAATTGCCCCCCAGTAATAGCGCCATTGATCTCAAAGTTGTGACTCAAAGGATAATCTTCTGCGACAAAGATACCGGGTGATTCGGTCGCGCCCATCAACCAGTTTTCAGCACTAGTGGTATTATCTTCTTGTCCTAAATAGTTAAAAACAATATCCCATTTGGCTTGTCCTAAACTTTGACGAACTGCCTCTTTGGGGTGTAAGTAACGGAGTAAATTATACGAAAGCCCTTTACCCGGAATCGTTCTCAGTTGTTCCTTCACCGACTTGATTAAATCTGCCTTAGACATCGTTGGTGCTACGGCTAAGGAGACCGGATATAAATTTGTAAACCAACCCAGCGTATTCGTAATATCAATCTCCGCAGCAATAAACTCTCGACCGTGTCCCTCCAAACCGATGACTACATTTTCTTTTTCCGACCAGTCACTAATTGTTTGGGCTAAAGCACTTAACAGCAAATCATTAATTTCTGTTCCGTAAGCATTATTCGCTTCTTTGAGCAGGGTTTGAGTGAGTGCTTTTGAAAGACTAAGCTCACAGATGTCGGCATCCTTCAATAAAGATTTATCGGTATGCGCTGGATGATCGACGGGTAGCGCTTGATAAGCATTGGCGACCTTTTGCCAATACGGTAATTGCGCTTCTACTTGTGCCGTTGTCGTGTGCGCTTTCAACTTTTCGCCCCACTGTCGGAAAGAAGTAGACTTCATTCCAAAATCAATTGCCTTGCCTTCGCGGACAGCCTCCATTCCTTCTTGTAACTGACTCAGTAAGATATGCCAAGAAACAGCATCAATCACTAAGTGATGTACGACGATAAAAAACCGATTCTTAGCTTCTTTTTTAGGCGTAGCCATAAAAACAGCTTTGATCAATTCGCCTTTTTCAAGGTCTAAACTTTCTTGATAAGCTTGACAAGTATCTGTAATTGTTTTTTCAAAATCTTTGGCTTTAGTTTTAGTCAAATCTACAAATTCCACCTTCGCTTCGGCGGAACCATATTCTTGAACGAAAGTATCGCTGTCAGCAGATTTTGTATAGCGGAATCGCAAGGCATCGTGCTGTGCCACCAATGCTTTTAGGATTTGGTCTAGTTCGGTGAGGTTAACTGCTTTGTCAATTTCAAAGAGATTCACCATATTAAAATGAGAAAGACTTTGGTAATCTTTTTCAAAGAACCATTGTTGTACCGGAAGCAAATCAGCCGTTCCCGTCAATTCGCCTTGCTCCGCAAGTATGGTAGTTTTTTCTAAATCGTCGGTAAGGAATTGAGCGAGTGCCGCAACCGTTTGGTGGTGAAATAAATCTCGTGGTTGCAACTGATAACCAAGTCGTTTAATGCGACTAACCACCTGAATACTAATAATAGAATCGCCTCCTAATTTGAAGAAATTATCTAGTACACTAACTTGTTTTACATTAAGTAATGATTTCCAAATTTCTGCGACATCCGCTTCTAATGGTGTACGGGGTGCAAGATATTCTTGTACCTCGGCACTTGCTTCTTCTGGGTTTGGTAAAGCTTTTTTATCAATTTTACCGTTCGTCGTTTGTGGAAAAGCTGTTAAACCAATAATAATTTGCGGTACCATGTAAGCTGGTAGTCGAGCGCTCAAATAAGCATGAATTTTGGTCTCTTCAATCGTTTCTGCTCCAACGTAATACGCAAGTAAACGATTATTACCCGCTTTATCTTTTTTGGCTATTACGATACATTGGTTGATCTCGGGCATTTGGTGTAAAACCGTTTCAATTTCTCCCAATTCAATTCGATGACCTCTAATCTTTACTTGATCATCTTTCCGTCCCAAAAAGACGATATTACCATCTGCTAAAAATTTTCCTCGGTCTCCGGTTCGATATAATTTAACACCTTGCTCATATGGATGATCGACGAACTTCTCCGCCGTCAAGTCTGCTCGATTCAAATAACCTCTTGCTAGACCTTCTCCACTGACACAAATCTCTCCTTCTACGTTAATCGGCACCGCTTTCAGCTGCTCATCTAAAATATAAAGCTTCGTATTGGAGAGGGGTTTACCGATTGGAATTTGTGCTAAATCTCGATCTTCTGGCGACACTTTATAGAAAGAAACGCAAACGGCACATTCTGTAGGTCCATAAGCATTGTAGTAATTACTCGCTAAGGCACACTCCGTTGCTTGTGCTACGTTGGCTGCTTCCCCCGCAGTAATGATAACCCGTAAAAAAGATAAACTAGCCGTATCCAAAACACTTAAATAAACCGGAGGCAAAGTAACCACTGAGACGGCTTGTGCTTTGAGGTAATTGACAAAATTAGCGCCTTCTTTAATTGTTTCTTGGTCTACTAATACTAGACTTGCGCCAGCATATAATGCCATAAAAATTTCGTACACCGACGCATCAAAAGCAATGGAGGCGAATTGTAAAACATGATCTTCTTCCGTAACACCAAAACTTCGGATTTGATCTAAAGCCATGTTGATATTACTTGAGTGCTCAATCATTACCCCTTTCGGTCGTCCGGTAGAACCAGAAGTATAAATGACGTACATCAAGTTATTAGCCTGCAATGCTATCGACAATTTTTTCTTTGACGCTTTGGCTATTTTTGCTTGGTCTTCCGTTAAAGAAACGACGGTTAGCCCTTTGTATGCTGCGAATAGTGGTGTCGTTGCAGTATCCGTAAGCACAAATTTAGATTGGCTATCTTCCAAGATATAAGTAATTCGATCTTGTGGATAATCGGCGGCAATCGGTACGTAAGCAGCTCCTGCTTTTAGAATACCCAAAATGCCCACCATCATATCTAAGGAGCGATGCATACATAACGCAACGAGGGTTTCTTTTTTCACCCCTTGCTTTTTCAAGTACTGTGCTAATTGATTGGAGCGTTCGTCTAATTCCTTGTACGTCAAGCTTTCCGTGCCCAAAGCAACAGCGGTACGAGCACCAAATTTTGCGACACTTTCTTCGAACAAACTTACCGCAGTAGCTGTTTTTGGAAAGTCAAAATCGGTATGATTAAATTCTTTTACAATTCGATTTTCTTCGGCAGAACTTAGTACGTTGAGCTCCCTTAAAGTTAGTTCGGCATTGAGGCTGACTAATGATAATAATTGCTCAAAATGCTTTGCCATTTGTGCAATCGAACTTGGCAAAAACAAGTCGCTACAATACTCAATCTTTAAGTCATATTTGTCGGCACCTTCTGAAATGATAAAGCTAATATCAAACATAGAAGATTCATAAATTTTATCTTCTTCCTGCTGGTTAGAACTTTCTTCTTGTTTTGCATTTGCCCCAGTTTTTTTAGCTACTTCGTTACTGGCTTCGAAAGAAAACAATACTTGAAACAATGGACTGTGACTCATGTTTCGTTCTTCCGTTACTCGATCCACTATTTTTTCGAATGGCACTTCTTGGTTGTCATAAGCTTCTAGTACTGTTTGCTTCACTTGTTGGAGTAAGCCTTTAAAACTAGGATTATTACTAACGTCACTGCGAATGGTTAAAGTATTAACGAAAAATCCAATTAAGTTTTCAATTTCAGGTTGCATTCTATTGGCAATCGGCGTTCCAACAGCGATGTCTTCTTTTCCGGCATATTTGTGTAATAAAACTTTAAAAGTAGTCATAAAGAGCATAAACATCGTAACCCCTTCTTTTTGCGCCAAATCAAATAATTGATCGCTAACATTTTTGTTAAGGCTTACATTATGGTGTGCTCCTCTGGTACTTTGAATGGCAGGTCTAGCAAAGTCGGTTGGTAAATCTAAAACTGCTACGCCCGTTAATTTTTGTTCCCAGTAGTCTAATTTTTGCTCCAACTTATCGCCGTCCAAATAAGTACGCTGCCACAAAGCGTAATCTGCGTATTGAATTGGCAAGGCTGGCAACTGAGGAGTTCTATTTTCTAATTTTGCTTGGTACAGTTCCGTAAATTCTCCGATAAAAATCGCGTTGGACCAACCATCAAAAGCAATATGATGTATGACTAATACTAAATAATATGTTTCTTCCGATACCTTAATCAAGTCTGCTCTAAACGGATGATCTTTAGACAAGTCGAACGCTCGATTGACTTTAAGTGGAACGAGGGTTTGCATCACGGCAGCCTCCTCTTGCTCCCCTAGCGTCAAGCGTTCTTCGTAGTTTAATTTCCACTGATCTTTCGGAAGAATTTGTTGGTAAGCTTTACCCTCGTCATCTAAGAAAATCGTTCGTAATACTTCGTGACGATTGGCAATTTCTCTCAGGGCATATTCCAAAGCTTCGTGATTCAAATTTTGATCGAATTTTTGAATCATTGGCATATGATACGGAAGACTTCCTTCAAACTGATCAATAAACCAAAGTCGTTGTTGCGCATAAGACAAAGGAATTCGGGCTACAGCATCTCGATCAAAAGCCGTAACGTTATGTCCAGCGTCCGTCATTTCTTTTAACCCCGCCAATTCTCCTTGCAAAAAAGCAATAATTTCTTCTTTGTGTGTTTTGAGAAGACCTACGATTTCTGGATCTGCTTTTTTACCTTTTGCTAATTTAAACTTTAACTTCTCTCCGTCTAAGAAAACAGTAATGCCACTCTTCAATGCTTTATTGAGTAAGGATATGATATTGTTACCAACCTGCATAATTATATTATTTTAAAGTATTTAGTCTTTTATTGTTAGGTGCTAAGACAAATTGAATCCGGGATTCAATTTGTCTTACTGCACGGTATACTTAGTGTTTACAATTCAAAAATATCTGAGTCATCATCTTCTTCGGTATCTTCCACGTTACCCAATTGAATCAGATTGATATATTCTACAAAATCTGCGATGTTTGTATATTGGAAAATCACTTTCATCGGAATCGTCAAAGACAATTCTTTTTTCAGTAGGGCGACCAATTTAATTGCCAAAATAGAATGACCACCGAGGTCAAAGAAGTTGTCCAAAACGCCTACTTTCTCGACCCCAAGTAATACTTTCCAAATCTTTGCAATCCGTTCTTCCATTTCATTTCGAGGTGCTACGTATTCGGTAGTGATCATTCCCGCAGGATCTGGATTCGGTAATGCTTTTTGATCCACTTTTCCGTTGGCCGTCAATGGCATTTCCGACAAGGCGACAAATAAGCTAGGTATCATGTACGCTGGCAAAGCAGCATTCAAGAAGGCTTGAATACCATCTTTATCAAATTCGCCTTGTGGAACGACATAACTCACTAAGCGTTTTTCCCCCGTCGCATCAAGATCAACGATCGTAACATTTTGCTGAACCAGCGGACAGTTTTCAAGTACACTATCTATTTCGCCTAATTCAATTCGGTATCCTCTAATTTTCACTTGATCATCCAAACGACCAAGGTAGCTCAAGTTACCATCTGGTAACCAACGTGCTAAATCACCCGTGCGATACAAGCGTGCCGTAGGATCATCCGAAAATGGATTAGGAATAAATTTCTCCGCCGTCAATTCTGGACGGTTCAAGTAAGCTCGTGCCAAGCCATCTCCACCAATACATAACTCTCCTGCAATACCTAATGGCACTAAGGCTTGATATTGATCCAAGATATAAACTTGTGTATTCGCAATCGGCTTACCGATCGGTAGCACAACATTTTCTGCTTGTGGAACATGGTATTCGTAGCAAGTAGAAGTTACCGTGGTTTCCGTTGGTCCATATTCGTTAAAGAAGCGAACGTGCTCACTCCAAGATTGAGCAAGTATAGGCGAACATAATTCTCCACCTGCACAAACTCTTTTCAGTTTAGTGTAAGCTCTTGGGGTAATCGTTTGCAAGAAAGAAGGCGTCGCGTGAATGTGCGTAATCCCTTTTTCATCCATAAGGATTTCTAAGGCTTCAATGTTTAGCATGGTTTCTTTCGCTGCAATTTCAATGGATGCACCATTTAAGAGCGGAACAAAAATTTGCTCGATAGAAGCATCAAAAACGTAGTTTGCTAAAAGTAAATGTCTATCCTCTTTAGAGATGTCAAACAATTCTGTACAATAGCTCAACTCATTAATCACAGAACGGTGTTCAATCAAAACACCTTTCGGTTTACCCGTCGAACCAGAAGTGTAAATCACATAAGCCAAATCTTGTGCTTTCGGCTGCACCGCTAAAGCTTCCGTTGAAAAGTCAGTAAAATTGGCTTCCGCTTCGATCAGTATCGTTGTTAGATTGTCTTTATCTGCAAAAACCGCTAAGTGTGTTTCTTCGGTAATAACCAATTTCGTTTGTGTATCTTCTAAAAGATATTCGATCCGTTGTGTAGGATATTCAGGTGCCATCGGAACGTAAGCTGCTCCCGCTTTCATTACTCCTAGCATTGCCACTAGCATCAATTCTGAACGCTCCAAAAGCAAACAAACTAAATCGCCTGCTACTACACCTTCCGCCTGTAAGCGATGGGCTAATTGATTAGATCGCTGATCCAAATCTTGATACGACAAACTATGATCTCCAAAATAAACGGCGGTCTGTGCTGGATGCGTTGCAACTTGTTCTGCAAATAAGCTCACCAAACTGGCTTCCCGAGGATAATCCGTTTGCGGCGGATTGAATGCCTGAGTTAATTGCTTTGCTTCCGCTGCATTTAACAATTCAAGACTAGCAATCTGTGCTACTGGATTGGCAATAATTTCCGTTAACAATTGTTTGAAATGAACAATCATTCTCTTAATCGTCTCTGGTAAGAAAAGATCTGTGCAATAAGAGAAAACTACGTCAAAACCATTCTTCGTTCTTTCTAAGTTCAGGGTGATATCAAACTTCGTTAACTTGAATGCTAATTCATCCGATTCCTCTTCTGCTACTACGGACACTTGTTTATCTTGATTTGCTTCCTCAGAAAAATTAACGGTAGAAACCTCCGATTTATCTTCTAGGGAGAACATCACTTGGAAGAGTGGGCTACGGCTTAAATCTCTTTGACTCACCACGCGATCAACAATTCTTTCGAAGGGTACTTCTTGGTTGTCATACGCTTCTAAAGTAGTATGCTTCACTTGTTCCAAAAAGTCTACGAACCTTGGGTTACCACTTAAATCACTTCGTAAGGTCAAGGTATTGACAAACATACCAATCACTTTTTCAATATCTTCCTGAGTTCTATTAGCGATTGGTGTACCAATCGCAATATCTTCTTGACCTGCGTATTTATGCATCAAAACTTTAAAAGCTGACAAGGTCAACATAAACATCGTGACGCCTTGTTTTTGGGCTAAAGCTTCTAACTGAGTGGAAGTTTCTTGATCTATTTTAAAGAAGAAATTATTTCCTTGAATACTTTGCATTGGCGGACGAACAAAGTCAGTAACTAAGTTCAACGCTTCTACACCCGTAAGTTTATCTTCCCAATATTGAAGCTTAGTGCCAAGTACTTCGGCATTCAAATATTTGCGTTGCCACAAGGCATAATCAATGTATTGTAGTGGCAAAGGTTGCAAGTTGGCTGCTCTATTGTTTTTCTTCGCTTGGTAAAACTCTGCTAACTCTTCAAATAAGATAGACTCTGACCAACCATCCGAAGCGATATGATGTAAAGTCATCACCAGCAAATGCGTTTCATCTTTCAGTTTCAATAGCTTAGCGCGCAACATATGATCCGTTGCTAAATCAAAAGCTTTGGTAATCTCCTCTTCTACGTAAGTATCTAAAGCTGCTTTATTTTCAAAATTTAATGTTGTTTCGTAATCAAGTTCCCACTGATCTTTTGGCAACACAACTTGGTACAATTGTCCTTCGTCCTCTTCGAATATTGTTCTAAGGACGTCATGACGATTAATCACTTGTTGAATGGCATGATGTAGCGCGTCTTTATCCAAGTCTGCTCCAAAGTGTTGCAGCATTGGCATATTATAATTCGTACTACCTTCTAGTCGATCAATAAACCATAAGCGCTCTTGTGCGAAAGATAATGGAATTCGTTCTGGTCGTTCTTGAATGGTAATTTCTGGTAAAAATAATTCACCAGAGTCCTGTGCGATTACTGCTGCGAGCCCTGCAATTGTTGGATAAACAAATACATCTTTGATCGCTACTTCTTTTTCCATTTTCTTACGAATAGCAGAGACTACTCGTGTTGCTAATAAAGAGTGTCCTCCTAATTCAAAGAAGTCAGCGTGAATACTAATTGTTTCTACTCGAAGAATTTTTTTCCAAATTTCTAGTAAGTTTTCTTCGATGGTATTGCGAGGGGCAACAATTACTTTTTCTATTGATACGCCTGCTCGATCTTCCGCCGCAAAGAACTTAAGTAAAGCTTTATCATCAACTTTATCACTTAGGTTAACTGGCATTTCTTCGATGAAGCAATAAAAAGAAGGACGCATGTGTACTGGTAAACTTTGTTGACACAATTGAATCAAGCGCTCTTCGATGATTTGTCGTTGCTCTAATGTAATATCTTGATCTTTCGTTTCAGAGAACGATTCTGGGATAATAAAGGCAACTAATCTTGCATCTTGTACCGAAGCCTTATCGACAGAAATGTGTACTTCTTTGATTTGATGATCCTCTCGGATAACCGTTTCAATTTCTCCGAGTTCAACTCGATGACCTCTAATTTTAATTTGTCGATCTATTCTTCCCAAAAATTCAAGATTCCCGTCTGGTAACCATCTGCCTAAATCTCCGGTTTTATACATGATCTCACCTAAAGTTTCTGGGAATGGATTTGCCACAAAGCTCGCTGCGGTTTTTGCTGGATCTTGCCAATACCCTGCTCCTACACCAACACCAGATACACATAGTTCTCCCGCTACACCAATCGGACAAAGATTTCCGGAAGTATCCAAGACAAACATATTCATATTGGTAATTGAGCGACCAATTGGTACTCGTTGTAAATTAGGATCAAGTTGTCCGACGATCTCATATTGAGTAATATCGTCCGAAGCTTCACAAGGACCATAACCATTCAGTACTCTTACATGAGGGAAATAGCTACTCCATTCGTTAACTAACTTCACTGGCACGGCTTCTCCGACCAACATAATCCACTGTAGTTTTGACAAATCGGGTGCCTGGGTTAAGCTCTTGGCACATTCAAATAATCCCCAAGCATAAGAAGGAACAAATTCAATAATGTCAATTGCTTCTTTTTCTATGATAGCAAGTACTTTTTCATAGGATAGCAAATCGTATTTATCAATGATAACGACGGTACCCGCTTTTAAAAGCGGTCCTAGAATTTGCCACATGGAAATATCGGATCCGATTCCTGCACTTTGTAAAAATCCAAAACCATCTCTTAATTCTAAATCTTGGTACTCTACTAAGATGTGATTCATCGCACCATCATGCCGCGTGATCGCCCCTTTCGGCGTACCCGTTGATCCAGAAGTATAAAGCAAGTAAGCCCAACTGCGAATCTCGTTTTGATTTGGGCAATTAGTGGTTTGATGCGTAGCAATAGTTTGCGCATCACTAAGTACCAATTCCGAATTAGACGCTAATTTATTAAGGACTGCATCCGAAGACTCATCGACCAATAGTATATTGCTTACGTGGATATTTTCTAGTGGAACCAATAAGTTACTATCCGTAATCAAGCATTTCAGGCTACCACCTTCTATCATCTTCTCAATTCGTTCGATTGGATTTTGAGTATCTAAGGGTACGTAAACCGCTCCTGCTTTTAAAATGCCAAGAATGCTACTCACTAGCTTGGGATTCCGATCTAAATATACGCCTACGAAATCTCCTGCTGCAAGACCTTGTGCCTGTAAGGTATGTGCAATCTGATTCGCATGATCATTCGTTTGTTGATAGGTCCAACGTTCTGTTTGGTGAACGATGGCGATCTCATTAGGATGTTGATCAGCAATGGCTTCGAATCTTACGTTGATTGGTAGATCGTTCCCTAGGTCTTTTTCTCCTTCGTTAAACCAATGGCCGTCTTTCGTTGGAGTAAGACCAAGCATTAAGTCTTTTTCTGCTGCTGGCAACATAGAAATTTGACTTAGTTGTTGATTCGGATCTTCCAAGATTGAAAATAATAAAGTTTCGTAGTGCTTTATCATTCGTTCAATCGTCTCCGCTAGAAATAAATCCGTACAATATTCTACGCCTAGTACTAAACCATCTTCTGACTCTCCTACGTCAATACTCAATTCAAATTTAGCCGTATCTGGTTCAAAAGTATCTTCCGCTACACTTGGTTCCTCCTGTGTTGTTGTTGCCGCATCCGCTTCCGTTCGACCTAGCTCACCTAGCAAGTCCGTTGATCTCATTTCGTCATTATTAATGTACGAGAAGACCACCTGGAACAATGGCGTACGGCTTAGATCTCTACCTTCAACAACGCGCTCAACTATTTTTTCAAACGGTACATCTTGGTGGTCATAAGACTCTAATGTGGTCGTTTTGACTTGATCAATCAAAGTTTTGAAACTTGGATCTCCGCTAAGGTTTGTGCGTAGGGTAAGCGTATTAATAAAGAATCCAATTAAGGTTTCCATTTCTGCTTGCGTTCGATTCGCAATGGTTGTTCCCACGGCAATATCTTCTTGTCCAGTATATTTCAACAACAATACTTTGAACGCAGATAGCAAGAGCATAAAAATAGTAACGTCTTCTTCTCGAGCTAAGCGTTCTAACTTCGTAGATAAAGTTTTATCCAAGTTAAACTGAAGCATCCGCCCTTTTGTACTTTGTACCATTGGTCTGATAAAGTCTGTTGGTAAATTTAAGACTTCAACACCTTTCAGTTTATCTTCCCAGTATTGTAACTTCTTATCCAGTATTTCTCCTGATAAATATGCTCGTTGCCATAAGGCATAATCCGCATATTGGATCGTTAAGTCTCTTAACGCAGGAGTCCGATTGGCTTCCCGAGCATTGTATATTTCACTCAACTCTTCAAATAAGATTCTTTCTGACCATGCATCCGAAGCGATGTGATGTAGAATAAGTATGATTAAATATTCTTTGTTAGCAACTTTAATCAACCTAGCCCGCAACATATAATCATTTGCTAAATCGAAAGGCGTCGTTAATTCTTCGTCGATGAGCTGTTCGATCGCTTCTTCGCTGAGATCAAGTTGTTCTTCGTAGTTTAAAGTCCAAGCATCTTTTGGTAAAATTTCTTGATAAACAAAATCTTCTTCCTCCCGATAAACGGTTCTTAAGACTTCGTGACGATTTACAATTTCGTTAAACGTATAAGCTAATAATTCTTGATCGATTGCTCCTTCGATGCGTTGTACCAAAGGCATATGGTAATGAATACTACCTTCTAGTTTATCAATAAACCATAATCGTTCTTGTGCGAAAGATAATGGAATTTGTGCGGGTCGAGGCATGGCACTAATCGCGGGCAAAGAAGAAGATTCTCCTTCTTGTTCCAGATAACTGGAGAGTAAAGCGATCGTAGCATTTCTAAAGAGCCCTTGTATGCTAAGTTCGATGCCTAATTCTTTTCGAATGGCAGAAATCACTCTAGTCGCTAAAAGAGAATGTCCTCCTAATTCGAAGAAATTATCATACACGCCAACTGCTTCAATTCCTAAGAGTCTACCCCAGATTTTAGCCAAGCTACGTTCTAAATCATTTCTTGGCGCTTCGTAAGCGGTGTTGATTAAGTCGGAAGCATCAATTTTGGGTAAAGCTTTTTTATTAATTTTACCATTTGGTGTCAGTGGAAGTACGTCCAATGCAGCAATTAACCTCGGGACCATGTACCCTGGCAATGAAGCCTTCAAATAAGATTGCAATCCTTCCTGAGCGGCCTGATCAAACTCAACCGTAGCGGTCAGGTAAGCCGCCAAGCGTTTGGTTCCCATGGCATCTTCCTGAGCAACAACGATGCTCTCTTTTACAATTGGATATTTTTGTAATACCGTTTCAATTTCGCCAAGTTCAATTCGATGACCTCTAATTTTAACTTGATCATCCATTCGACCTAAGCATTCTAATTCCCCATTATTCAACCAACGCGCTAAATCTCCGGTACGGTATATAAGATTTGTGTCATCATCACTAAAAGGATTTTGAACAAATTTTTCTGCTGTCAGTGCTTCGCGATTTAAATATCCTAGGGCCAAACCATCTCCACCAATACAAAGCTCTCCAACACCTCCGATCGGAACTAAGTCATCTTTCGTAAGGGTGAGCGTATCGGCTTCCGTTTTTAAAATATAAATTTCTACATTAAAGATTGGTTTACCGATATTTACTTTCTCTTCTAGCTCAAGTTTTTTGGCTGTCGCCCAAACCGTTGTCTCCGTTGGTCCATAAAGATTCCAAACGTTCTTATCACTTAATGCAATCAATGAGCGTTTCATTTTTTCTCTCATCGGTTCTGCACCACTGATGATCACTAATTCCTCCTCATTTTTCCAACCACTATCCAACAAGAGTTGCCAAGTAGATGGCGTCGCTTGCATAAAATTCGGCTTCGTTTCTTTTAGTAGTTTTTGTAATAAGACTCCATCCATTGCGGTCTCTCTAGTTGCTAGAATTACCTTTGCGCCCATGATTAATGGCAAGTAAATTTCTAGGTAAGCGATGTCAAAACTATAACTAGAGATGGCTAAGAAATTATCAAATTTTTCTTTAGGTTCTTCAATGAGTAGCTCCAACATAGAGAATAAGAAATTGACCATTCCTCGATTCTTATTCAAGATACCTTTAGGTTTACCGGTAGATCCAGAAGTATAGATCATATAAATCACATCTTCCGGTGTGGATACTAATGGGAATCCTTTAACTGATTCTTTTTGTATTTCCGCCGATACTTCATCCAGTAAGACCGTCTTAATGCCATTTACTTTATCTAATATGCCAAGGAGTTTCTTAGTACTTACAATGACCTCAGCTTTTGAGTCGGCTAAGATGTAGTCAATTCTTTCTTGAGGATATTCCGGATCAATTGGGATGAAGCTTATTCCAAGTTTTTGGATGGCAAGCATCGCGATAATCATTTCGAATGATCGATCAATACAAATCGCAATGAAATCTTTTTCTCCGACTCCTTGTCCAACCAGGTAGCGTGCCAATTGATTGGATCGTTCATTTAAGGATTGATACGTTAAATCTTCTCCTTCGAAAGTTATGGCAATCTGATCAGGACAAATTTGAGCACGCTCCTCAAATAGAGCAATTACCGTTTTCTCTTGCGGATAGGCTCTTGCATTATCATTAAATGTTCCGAGTAGTCTTTGCTTCTCGGCTTCGTTAATCATGTTCAACCGATCAATCGTGTTCGTAGGTGTTGCTACAATCGAAGATAATAATTCTTCGAAATGCTGCTGCATACCGACGACCGTTTCTGGTAAGAATAAGTCGCTACAATATTCGATACTGATTTCCAAATGATTTTGTTCCTTTGATAAATTGAAACTCAAATCATACTTAACATTTTCGTATTCAAAGTCACCATCCTTAGCAATCTTCTTAGTTGCTTCTTCATTTGTAGGAGCATCAATACTTTCTTCTGGAGCAGTATTTACCTCTTCGCCATAATTTTCAAAAGAAAACATCACTTGAAACAATGGCGTACGACTCAAGTCACGATCCGTAACAATTTCGTTAACAATTTTTTCAAATGGTACATCTTGGTAATTGTAAGCGGACAGCGTCGTGTGCTTCACTTGCTGTAAGAAGTTAGCAAAGCTAGGGTTACCTTCCAAGTCACTACGCAACGTCAAGGTATTGACAAAAAAGCCAACCATTGACTCTACTTCTGACTGTGTGCGATTTGCAATAGGAATACCTACCGCGATATCGTTTTGACCAGAATATTTATACAAGAATACTTTAAACGCAGCGAGCAACATCATAAAAATAGTAATGCCTTCTCGTTGTGCTAAAGCTTGCAATTCGCTAAATACCTTTTCGTCTACCTTGAAACCCAAACGGCTTCCTTTTGTACTTTGAATTGCGGGTCGTACAAAATCAGTTGGCAAATCCAAGGCTTCTAATCCGCCTAATTTATCTTTCCAGTATTGCATCTTCGTTGCTAATACCTCTCCTTGCAAGTAATCTCGTTGCCACAAGGCGTAATCTGCGTATTGAATGGTGAGTGGACTTAAATTAGCCGCTCTTCCATTTTCTTTCGCCGCGTACAATTCTTCCAATTCAGAAAATAAAATAGGATTAGACCATCCATCAAAAGCAATGTGGTGCAAGGTCAATACTAATACATAAGCATCCGCTGATAATTTAAAAAGCTTAGCGCGTAACATATGATCTTGACTGAGATCGAATGGCGTACCTACTTCTTCGGAAATGACAAGCGCTAATTTTTCTTCGTCTTGTAAATCTGCTCGTTCTTCGTAGGCTAACGTCCAAGTGTTTTTGGGTAGAAAATGTTGGAAAGCGAGTTCATTTTCCTCTCTAAAAACGGTTCGCAATACTTCGTGTCGATTTACAATTTCACCAATTGCATAGCGTAAAGTATCGACATTCAAGTCGGCACCAAAACGACGAATGGAAGGAATATGATAATGTGTACTTCCTTCTAATTTATCAATAAACCACAAGCGCTCTTGTGCGAAAGACAAAGGAATATGTACGGGTCTTTCTTGTACCGTAATAGCGGGTAATACGATTCCTGCGTTATTCAATAAAAGGAATTCAGCGAGCGCAGCTACGTTTGCGTGTACAAACAAATCTTTAATAGACATTTCAAGGTCTAATTCCTTTCTGATCGCCGAAACGGTTCTTGTTGCCAAGAGGGAATGTCCTCCTAAATCAAAGAAATTATCGTAGATACCAACCCGATCGAGGTTCAAGATCTGTTGCCAAATCTTGGTCAATTTAGTTTCCATTTCATTTCGAGGAGCTACATATGCTTCGCTCAATAAAGCACCAAGGTCTGGTTCTGGTAAAGCTTTTTTATCCACCTTCCCGTTGGCATTCAATGGAAATGCTGCTAATTCCATCATGATCGAAGGCACCATATATTCTGGTAGTTCCGCCTTCAAATAACTTAGAATCGCTTCTTTTTGATATTCCCCGTTTGGAATAACATAAGCGATCAAACGCTTTGTACCCGCAGGATCTGCTTTTGCTAGGACGACACAATTATTAACCCATTCCGATTCTTGCAACTTGGTTTCTATTGCCCCTAGCTCTATTCGATATCCTCTTACTTTTACTTGTAAATCTTTACGACCAATAAATTCTATATTTCCTTCTGGCAGCCAGAATCCTAAGTCTCCTGTTCGATACAATTTAGCACCGGGTATGCCCGTAAATTTATCCGCTACAAATTTATCCGCCGTCATTTCTGGCCGATTGAGGTATCCCATAGAAACGCCTGCTCCTCCGATATAAATCTCACCCGTCATCCCGACACCTGCTAATTGTCCTTCGGCATCTAAAATATAAAGTTGAGTATTTGACAAGGGTTTTCCGATTGGAACACGATCTTCATCACAATGCTCGATCGGATAATAACTAGCGTAAGTCGTTGTTTCTGTTGGTCCGTATACGTGGATGATTTTTCCAGCGCCTAAGGTTGCTAATGCCGTTTTGACGTGCGGAACAGAAACTAGTTCTCCACCAAACAAGACAATTCGCAATTCATTTAAAGCGGCTAAATCTTGATCGACAAAAGCATTAAATAAAGCGGTCGTCATAAAGTTGACTGTCAATTTTTCTTGTCGAATTACCCGAGCCAAGCTTTCTGGGTCTTGTGCTTCTTTTTCAGAAACCATACATAAGCTTGCCCCGTTCAACAACGCCCCGTAGATTTCATAAGTACAACCATCAAAAGAGAAGTTAGACCATTGTAGCACGCGATCTTCTGGATAAATAGCGATCGGTCCCGTTTCAAAACAAAGCTTTAAGATGTTGTCTTGATTGACTAAGATTCCTTTAGGTTCTCCCGTGGTACCTGAAGTATACATGACGTATACACCATCAGTTAGTTTGAGATCTGATGAAATGTTGATCGCCGTTGTTGGATAGTTCGTTCGTTCTGCTACGGCAATAAATTCGTAATCCGTTAATCCAGTTTTTGCGAGAAGCTTTTCATCATCATAGATTAAATGCTTGGCTCCTGCATCGTTTAAAATATAGGCTAATCTGCTTTTCGGATAATCAATATTTAGGGGAACGTAAATTGCGCCGCACTTTAAGGTAGCGAGTAAACTTACGATCATATCGAAACCACGATAAGACAGTATTCCTACTTTATCTTGTACCTGTACACCGCTCTCCAGCATACAAGCGGCCAATTGATTTGCTTGTTCGTTTAAAGCAGCATACGTTAAGGTTTCTCCCTGAAAGATCATCGCCGTTTTCGTTGGTGTTTTTTCAACTTGCGCTTCAAAAAATCCGATCAGCGATTTATCTTTTGCGTAGGGTACTGCGGTATCATTAAACGTTTCTAAAAGTAATTGCTGTTCTTCTGGCGTGACTAATTCAATCGTCGTAAAGTCTGTTTTATTTTCTAAAACTAGTTGATCAATAACCAATAAGAAATGAGTTTTAATCATTTCGGCATAAGCCTCAGAAAGTAAATCTACGTTGTATCTAAAATTAATGTTCAGTTCGAGATCCAAGTTTACCGCAATCGAAAGCAAATAATTCGTTTGCTCTTCCATCTCAATATTCCCTACCTCAAGAGACCATTCTTTACCAACGACATCACCCAGCGGATAATTTTCGAAGGTAATTAACGAATCGAAGAACTCTCCGTTAAGCTTAATCCATCGTTGAATATCATTCAGGGCGGTATATTGGTATTCTCTAGCAGTGGTATGTCCTTTTTGCAAACTAGCAAGCGTAGCAGCGATTGGTGTCGCTGGTTCAACATTCATTCTTACCGGAATGGCATTAATAAACAGCCCTATGCGTTGTTCTGTGTCTACTAAATCAGAAGGTCTACCGGATACCGTTACGCCAAAAATGACATCCGTATGCCCCGTATATTTTGACAATAAGAATCCCCATACTCCTTGTATGAAAGTATTGACTGTAATCTGATTCGCCTGTGTATATCTTTTAATTTTCCCAGTCAATTCCTCGTCGTATCCAAAGGCTAATGACTTGGAAGTCCCGCCTTTATTTCTTCCTAAACTTTCTCCGATAAACGGTAATAAGGTAGCCGTTTCAAAACCACTTAAATAATCTTGCCAGAACTGTTCTTCCGTTAATTTATCTCTTTTGCCAATGTATTTGATATAGTCTTCAAAGCGATCCTCTTTAACGGGAACCAATGTTTTCAAATTTTCAACTTTGCCACCATTGATTAGAGCTTCGTAAGCACTTAAAAGTTCCTCAATCAAAATAGGATTAGACCATCCGTCAAACAAAATGTGATGGAACGTCCAGAGCATAATATAATGTTTCTCGGTCATTTTGATTAAGCCGATTCTAAATAGGGGCGCTTCGTCAAAATCAATTCCTTTTTCCAAGTCTGCTGCTTTGTAAGCAGCCAACTTAGTATTCCGAGTCGTTTCGTCCTCCTGACTAAAGTCATAAAACTCGAAGGGCAATGCTAGTGTTTTATAGGCTGCCTGAACGGGAATACTCATTTGATCTCCAAAGAACTTGGTTCGCATAATCGTATGATTCGACATTACGTATTCCCAAGCTGTTTTGAAAGCATCCGTATCCATTCCATTGGTAAAATCAGCTGCCAGTTGTTCGGTGTAAGCCAAAGATCCTTTCTCGTATAAATAGTGGAATAACATTCCTTCTTGCATAGGACTCAAGCGATACAAACTCTCAATTAGAGTTCTTCTTGGAACGCCGTTCTCTTCTACGGCTAAGAAGTTATCTAATTCTTGGTAGCTAACCTCAGGAGATAAGCCATAATCGAAAGCTGTTTTTTCCGTAGTTTCTTTTTCAACACAATGCTCAATTAAGCTTGTTATCGTTTCCAGAAAAGCAGTAGCAAGCTCAGCGATCGTTTCCGCGTTGTTGTCTTTATCTTCATATCCCCAGAACATTCCTAATTTTCCTCCACTGATAGAAGTATTGATTTCTAGCTTGTATCTTGGGAAACCTGCTCCTACGTTGGTACCGATGGATTCTGCTGCGCCGAATAACCAACCTTGTTGTTCTTCCGTTACGCCCTCCCCTTGCTGACCTAAGTAGTTAAAAATAATATCCCACTGCGTCTCCGCTAGACTTTCTCTTACGGTTACCGAAGGATGCAAGTAGCGAAGTAATCCAAAACCCATTCCTTTATTAGGAATATTTCTTAGTTGTTCTTTAACTGACTTAATTAAATCTCCTTTTTCAAGGTCTGGTGTCACTTGTAGCGCTACTGGATATAAATTGGTAAACCATCCTACGGTGCTAGTAAGGTCAATCTCTGACGAAATATCTTCTCGTCCGTGCCCTTCTCTACCAATCAATACTTTATCATTCTTAGACCAAGTACTAATTGTTTTAGCTAAAGCTCCGAGTAAGAAATCGTTGATATCCGTATTGTATACTGCATTAACTTCTTGTAATAATTTTTGGGTCAAACTAGCCGCTAATTCTACAAAGTGAACTTTTGCTTCCACTTTTTCGCCAGCCGTTACTGCTGCTAAGGGTAAGGTTTGATAGCCTTCTCCAATCGCTTGCCAATATGGTAGTTCATTAGTGACCTGCTTAGATACTGCATGATTGATCAAAGCTTGTCCCCATTCTCGGTAAGAGCTAGTTTTAGCAGGTAATTCTGGTTTTTTACCGGTATTGATCGCTTCTACTATATCTATAAACTGATCAGAAATAATTCTCCACGAAACTTCGTCAATTGCTAAGTGATGAATCACGAAGAACAACCGATCGTGCGTTATAGTATCAGGTGTTTTCATCAAGACAACTTTGATGAGTTCTCCTTTTTCGATGTCTAAAGATTCTTGATACCGTTGACAAGTTTCCGTGATTTTTGCACTTATTTCCGTTGCTTTCACTTTCGTCAAATCCACAATATCCAACACTCCTACTTGCGTACCGTAACTTTGTCCCCATTGCCCTTCCTTTGTTGTTGGTTTAGTATATTTAAACCTCAAGGCGTCATGTTGTTCTAGCAATATTTCAACTGCCTGAGCCAAATGTTTAGCATTAATCGTACGATCGAGTTCGAAAATATTTTCTTGATTGAAATGAGAATACTGATCATATCCGATTTCGAAAAACCATTGTTGCGTTGGAATCAAAGGAGCCGTCCCCGTCAATAAACCTTGCTCTGCAACCGTCTTAATCCCTTCCGCGTTATTGATAATAAATTCTGCTAAACTTGCCACCGTCTGGTATTGGAATAAATCCCGTGGTTGAATATGATAGCCTAACTTTTTAAGTCGACTGACTACTTGAATGCTGCTAATAGAATCTCCTCCTAATTCAAAGAAACTATCGTATACACCAACTTGCTCAATGTTGAGTAGTTGTGACCAAACCGTAGCAATGTCTGACTCTATTGCCGTACGTGGCGCTAAATAGTTTACACTCGCTATGCTGGCTTCCGTTGGCTTTGGTAAAGCTTTCTTATCAATCTTACCGTTAGGTGTTCGAGGAAAAACGTCTAAAGCCATGATAATACTCGGAACCATATATGCAGGTAGCCGTGCTTGTAAATAAGCTCGAACCGCACCTTCATCTACATTCTCTCCGACGTAATACGCCAATAGTCGGTTACTCCCTACTTGATCTTTTTGAGCCAATACAATACACTTAGTAACAGATGGTACTTGGTGTAATACCGTTTCAATCTCACCGAGTTCAATTCGATGACCTCTAATCTTAACTTGATCATCTTTTCTACCCAAGAATACCACATTTCCATCTGGCATAAACTTTCCATGATCTCCAGTGCGATATAGTTTAGCACCTTCCACGTAAGGATGATCGACGAACTTCTCCGCCGTCAAATCGGGTCGATTCAGATATCCTCGTGCTAGTCCTACACCACTGACGCAAATTTCTCCTTCTACATTAATTGGAACTGCTTGTAAATTTTTATCTAAAATATACATTTGCGTATTCGCAATCGGTTTACCGATGGGAATATGACTTTTGTGCTGATCGTCTGGTTGTACTTTATATTGAGAAACAGAGACGGCACATTCCGTTGGTCCGTAAGCATTATAATAATCACTTGCCAAAGCACATTCACTAGCTTGCGCAACATTTGCGGATTCTCCACCAGTGATAATTACGCGTAGGAAAGCTAAATCTGCCGTATCCAAAATACTTAAGTATACTGGTGGAATCGTCGTCACAGAAACCTCTTGTTCTTGTAGGTAATTGATGAAATTAGTTCCTTGTTTAATGGTTGCTTGATCAACTAAAACTAAAGTTGCTCCCGCGTAAAGAGAAATAAAGATATCGTATACCGAAGCATCAAAAGAGATGGAAGAGAACTGTGAAAAACGATCTTTTTCCGTAATATTGAAACTTCTAATTTGATCTAACGCCATGTTGATATTACTCGAGTGTTCTACCATTACCCCTTTAGGATTTCCAGTAGAACCAGAAGTATAAATGACATACATTAAATTATCTGGCTGTAAACCGATCGATAATTTCTTCTTAGAAGATTTGGCAATTTTTGCACGATCTTTATCGAAAGAAATAATAGACAAATCATCGTGACCTGCAAACAAATGTCTCGTTGTTGCATCCGTTATGACAAATTTAGATTGGCTATCCGATAAGATATAATCAATTCGATCTTGAGGATAGTCTGCTGCGATTGGTAAATATACACCCCCTGCTTTCAGAATTCCTAAAACTCCCACAATCATATCTAACGAACGATCCATGCACAAGCAGACCAAAGTTTCTTTCACCACACCTTGCTTTCTTAAATAATGTGCAAGTTGAGTAGCTTGTTCTTCAAGTTCCGCATAGCTCAACTTCGCTTCGCCAAGACTTACTGCGGTATGCGTTCCAAGTCTGGCAGCAACTTCTTCAATCATACTCACGGCAGTTGCCGTACGTGGATATTCAAATGCAGTATCGTTGAAATCTTCCAAAATAACTTTCTGCTCCGCTGCCCCTAGGATCGTTAAGTCTGCCAATTTCGCTTGAGGCTTAGCTACAATCGAAGTTAGTAACGACTTCAAATGTCCAATCATTTTCTCGACCGTTGCGGCCTGAAACAAATCGGTACAATATCCAAGTTCAACGTTGATAATTCCTGCTGTGGTTCTAAACGTAGTGAAAGACAAGTCTACCTTAGTAACACCGTAAGTATCCGGTTCTTCAATGAGCACCAAATCATTCGGATCTGTCGCTTTTTCTTTTGTCTCCATCGTTTCATCTTCAATATAAGTGAACATGACTTGGAACAAAGGATTACGACTCATATCTCGTTCTGGTGCAACTTTATCTACAATTTTTTCAAACGGAACATCTTGGTGTTGATACGCTTCTAAAGTTGTTCGCTTAACTTGTTGTAAAACTGCATCAAAGTTTGGATTTTCTTCCAAGGCTGTTCTCAGCGTCAAGGTATTGACAAAGAATCCAATTAATGCTTCGATTGGCGCCTGCGTTCGATTAGCAATTGGTGAACCGATTGTAATATCATTTTGTCCCGTATATTTATGCAATAAAACTTTCACTCCCGCGAGTAATAACATAAACATCGTTACACCTTCCTGCTTAGCGGTTTGTCGAAGTTGCTCACAAAGTGCCTCCTCTAATTCGAAATGAACCGTAGCACCGTTTGTACTTTGTATCGTTGGTCGAGCAAAGTCGATTGGTAAATTTAAGGTTTCTAAGCCAGCTAACTTATCCGTCCAATATTGCAGTTTTTGATCTAACACACCTCCTTCCATATACTTACGCTGCCAGATGGCATAATCTGCGTATTGTACTTCTAGTGGTGCCAAGCTGATTGATTTACCCGTTTTTAACGCTCGATAAATCTGCGCGAACTCTCCAATTAAAATGGGTTCTGACCATCCATCCGATGCGATATGATGAATAACAACAATCATTGTATAATTAGCCGGAGCAGTTTTTACTAACTTCACTCTCAACATATGATCAGTCGTAAAGTCGAATGCCTTAGCAGAAGTTTCTGAAATCAATTCCTTCAAGGCAGCGGCTTCTATTCCGATTGCTTCTTCATAATCTAATTGCCATAAACCTTTTGGCAATATTTTTTGATAGGCCTTACCTTCTTCTTCCCAGAAGACCGTTCTAAGCACTTCGTGTCGATTCACGATGGTTCTAAAGGTCTCTGCTATAATTTCAGGGTCTAGCTCGCTTTCGATTCGATTGATGAAAGGCATATTGTAATGAGCGCTTCCTTCTAATCTATCAATAAACCATAATCGCTCTTGTGAAAAGGACAATGGAATTCGACTCGGTCTTTCCTCCGCAGTTACGACCGACAAAATTTCTCCTTCGCTATTGCTTACGATCAACTCCGTTAGGGTGGCAATGGTTGGTTTCAAGAAAACCTCTGGAATAGCAATTTCTTTCGCAAATTCCTTCCGGACGGCGGAGACAACTCTAGTAGCTAATAAAGAATGACCACCAATTTCGAAGAAATTATCGTGTACTCCTATTTTTTCTACGTGCAGAATTTTACTCCAAATTTCAGCTAATTTTTCTTCTGCTTGATTTCTAGGTGCAACATAATTCTCCTTTTCTACAAAAGCAGATTGATCCATCGTAGAGAAGATTTCAATCAATTGTTTCTCATCTACTTTATCACTTAAGTTTTGTGGCATTTTTTCAATAAAGCAGAAATGCGTTGGTTGCATATAAGCCGGTAAACCTTGCTGACAAAGTCCAACTAATTTGCTTTCTAACTCGTGTCGAAGTTGATGATCTATCAGTACATTCCCCGTTTCTGACACCGTCAGTTCCTGCTCCTCTGTTGTTAAAAACGCTAAGAGTAAGGCTTGATTACTCGGCAACTTATGTACCATTACGTGTGCATCCTTAATCGCATCTTCTTGACGAATAAAGCTTTCTATTTCTCCCAGCTCTACTCTATGCCCTCTAATTTTAACTTGCCGATCAATTCGACCTAAGAATTCAAGATTCCCATCCGGTAACCATCGCGCTAAATCTCCCGTACGATACATTGTATCTCCTAAGGTTCCGGCAAAAGGATTCGGTACAAAACTCTGTGCGGTACGTTCTGGCATTCCCCAATATCCCGCGCCAACACCAACCCCTGAGACACACAATTCTCCGGGGATGCCAATTGGACAAAGTTCGCCGTGTGCATCTAAGACGAAAATATTCATATTGGCAATAGAGCGACCAATTGGTACTCTTGGAGATTGATCTGATAATGCTTCCGTTACTTCAAACTGAGCGATATCATCAGAGGCTTCACAAGGTCCATATCCATTGAGAACTCTAACGTGTGGGAAATAACTACGCCACTCGTTTACCAGCTTAACCGGTACTTCTTCCCCAACCATCATAATCCACTTTAGCTGTTCAAGGTCCGGAGTTGTTCCTAAGGTTTTGACGTGATCAACCATTCCCCAAATGTAAGAAGGAACAAACTCAACGATGGATACTTTGTTTGCGGCTAAAGTGTTGAATAGGTAATTATAATTTAAAAGATCAAATTTATCAATGATGACAACTGCGCCAGCTTTTAAAACGGGGGCAAGAATTTGCCATAAAGAAATATCTGAACCAATTCCAGCACTTTGTAAAAACCGGAATCCATCTGCTAACTCAAGTGCTTCGTATTCTGCCAAGATGTGGTTCATCGCCCCATCGTGTCGTGTAATCGCTCCTTTAGGTTCTCCGGTAGAGCCCGAAGTGTATAACATATATGCCCAACTATCCAAGGTATTTTGATTCGCTAAGTTTTTGGTAGACTTAGTTGCAAGTGATAGATAATCTTTAAACTTCGGGAAGTTTCGATCTTCAAAACTACGATATAATTCTGCGGTACATTTGTCAACAAATAAAATACCTTTAGCATTTACAGTATCTAATTGATCCATCAAATCAGTCGTACTAATGACTACGCTCAACTCGCTTTTCGTAATCATTTTTTCAATCCGTTCCGTTGGATTTTGTGTATCCAAAGGCACATAAGCCGCACCACATTTTAGAATCCCTAGCAAACTACTAATCAGCGTTGGTGTTCGTTCTAAGTAAACGCCGACAAATTCACCGGGCTGCACGCCAAGTTCTTGCAAAGAAGCGCCAATTTGGTTCGCTAATGCATTGAGTTCTTGGTAAGACCACTGCTCCTCGTGATGAATCACCGCGACTTCATTTTTATGCGCTTCTGCAATGGCTTCAAAGCGTAAATTAATGGGTAAATCATTAGCTAAATCGATCGCTCCTTGATTAAACCAATCTCCCGCTTCGGTTGGTTGAGCTCCTAAAATCAATGCTCTTTCTTCTTCCAGTAACATGGCAAGGGAGCAGATATCTTGTGTGGGATTTGCGACGACAGATCGAAGTAATTTTTCGAAATGTGCTGCCATTCTTTTAATCGTAGTATCAAAGAATAAATCCGTACAATATTCAAAAACAAATGATAAACTAGATGCTGTTTCACTAGCATCTACACTCAAATCAAACTTAGCATTTCCGGAGCTGTAGTTTTCCTGTTCTTCTTTTGTCCGCGTTTCTTTTACATTACTTGAAAAAATATCCGTTTTAGTATCATCTGCTCCATCTGGATCATTATCAAACGAAAACATGGTTTGAAACAATGGACTACGACTCATATCTCTTTGACCAATCAAGCGATCTACAATTTTTTCAAAAGGGACTTCTTGATGATTCAACGCTTCTAAAGTTGTTGCCTTAACTTGGGCAAGTACTTCGTTAAAACTAGGATTATTGCTTAAATTGCTTCTAATTGTCAAAGTATTTACAAAGAAACCAATGAGGTTTTCGATTTCACCCTGCATTCGATTGGCGATTGGTGTTCCTACCGCAACATCTTCTTGATTAGAATATCTGAAAAGTAAAACTTTGTATACCGTAATTAATAGCATAAACATCGTAACTCCTCGCTCTTCTGCTAATGCTCGTAGATCTACTAATAAATCCTCTTCGATAGTAAGGGCAAGATGGTTTCCGTTTGTACTTTGAATTTTAGGGCGATTGAGGTCAAGTGGTAAGTCTAAGACTTCAACACCTCTGAGTTGTTTTTCCCAATACGCTAATTTTTGATCTAAAATTTCTCCTTCCAAATAGTTACGTTGCCACAAGGCGTAATCTGCATACTGAATCGCTAGTGTCTCCAAAAGTGGTGCTCGTGCTTCCACTTTCGCCGTGTATAATTCTTTTAGTTCGTTCAAAAACACAGGTACCGATAAAGCATCAGAAGCGATATGATGAACAACTACAATTAACAAATATTCTTGCGTTGGCAACTTCAATAATCTTCCTCTCAGCATATGATCTTTTGATAAATCAAATGCTTGATTAATTTCATTAAAAACCAGTTCTTCTTCTAAAGCCGGATCGAATACTTCGAGTTCTTCGTAACGCAATGCCCATTCGTTTTCTGGTAAAATAACCTGATACGGCGCGCCTTCTTCTTCCTTAAAAATAGTACGCAATACTTCGTGTCGATTTACAATTGTCTGGAAAGCGTAAGTCAGCGCAGTTTGATCCAAGCGCTCATCCAAGCGCTGTATATAAGGAATATGGTAGTGCGTACTTCCTCCAAATTTATCAATAAACCACAAGCGTTCTTGCGCAAAAGATAAAGGAATCTGGAGTGGTCTTTCTTGAGGCGTAATTTCGGGTAGTAAGGTCTCGCTATTTTGTCTGGTGAGTAATGCTGCTAAGTTGGCAATCGTAGGATAAATAAAGATATCCTTAATCGCTACTTCTTTCAAAAATTCAGCCCGAATGGCAGCAACCATCCGAGTGGCTAATAAAGAGTGCCCGCCTAATTCAAAGAAATCATCGTATACTCCAAACGTTTCCAATTGAAGAATTTCTTTCCAAATTGCTGCGAGACGTTCTTCTGTTTCATTACGTGGTGCAACCAAAGCCTTTTTCGCTACCGCTGCTTTTCGATCTTCTGATTCAAAAATTTGCAGCAGTGCTTTTTCATCAATTTTATCACTTAAGTTGACGGGCATCTCTTCGATAAAGCAGTAAAATGCGGGGCGCATGTGTACTGGCAAATGCTGTTGACAAGAGAAGACTAAAGCGGCTTCTAAAGCCGTCTCTTGTTCTTCTTCAAAAGCTTTTCTAGCACCATTCAACAAGGCTCCATTTTCCGCCAGTTGGTCAACCGATTTATCTCTAATTATGAATGCCACCAATTGTGCATCTTGCTCCGAAGCACGATGAACGATTAGATGTGCTTCTTTCACTTTCTCCGTATCTCGAATGATACTTTCTATTTCGCCCAACTCTACTCGATGTCCTCTGATCTTGACTTGTCGATCTATTCTCCCCCAGAATTCAAGATTCCCATCTGGTAACCATCGTGCTAAATCTCCCGTTCGATACATTGTATCTCCTAAGGTTCCAGCAAATGGGTTCGCTACGAAACTTTCTGCCGTTTTATCAGGCATTCCCCAGTAACCTGCTCCGACACCAACGCCAGTAACACATAACTCTCCGGGGATACCGATCGGGCAAAGTTTACCAAAACGATCGACCACGAAAATATTCATATTTGCAATGGAGCGACCAATTGGCACACGCTGTAGTTTATCATCTAGTAAAGTCGTCACTTCGTATTGTGAGATATCATCTGACGCTTCACAAGGACCGTAACCGTTCAACAAGCGAACCGCTGGATAAGTCGTTTTCCAGTCGTTGACCATCTTTACTGGCGCATCTTCCCCACTCAACATAATCCATTGCAAATCGGGTAATTCCGGCAAGGTCGGTAAAGCTTTTGCATGATCCAATAAGCCCCAAACATAAGATGGTACAAACTCTACAATATCTACTTGTTCCAAACGAATAAGGTCAAATACCGTTTGATAATCTAGTAAGTCATATTTATCAATAATTACGATGGTACCTGCTTTCAAAATGGGGCCTAACATTTGCCACATGGAAATATCTGATCCAATTCCAGCACTCTGCAAAAACTTAAATCCATCTTGTAAAGACAATGCTTCGTATTCTGCTAAAATGTGATTCATTGCGCCATCGTGGCGTGTAATTGCTCCTTTGGGTAAGCCCGTAGAACCAGAAGTGTATAACACGTAAGCCCAACTGCGCAAATCGTTTTGATTCTCCGGATTGGTTTTACTAGCTTTAGCCGTTGCCGTCGCATCTTGGATTTCGAGGGTAGCGCATTGTGTCAAACTTTCCGCCAATGCTGCGGTATATTCATCTATAAATAAAACCCTTTCGGTTTTGACTACGCTTAAGTTTTGCAGTAAACTAGTCGTACTGATTACTAGTTTAAGCTCACTACTTTCCATCATTTTTTCAATCCGTTCGGTCGGATTTTGAGTATCTAATGGTACGTAAACCGCTCCAATTTTTAAAATTGCTAAGAGACTGCTAACCAACTCAGGACTACGCGCTAAGTACACACCGACAAAATCTCCCGATGTGACACCTTGAGCAATAAGCGTGTGTGCCAGTTGATTGGCATAATTATTCATTCGCTCGTACGTCCAACGTGCTGTTCCGTGAATAACGGAAATCGCTTTTGGATGATCTGCGGCGATGGCTTCGAAGCGTAAATTGATTGGTAAATCATTCCCTAAATTTTTGACTCCTTCGTTGAACCATTCGCCATTTTTTGTAGGCTCCAAACCGAGCAATAAAGCTTCCTCCTGTGTAGAAAGCATTGTCACTTCACTAAGCTTTTGCGTCGGATCTTCGACGATAGCAATTAGTAGTTGCTTGAAGTGTTCCAACATCCACTCAATCGTAGTTGGTAAAAATAAGTCGGTACAATACTCTAACATCAGACACAAGCCATCGTTGGTAGCCGCTGCATCAAGGCTCAAGTCAAACTTTGAAATGCCGTTCGTTTCGTCTTCTTGAAGAAGAGTAACTTCCGTATCCTGAATTGAATTTTCTTCCTGAACCGGAGAGAAGTCAGCTTTCAAATCACCGCGATGATTCGTGTAAGCAAACATTACTTGAAATAGCGGCGTACGACTTAAGTCTCTCCCTTTAACTACTTCATCTACAATTTTTTCGAACGGTGCATCTTGATGCTCATAAGCTTCTAAGGTGGTCGTTTTGACTTGTTCTAATAGCGTTATGAAACTTGGATCACCACTTAAATTGCTGCGTAAAGTCAAACTGTTGACAAAAAATCCAATTAAAGATTCCACTTCTGCTTGCCGACGATTAGCGATTGGACTTCCTACCGCAATATCTTCCTGTCCGGTATATTTATGTAATAAGACTTTAAATACTGTTAATAAAAGCATGAACATCGTCAAGCCATTACTTTTAGCGAAAGCTTCCAAGTCCTCTGAAAGCGTTTTATCTAAATCAACAACTAAGCTTTGCCCTTTGGTACTTTGAATAGCCGGTCGCGTGAAATCAGTAGGTAAATTCAAGACTTCAATACCTGCTAACTGGTTATACCAATATTTTAATTGTTGATCGAGTACCGTACCTTCTAAATACTGTCGTTGCCACAAGGCATAGTCTGCGTATTGAATACTCAGATCCGTTAATTCAGGGGTACGATTATCCCGTTTCGCTTGGTAGATTTCTGTTAATTCCTTAACTAAAATCGGTGTTGACCAACCATCCGAAGCGATATGATGCATCACGAGTACTAATACATATTCTTCTTTCGTATACTGAATCAATTTAGCTCGTATCGGATGATCTTGAGATAAATCAAACGCTTGATTAACTTCTGCTTCTGCAAGGGCTTTAAGCTGTGCTTCCTTACGGGTTGATTTAAGCTTTGTCTTCGCTAACTTCCACAGATTTAGGTCGAGAATTTCTTGGTAAGTTATTCCTTTTTCTTCTTTGTAAACCGTACGTAATACTTCGTGGCGATTAATTAAAGTTTGTAAAGCGGCTTCCAATAAATCCACCGCTAAGTCTGCCCCAAAGCGTTGAACATAAGTTAGGTGATAATGCTTACTGCCTTCTAATTTATCAATAAACCAAAGTCGTTCTTGTGCAAAAGAGAGTGGAATTCTGGCAGGACGAGTAGTTGCCTCAATCATTGGAAGTAAAGTCGTTACTTGGTTAGCCTCCAAGTACTTCGCCAATCCATAAATAGTTGGTGCATTAAAGATTTCACGAATAGGAATTTCTTTTGCAAAAGTTGTACGAATAGCAGAAACCAAGCGGATCGCTAAGAGCGAATGACCTCCCAATTCAAAGAAATCATTATGCACACCGATCTTTTCTAGGTTTAAAAGTGCTGACCAAATCTCTGCAAGTTTCTCTTCCGTATCGGTAGTTGGAGCAAGGTACGCATCGGTTAAATGGGCACTGACATCAATCACCGGTAAGGCTTTTCGATCTACCTTACCACTGGCTGCTACTGGAAATTCTGCTAATTCAACCAAGAAAGAGGGTAACATATAATCTGGCAATTCGTTTGCCAAATAAGCCTGTACCTGTTCTTTCTCATAAGCAACTTCTGTAGCTACTTTAGGAACAACAAAAGCAACCAAAATATTCTGATCCATTGCATCCTTCTTCGTCATCACTACCGCCTGATCAATCATCGGAGCTTCTAGTAATGCCGTTTCAATTTCTCCTAATTCAATTCGATATCCTCTTACTTTTACTTGATCATCCTGGCGGCCTTTAAATTCAATTTCTCCCGTTGCTGTCCATCTTACTAAATCTCCCGTGCGGTACAAGGTTTCTCCTTCGTTGAAAGGAGAGGCTATAAATTTCTCCGCTGTCAATTCTGGACGATTCAGATAGCCTCGTGTCATTCCTTTTCCACCGATGTACAATTCTCCTACGACACCAATGGGCAAGACTTGTTGATGTTCATCTAAGACATAATATCGAGTATTCGCAATTGGTTTCCCAATCGGTAAAGCGCCGTGATAATCCGTCGTTGGATCGTAACGGTGATAACTAGAACTGATCGTAGTTTCCGTCGGACCGTACTTATTGAAAAACTGAACTTCTGTTCCCCATGATTGTGCTAACGCTTCCGTACAAAGTTCTCCTCCAGCACAAACGCGCTTCACCGACTCATAAGTATTTGCTCTAATCGTTTGTAGTAACGCGGGCGTACCGTGAAGGTGAGTGATTCCTTTTTCCTGAATAAATTGGTCTAGGAATACCGGATCCAGCATATCCATTTTAGACACTAAGTCTAGATGTACACCGTGCGTTAAGGGTAAGAATATTTGTTCTACCGAGGCATCAAAAACGTAATTCGCCAAAAGCAAATGTCGATCCGAATAATCAACGCCATAGGTTCTCGAATAGAAGCAAAGTTCGTTCACCACCGAAGCGTGTTCTACTTGTACACCTTTCGGTTTTCCTGTCGACCCAGAAGTATAAATAATGTAAGCAAGGTTATTCACTGCTGGTTTAGTAACCAATGCGGTAGTTGGATATTGTTCTAATTCTTTTAGATCATCAATGAAGATCATCGCAACTGCTTCGTTCTCGATAAAAGTAGGACGATACTTTTTAGCCGTAATGACCACTTTGGCTTTCGTATCCGCTAAGATGAAATTAATCCGCTGTTGTGGATAATCTGGCGCAATCGGGACATAAGCGGCACTCGCCTTAAGGACGCCGAGCAAACTCACGATCATTTCAATCGAGCGATCTAAGCAGATACAAATCAAATCTTCTTCTTGCACCCCACTCTCTCTGAGGAAATGTGCTAACTGATTCGAACGATCTTCTAAGTCTTGATAAGTCAAAGTTGTTCCCTCAAAACTGAGCGCTGCTTTATTAGGATGCAAACCGAGTTGACCGCGGAACAGATCAACGAGCGTCATATTTTCAGGATACGGCGTTGCCGTTTTATTAAAATCAACCAACAGTTGTTGCGTTTCCTGCTCAGTCATCATCGGATAAGTTTGGATGGACTGCACTGGGTCAGCAACGACCGTTCGGATCAAATTGTTAAAATGAACGCCCATTCTTTCAATGGTAGTTGCCAAGAATAAGTCACTACAATATAAGATCGACACTACTAAATTGCCTTCTTTTTCCGAGACGTTAATACTCAGGTCAAATTTAGCACCTTCATTGTCTACCGTTTCATTCAGGCTTGCATTCTTTGCTTGTAATTGCTGTCCAGCATTCTCCGGAACAGTCATCGCTGCAAATGCATCTTCGATTGTTTTATCTGCCTCATTCCCGTAAGCAAATAAGACTTGAAAAAGTGGTGTACGGCTCAAGTCTCTACCTTTTACCACCCGATCCACAATTTTTTCAAAAGGGACTTCTTGGTGATCGTAAGCCGTTAGGGTTTTTGTTTTTACCTGTGCAAGTAATTCTTTAAATAAAGGATTACCGGATAAGTCACTGCGTAAGGTAAGCGTATTGACAAAAAAGCCAATCAAGCTTTCAATCTCAGCCTGTGTACGATTTGCAACTGGACTACCGATTGTAACATCCGTCTGTCCAGTGTACCGATACAATAAGACTTTGAGTAGCGTGAGCATCAACATAAACATCGTGACACCTTCTTGCTGCGCGAAACCTTGCAATTGAGCAGATAAGTCTTGCTCTAGCGTAAAACTAAGCCGTTTCCCTTTCACACTTTGCACACTAGGTCTCGGGAAGTCGGTAGGAATATTTAAAGTATCTAAGCCCTTCAATTGTTCTTCCCAGTACGCCAGTTTCTGGTCTAGCAGTTCTCCCGATAAATGCTGACGTTGCCACATTGCGTAGTCTGCATATTGAATTGCAAGTGGCGCTAAGTTAGCGGAACGGTTTTCGAGTGCGGCTTGGTAGAACGTTAATAATTCTTCTAATAAGATTGGTGTTGACCAACCATCCGAAGCGATGTGATGAACGACTAGGATTAACAAATAATCTCCGTCGACCATTTTCACTAAAGTCGCTCGTAACATATGATCTTGAGATAAATCGAAGGCACGATTAATTTCAGTTTCAATCATTGCATGAATTGCTGCTGGTTGTAATGCCGTCGCTTTTTCTTCGTATTGTAACTGCCAAGTATTTTCGGGTAGTAGCAACTGATAGGCTTGTCCATGCTCTTCGTGAAAAACGGTCCGCAATACCTCGTGGCGATTAACTAGTTTTTGGAAAGCTAATGCTAATGCTTCCTGATTTAAATCACTCCCCAAGTATTGTAAGGTTGGTAAATGATAATGTGTACTTCCTTCCAACTGGTCGATAAACCAAAGCCGTTCTTGCGAAAAGGATAATGGTATCCGTGTTGGTCGTTCTTGCACGGTAACTTTTGGTAGTGCGGTATCTGCTGCCTGCTGGGTAATAAAAGTAGCTAAGCCTGCAATCGTTGGATGGAGGAATACGTCTTGAATCGCAATTTCTTTACCGATGTTTTTCCGAATCGCGGCAACTATTTTTGTTACCAACAGCGAGTGTCCACCTAATTCAAAGAAATTATCGTGAATACTTACGGTATCTATTTGTAATAAATCTGACCAGATCTTAGCCAATAACAATTCGGTTTCCGTACTAGGTGCGACGTAGGTTTCGGCGCGCATCTCGGAAACGTCTGGCATTGGTAAAGCTTTCCGATTGACTTTTCCATTCTTGCTGAGCGGGAGTACTGCTAATTCCAAAATAAACTGTGGAATCATATAATTTGGCAACTGCTCTTTGAGGTAGTCTTCAATCGTACCTTTTTGAAAATCATTTTCTGTTGGTACCACGTAAGCCACGATAGATTTATTTCCCGGTGTAACTTCTTTGGCTGCGACAACACACTGACTCACTTGTGCACAAGTTTCTAAGACCCGTTCAATTTCCCCCAGTTCAATTCTAAATCCTCGAATCTTAACTTGATCATCATTCCTTCCTAAAAAGGCTACATTTCCATCTAGTAAAAATTTACCAAGGTCACCTGTTTTATATAGTCTCTGAGTAGGATCAAATGGACTTTCAATAAATTTTTCAGCCGTTAAGTCAGGATTATTTAAATAACCCCGCGCAAGGCTGGCACCACCGATCACTAACTCTCCTACAACTCCGATTGGCACTACTTGCAAAAATTCATCTAAGATATGAAACTCCGTATTTTGAATAGGCTTACCAATGGGTACTACTGCCAATCCTTCTAAATCTGCTAAGCTTTGTAATTCGAAATAAGAACTATCGATCGTCGTCTCCGTCGTACCATAAGCATTAAGGATTCTCATTTGAGCACCGTAGCGTTCGTGTAACCGTAAGAAATCCTTCGCGTAGCAGACATCAGAACCTACAATTAATAAGTTCACAAAAGAGACATCCAAGTCTCGCTCAAAAATATAATCCATTAAGGAAACACCTAATGCAGGCGTTAAATCTAAAATATTAATGCGATGTTCGAGCATCAATTGATACAAGGCAGCGACATCCATCCGAGCCTCCTCTGGACAAATAATTAATTGACCACCAAAAAGTATCGTCTTACAAAAATCACCAACAAAAACATCAAAAGAGATACTTGCAATTTGTAACAAACGAGTCGTCTCATCCAGTTGATAATCTGATTTACAACTATAGACCATGTTGATCAAACCAAAATGTTCTACGAGAACACCTTTCGGTTTTCCGGTAGAGCCCGAGGTATAAATCACGTAAGCCAAATCCTGTTGACGCAGTTCAACTTTTGGTAATTCCATCGACATTTTTGCGATGGCTTTTTTATTTTTTTCTAAAGAAATTAAATGAGGCTGCTTAGTCTTTGAGGTAAAGAATTTTCTATTTTTCTCGTGACAAATTACGTATTTTGCCGCAGTATCTGTGAGGATATAATCAATTCGCTCTTGTGGGAAAGTACTATCTACGGGAACGTAAGCCGCGCCTGCTTTCAAGACGGCAAGTACACTCACGATCATCTCTACGGAACGGTCCAAGGTAAGGATTACTAAATCTCCTACGGCGATCCCTTTCTTTTGTAAATAATGCGCTAACTGATTTGAGGCTTGTTCTAATGCTTGATAGCTCAAACTCGTTTCTCCACATACTACCGCGATATTGTTTGGCGTACGTTTTTGTTGTCGCTCAAATAAATCTAAAATCGTTTCTTGCTGTGGTAAGTCAACTTTGAGTGGGTTAAACGCTTGTAAGGTTTGTACTTCTTTGACATCTAATAGATTTAGCTGAGCAATATTTTGCGTAGCATTTTCTACCACTGAAGTTAGTAAAGTTTGATACTGAGACAGCATTCGTGCAATTGTATGCTCTCGGTATAAATCCGTGCAATATTCTACGACGAGTGTTAATTTCCCATTCTCATCTAGGACGTCAAAAGAAAGATCAAAGAATGCTTGCTTGCGCGCTACTTCTTCGACGGATGCTTGCAACCCACCAAAGTCGAACGCGATTGAATCTATGCTTTGCATGGCAAACATGACCTGAAAGATCGGGCTACGACTCATATCCCGCTTTTCAACAACTTGATCTACGATTTTCTCAAAAGGAACTTCTTGATTCGCGTAAGCCGCTAGGGTATTCGTTTTAATTTGCGCTAGTAAATTTTTAAAACTAGGTTGACCACTAAGATCCGTACGAATCACTAAAGTATTGACAAAGAAACCAATTAAAGGTTCTATTTCTGCTTGCGTACGATTCGCAATCGGCATTCCTACACAAATATCTTCTTGTTTGCTATACCGATACAATAAGACTTTAAAGGTAGCGAGCATCACCATGAAGAGGGTTGCCGCTTCTTGTTTCGCCAAGGCATTTAATTGCGTACTCAAAGCCTCAGGAAGGTCAATCGTCAGTGTAGCACCTGCGCTACTTTGTACGGGTGGACGAGCAAAATCAGTAGGAAGATTGAGGTATTCTAAATCTTGAAGATTAGTCTTCCAATATTCCATTTTGGCATCCAAGGTAGTCGTCTCAAAATATGCTCGTTGCCAAATTGCATAATCTGCATATTGAATAGCTAAGGCTGGTAACTCAGCTGCTACGCCCTTCAATTTCGCAGTGTATAATACTGCTAATTCCTCTAGGAAGATAGGCGTTGACCAACCATCCGCTGCAATGTGGTGCATCGTTAAAATTAGCAAATATTCTTCTTCCGTTAGCTTCAATAACTTGACGCGCAGCATATGATCTTTGGATAAATCAAATGCTCGACTCAGTTCCGTAGAGATGACTTCATCTAAATTTTCGCTTGCAGTATCTGTTACTTCTTCGTAGGCTAAATTCCACTGTCCCTTTGCTAAAATCTGTTGGTAAGCTTGACCTTCTTCCTCCACAAAAACAGTTCGCAAGGCTTCGTGTCGATTTACAATCTCTTGGAAAGCATACGCTAGTGCCGCTTGATCAATCGCTCCAGACATTCTTTGAACGAGTGGTAAGTGGTAGTGGGTACTACCTTCTAATTTATCAATAAACCAAAGTCGTTCTTGGGCGAAAGATAAAGGGATTTTTTCAGGTCGATCTACTGCCGAAATTATTGGTAAAGTAGTATCTACTGCTTGCTCTTCGAGGTGAGTAGCTAAGCCCGCAATAGTTGGCGCTAAAAATACGGTTCGGATGGCAATTTCTTTTCCTAGTTTTTTACGAATCGCAGAGACCAATCTCGTCACTAAAAGGGAATGTCCTCCTAATTCAAAGAAATTATCATGAATACCTATTTTCTCTACGTTCAATAAATCTGACCATACGGAAGCTAGTAAAAGTTCTACTGCTGTGGTAGGCGCCACGTAGGTTTCGAGCTGTAGGGCTGAAACGTCCGGCAGCGGTAAAGCCTTTCGGTTGACTTTACCGTTTTTACTTAAAGGAAGTGTCGCTAACTCCATGATGAACTGCGGAATCATGTAGCTGGGTAAATGCGATTTGAGATATGCTTCAATCGTCGCTTTTTGGAAACCGTTTTCCGCTGGTACGACGTACGCAAGAATCGACTTACTTCCCGGCACTACTTCTTTAGCAGCAACAACACACTGGCTAACTTCTGTACAAGTTTCTAAAACTCGCTCAATCTCTCCTAATTCAATTCTAAATCCTCGGATTTTAACTTGATCATCATTTCTTCCTAAAAAGGCTACATTTCCATCTGGTAAATATTTAGCTAAATCTCCGGTTCTATATAATCTTTGCGTAGCGTCAAAAGGACTTTGAATAAATTTTTCAGCGGTTAGCACTGGATTGTTTAAATATCCTTGTGCGATACCATCTCCGCCAATGACTAACTCTCCTACGACTCCAATGGGTACTACTTGTAAGAATTCGTCTAAAATATAAAACTCCGTATTCTGAATGGGCTTACCAATTGGCATCACCGCCAGTCCTTCTAATTCTGCTAAATTTTGTAATTCGAAATAAGAACTATCAATTGTCGTTTCCGTGGTACCATAACTATTAATAATTCTCATTTGAGCACCGTACCGTTCGTGCAACCGTAAAAAATCTTTCACGTGACAAACATCCGAGCCCAAGATTAGCAAGTTCATAAACGAGATATCCAAATCGTTTTCGAAGAGGTAATCCATTAATGAAACTCCTAGCGCTGGCGTTACTTCTAAAATATTGATGCGATATTGATGCATCAATTCATACAAGGCGGATGCATCCATGCGAACCTCCTCTGGACAAATAACTAATTGCCCACCAAAAAGTATCGTTCTGCAGAAATCTCCCGCAAAAACATCAAAAGAGATACTCGCCATTTGCAACAACCGAGTCGTCTCATCCAAGTGATAATCTGATTGCCAACCGTAAGCCATATTGACCAACCCAAAATGTTCTACTAAAACACCTTTCGGTTTTCCCGTAGAACCTGAGGTATAAATCACATAAGCTAAGTCCTGTCGAGTAAGTTCAATTTGGGGTAATTCCATCGACATTTTTGCGATGGCTTTTTTATTTTTTTCTAAAGAGATTAAATGACAATTCGCCTCATGCTCCGCAAAGAATTTTCTATTTTGCTCATGGCAAACAATATACTTTGCTGCTGTATCCTCAAGGATGTAATCGATTCGATCTTGCGGAAAAGTACTATCTACGGGAACGTAAGCAGCGCCTGCTTTCAACACTGCAAGTACACTTACAATCATCTCCACGGAACGATCCAAGGTTAGGACGACTAAATCTCCTGATTTGACGCCTTGCTTTTGCAAATAATGCGCTAACTGATTTGATGTTTGCTCCAATGCTTGGTAACTCAAGCTCGTTTCTTCGTATACTACCGCGATATGATTTGGTGTACGTTTTTGCTGTACCGCAAATAAATCTAAAATTGTTTTTTGCTGTGGCAAGTCAACTTTACTAGGATTAAAGTCCTGTAGCATTTTTAGTTCTACAACATCTAGTAAATTTAAGCTCGTAATCTCTTGCGTTGCGTTTTCTACTACGGAAGCCAGCAAAACTTGATACTGAGAAAGCATTCGTTCAATCGTACTCGTCCGATATAAGGCCGTACAGTATTCTACAATCAGGGTTAATTCTCCGTTCGTGTCTAAGACATCGAAGGAAAGATCAAAAAGTGCTTGTTCTGGTGTTACTTCTTCGACGGTTGCTTGTAAACCTCCAAAATCAAATTCTAGGTTTGAGCTCAAATTTTGCATCGCAAACATCACTTGGAAAATCGGGCTACGACTCATATCCCGTTTTTCAACAACTTGATCTACGATTTTCTCAAAAGGAACTTCTTGATTTGCGTAAGCTGCTAGAGTATTCGTTTTGATTTGAGCAAGCAAGTTTTGGAAACTGGGTTGACCACTCAGATCTGTACGTATTGCTAAAGTATTGACAAAGAAACCGATTAAAGGTTCTACCGCTGCTTGCGTACGATTCGCAATTGGCATTCCTACACAAATATCTTCTTGTTTGCTATAACGATATAATAAAACTTTAAAAGCAGTGAGCATTACCATAAAAAGCGTCGCTCCTTCTTGCTTCGCCAAGGCTTTTAATGCTTTGGTCAAATTTGCGGGAAGGTCAACCGTCAAGGTAGCCCCCTCCGTACTTTGTACGGGTGGACGCGCAAAATCAGTAGGAAGGTCTAGGTACTCCAAATCTTGCAGATTCGTTTTCCAATATTCCATTTTTTCGGCTAACAAATTGGTCTCAAAGTAGTCTCGCTGCCAAATTGAATAATCTGCATACTGAATCGCTAAAGCTGGTAATTCGGCTACTTCTCCTTTCGACTTCGCCGTGTATAATACTTCTAATTCTTCTAAGAAAATTGGACTGGACCAACCATCCGCTGCAATGTGGTGTAAAACGATCACCAACAAATACTCCGAGGTGGAACGTTTGATTAATTTAGCACGAAGCATATGATCTTGTGCTAGATCAAAGGCTTGTTTTAGGCTCCCGTCAATACAATTCCTAAGTACTTCTTCTGATTCTCCGTTTGACAAATCTTCATAGCCCATTTCCCACTGCCCCGGTGCCAATATTTCCTGATAAGCTTTACCATTTTCTGCTTTATAGACGGTGCGTAAAACTTCGTGTCGGTTTACCATTTCCCGTAAAGCAAAAGTTAATGCGACTTGGTCTAGTGCACCATTTATTTTTTGCACTAAGGGTAAGTGATATTGTGTACTCCCTTCAAATTTATCAATAAACCACAACCGTTCTTGTGCATATGATAAAGGGATTTGTGCGGGTCGAACTTGCGGTACAATCTTCGTTACAGTACTCTTTTGTCCCGTTTGCTGAATGTATGCGGCAAGTGTAGCAACGCTTGGATAAGCAAATAGATCTTTAATCGCCAATTCAATATTTAATTGTTGACGAATCGCAGAAACGACTCGGGTAGCCAATAGAGAATGTCCACCCAATTCGAAAAAGTTATCATAAACACCAATTTTTTCAATTGGTAATAAGGTCTTCCAAATCTCTACGAGAGTAGTTTCGTTTTCGTCTCTAGGAGCGACGTAAGCTTGGGTAGATAATTTGGTAAGATCTACTTTAGGGAGTGCTTTTTTATCTAACTTTCCATTGGCATTTAAGGGCAATTTTTCTAATTCCATCATAACCGATGGAACCATATAACCTGGCAACTTATTACTTAACTGTAGTTTGATGGCAGCTGTGTCTAAATTAGCTTCCACTCCCACGAGATAAGCAACGAGTCGCTTATTACCCATTGGATCTGCTTTCGCAATAACTACGCTTTGGTGAACTTCTTCTAGTGCTTGTAACTGCGCTTCGATCTCACCCAATTCAATTCGATATCCTCGAATTTTTACTTGCAAATCTTTCCGACCCAAGAAAGCAATATTACCATCGGGTAACCAACGTGCTAAATCGCCCGTTTTGTAAAGTCGAACCGTTTCTGTTTCCGTAAGTTGATAGCTAATAAATTTTTCTTCCGTGAGGTCTTCCCGGTTGAGATAACCTAAAGCTAAACTATCTCCAGCAATACAAAGCTCTCCGACTACACCGATCGGCACTAGATTTTCGTACGCATCTAATAAGTAGATAGAAACGTTATTAATTGGTTTCCCAATCGGTGGGTTACTAAACTGATCGGTAGCCTGCATGGGGTAATAACTCGTTACCACAGTATTCTCCGTAGGACCGTAATTATTGACCAATTGATAAGATAAACCATCTACCGCAATTGCGCCTAGACTATCTCCTCCCGTTAGTAAAAATTGTAAATCCAATGCTTTGCCACGAGAAATTTCGACAAAATCAGGTACTAAAGCTGTCGCTTGGAAACTGTGGGTAATCTGATTGCGCTGGTAAAAATTCAATAATGAATCTACCGAGAAACGATCTTCTTCATTTACAATATAAACCGAAGCTCCTACGGCTAGATAAGGCCAGAGTTCCCAAACCGAAGCATCAAATCCGACACCTGCCATTAAAGTTGTTCGACTCTCTGGAGATACTTGATAAGCTTCGAGGTGCCAATGAATTAGATTGTTTAAAGACTGGTGTTGAATCAATACTCCTTTTGGAAATCCAGTTGAACCAGAAGTATAGATAACGTACGCTAATTGATCCGCACTCACTTTGACATTAAGTGGCGTTGAAGATTCTTTGGCAAAAGAAGCCTTTTTCAACAAAGTATTAAGCTTAATGATCTTGGTCGAAAGCTGCTCCGCTAATTGCGCTGCTAAATCTTCTTTTCCTAATAGAACCTCACAGTTTGCATCAGATAAAGTATAGCTAATTCGATCTAAAGGATAAGCGGGATCAATGGGAACGTAAGCCGCACCCGTTTTTTGAATCGCGAGTAAACTAATTACCAATTCGAGGGAACGATCCAAACAGACACCAACTAAGCTATCTGGCTGGACGCCTTGTTTCACTAAATAGTGTGCTAATTGATTAGACTTTTTATCCAAAGCCTCGTAAGTCAGGCTCGTTCCTGCAAAACTGATTGCAATTTGCTTAGGTCTTTCAAGAACTTGCGCGCCAAAGAGGTCCAGAATGGTTTGCGCTTTGGGATAAGTCCGTTGCGTAGTATTAAAGTCTTTGAGTATTTGCGTCCGCTCTTGATCGCTGAGCATATTCAACTGATCAAGCGTTTGGTTAGGATTGGCAACGATCGTAGAAAGTAAACTTTCAAAATGTTGCATCATGCGAGTGATGGTCTCCGGCAAGAATAGAGCACTACAATATTCAACGTGACACTCCACGTTATCGTTAACGGTCGTAACGGTTAGCGTTAAATCAAATTTAGCTGTTTCCGTAGCGATGAATTCGTCGGAAGCTAATGTAGTGTCAAGCGAATCCCCTAATTCGAAAGTTAAAGGCGTTGGATCATTTTCGTACGTAAACATGACTTGAAACAAGGGCGTTCGGCTCCTATCTCGCGTAGTCACTACTCGATCCACAATTTGCTCAAAAGGAACTTCTTGATTTTGATAAGCCGATAAAGTTGTTTCTTTAACATTCGCTAATAATGCTGTAAAGCTCGGATTTGCTTCTAAGTCACTGCGTAAAACCAGTGTATTCACAAAGAAACCAATAAGTCCTTCTAATTCTTGTTGCGTTCGATTCGCGACTGGTGTACCTACCGTAATGTCGGTTTGTCCGGTATATTTATGTAGCAATACTTTGAAACTCGACAAGAGCAACATAAACATCGTAACGCCCATTTCTTGTGACAAATCTTGCAATTGTGTAGCCAGTGCGCCCTCTAAACTATATTTAAAATGCTTTCCTGCTTTACTTTGTACGGCAGGACGAACGAAGTCTGTTGGTATATTTAATACTTCCGTTCCCGCGAGTTGTGTCTCCCAATATCCTAATTTTTCATCTAATTGTTCCGCCGTTAAATAATTGCGTTGCCACAAAGCGTAATCTGCATATTGAATTGGTAATTCAGGCAGTGTAACTACTGCGTTATTCAACTTTGCTGTGTACAGAGCAGACAATTCTGCCAAGAAAATAGGGCTCGACCAACCATCCGCTGCGATGTGATGTAATACCAAGACCAACAAATATTCTTCTGCTGCCAACTTGAATAATTTTACGCGCAGCATATGGTCTTTTGTTAAATCAAAAGCCGTATTGATTTCGGTAGTTACTAAGTCCGCTAAGTCGGCTTTAGATAAATCAGCATCTATTTCCTCGTAAGCTAATTTCCACTGATTAGGTGCTAATATATTTTGGTAAGCGCGTCCTTTTTCTCCGACAAAAACGGTTCGTAAAGCTTCGTGTCGGTTTACAATTTCTTGGAAAGCATCAGACATCGCATTGACGTCGAGTGTTCCAAATATTTGTTGGACAACGGGTAAATGATACGCGGTACTGCCTTCTAATTTATCAATAAACCACAAGCGCTCTTGTGCATAAGATAAAGGAATTTTTACTGGTCTCTTTTTAGCAATGATCTTTGGACTCGTCGATTTTTTAGCGCGTTGACTAACAAATTCTGCTAAAGTAGCAACGTTCGTATAGGTAAATAAATCTTTAATTGCCAACTCAATATTCAAGGCTTTCCGAATGGCAGAAACCACCCGCGTGGCGAGTAAAGAATGTCCACCCAACTTAAAGAAATCATCAAAAACACCAACTTGTTCGACGGGCAGCAGTCCTTCCCAAATTGTAACGATTTGAGTTTCTAATGCAGTTCGAGGAGCAACGTAAGCGGTTCCCGTTAAGCTTGCTAAGTCTGGCTTTGGCAAAGCTTTTTTATCTACTTTCCCATTTGGTGTTAAAGGCAATTCTGCTAAGTGCATAATCACATTCGGAACCATATAATCTGGCAACTTCGTCGTCAGATATAATTGCAATGCTGCTTGGGCAGCTTCGTCGTAAGTGGCTTCTGTGGTTAGATAGGCGACTAAAGTTTTGACGCCCGTCTCCTCTTCCGTTGCGATAACAACTGCTTCTTTAACGATTTCGGATTGTTGAAAAACAGTTTCAATTTCTCCTAATTCGATTCGATAACCTCTGATTTTCACCTGCGTATCCATTCGACCTAAAAAGTCCAAATTACCATCAGGTAACCAACGAACTAAATCGCCCGTGCGATACAATAATTCACCGGGTGAAAATGGATTTTCAATAAATTTTTCCGTTGTTAATTCAGGGCGATACAAGTATCCTTTAGCAACGCCTGCTCCACTCAAGCAGAGTTCGCCTTTTGCTCCTAGCGGTACCAATTGCTGCTGCTCGTCCAAGACGTAAGCTTGCGTATTGGCAAGCGGTTGACCAATTAAAATATGCTCCGCGCCTTTGATTCGGTAGCAAGTACTGTAAGTGGTATCCTCTGATGGTCCATATAAGTTCCGTACCTCCATCCGCGACAAATCCAAGTTATTTTGGACGTACAATGGAATCGGTTCTCCTGCCATATTGATTACCGTCACCTGTGACAAATCTACTGCTTGCTCTAGCAAAGTCTTCATCACACTCGGTACGGTATTTAATAAAATCGCTTCTTCTGTAGCCAGATAGTTTTGAATGTCTAAGCCATCTTCTAGTAGGCGGATTTTCTTTCCTGCACTTAGGGTATAAAAGATTTCAAAGAGCGAAAGGTCAAAACAAATTGACGTTCCCGCAAAAACCACTTCAAAATTACTCGCCGAAAATTCTAGTTGTGCCCAGTGCATAAACGCTGCAATATTGCCGTGCGTAATCATCACTCCTTTGGGTTTCCCCGTTGAACCAGAAGTATAAATAATGTACGCCGTTTGATCCATTGCAATGCTGCGTACTACATTTTTCTTCGATGTTTTCGCAAGCTTGTTTTGGAGTTGATCGAAGACAATTGTGGTTAATCCTTCTTCTGTAGCAAAGTACGCTTGGTTCTTTTCATCACAAATCGCCAAAGACACTTTTGCATCATCAATAATGTACGCAATTCTTTCTTGTGGATAATTTGGATCAATCGGAACATAGGTATTGCCTGACTTTAGAATACCTAAGAGCGCAACCACCATGTCAATCGAACGATCCATACAAACCGCAATCAAAGCCTCCGACTGTGGATGCTCTTTTTGTAAATAGTTGGCTAGTTGATTCGAACGTTCGTGCAGTTTTTGATAGTTAATCTCTTTATTTTCAAAACTGATTGCTAAGCGCTTCGCACTTTGCAATACTTGTGCTTCGAATAAATCTAAAATTGTTTCTTCCTCATTGTACGCACTCGTTGTCGCGTTGAAAGTCGTTAGTAACCGTTGCGTCTCTTGAAGGTCAAGCACGCCTAATTGGTCTAAACGCTCGTAAGGATTAACAATAATGGAGGATAGTAAATTGTTGAAATGTGCAGCCAATCTTACCATCGTTTCTGGTTCGAACAAATCACTACAATATTCCAAGGTAAGGTTCAAGCCTTCCGTATTTTTAGTAACGGTACAACTTAAATCAAATTTAGAAACGGCATAAGCAAATGCATCAGATTCGCCTGTTTCCGAACGCTTAAGTTTCAATTTAGACGCTAAGTCAACTTTAGTAACATCCAAATTATTTTCGTAAGAAAACATAACTTGGAATAAAGGAGAGCGACTTAAGTCCCGCTCTTCCACTACCCTTTCGACAATTTTTTCAAAAGGAACATCTTGGTGTAGATAAGCGTCAAGTGTTGTTGTTTTCACTTGCGTCAATAAATCGTGGAAACGAGGGTTTTCCCCTAAATTGCTACGCAAAGGAATGGTATTGACGAAAAACCCAATTAATGATTCCAATTCTGCTTGTGACCGATTGGCAATTGGTGTACCAATGGTAATATCTTCTTGTCGGGTATATTTAAATAACAAAGTTTTGAAAGCTGATAACAATAGCATGAACATTGTCACTCCTTCTTGTTGAGCTAGTGCTTCTAAGGCACTCGCCACTGGCTTCGATAATTTAAAATCGAATTGACTTCCCTTCAGACTTTGTACAACGGGACGTAGAAAATCAGTAGGCAAATCTAAAACTGCTGCCCCTTGCATTTTTTCAACCCAATAGTTCAATTTATTTTCTAGCACTGTTCCCTGCAAATAATTGCGTTGCCAGATTGCATAATCTGCATACTGAATCGGCAGTGCAGGAAGTGCTGCTGCTTTGTTGCTTTTTTGCGCCGCATAAAGTGCAGCTAATTCTTCAATAAAAATCGAATTAGACCAACCATCCGAAGCGATGTGGTGTAAGACGAGCATTAATAAATTTTCTTGGGCGGAAAGCTTTACAACTTTCACTCGGAGTAAGTGATCTTTCGCAAGATTAAAAGGCTTTGCCAATTCTTCTTGTACCAATGATGCTAAGGCTGCTTCGCTCGTATCGGCGAGTTGATCTTCGTAGGATAGCTTCCATTGATTTTTAGCTAATACTTGCTGATATACAATACCTTCTTCTTCGTGCATCACCGTCCTTAAAATCTCGTGACGATTCACTAGTATTTTGAACGCTTCGGTTAAATGTTTGATCGACAAATCTCCCGACATACGTTGGACGAATGGCATGTGATAATGTGTACTACCTTCGAGTTGATCAATAAACCAAAGTCGTTCTTGTGAAAAGGACAAAGGAATTTGATCGGGTCTTGTAGTTGCTGTAACTTTAGGCTGTGCAGTTGCTTCTTGTGCGGCAAGATAACTAGCTAGTGCGGCAACAGATTTGTGGGTAAATAAATCTTTAATCGCAACATTAAGTTCGAGTTCGTTTCGAATTGCAGCCACTACTCTACTCGCCAATAGAGAATGTCCTCCTAACTCAAAAAAGTTGTCCATAACCCCAACTTGATCAAGCTCCAATACTGTTTTCCAAATTGCAGTCAATTTTGTTTCGAGCGCAGTACGAGGTGCAAGGTATGCCGTGCTCAAAAGCATTGTTCCATCAAGATCAGGTAAGGCATTTTTATCAATTTTACCATTGGGTGTTAACGGCAAAGATTCCAACGCGTGCATGAGGTTTGGAATCATATAATTAGGTAACTTCTCCGCTAAAAATGTTCGTAGTTGGAGTTGTGCCGCTTCATCAAAGGTATTAGTAACGGTAAGATAAGCAACTAGCGTATTGCGACCTACGACGTTTTCTTTTGCCACGACAACGCAGGCTTTTACAAATTCGTATTGTTGCAAAACAGTTTCTATCTCTCCCAATTCAATTCGGTGTCCTCGAATTTTGACTTGATCATCCATTCTACCCAGACAGGTCAAGTCACCATTCGGCAGCCATCTTGCCAAGTCTCCCGTGCGATATAGTTTTGCGTTAGGAGTATCACTAAATGGATTTGCAATAAATTTTTCTTGCGTTAATTCGGGACGGTTTAAGTAGCCCGTTGCCAGACCATCTCCAGCGATACATAATTCGCCAATGCCACCAATTGGCAGTAAATCTTTCCGGCTAACGGTTTTCGTATCCGCAGTTGTTTTTAAAATATAAATTTGTGTATTTGCAATTGGCTTACCGATGTTTACTTTCGTATTTCGTTGCAATAATCCCATCGTTGACCAAATGGTAGTTTCCGTTGGGCCATACATATTCCAAACGGCTTGCGCACTTAATCCAGTAAGAATATTTTTAAGTCTTTCTTTGATCGGTTCTCCTCCAGAAAGGATAAGAACGCCTTCTTCATTCGTCCAACCACCATCAACTAATAATTGCCAAGTTGAAGGCGTTGCTTGGATCAAGCTCGGGCGAGTTTTTGCAATCAACGCTTTCAGTAACTCCGCATCCATACTGACGTTTCGCGTGGTTAGAATTACTTCTGCTCCAGTAATCAAAGGGAGATATAATTCGAGGTATGCGATATCAAAACTGTAAGTGGTCAAGGCAAGTAGCCGTTCAAATTTTTCTTGAGGTTGCAGAATCAGCTTATCTAACATCGTAGATAAGAAATTCACGAGTGCTCGATTTGAAATCATTACCCCTTTGGGCTTACCCGTAGAACCAGAGGTATAAATAAGGTATACGGTAGCTTCCGGAGCGTGTGAGACACCGAGGTTTTTAGTGGGTGCTTTACGAATAGTTTTTTGGCTAGCAGCGATAAAAACAATTTCCATCTCCGTTTGCAATGGCAAAAGATGTTGTTGATCTTTACTCGTTACGATTAGTTGCACCGCCGTATCTTCCAAAATGTAAGCAATTCTTTCTTCTGGATAGGCGGGATCAATCGGAATATAAGCTGCGCCTAGCTTTTGAATGGCCAATAAGCTGACGAGCATATTCGTTGAGCGTTCGAGTAAAACGGCCACCATATCATTAGCTTTCACTCCTTTTTTTGCTAAAAAATGAGCGAGTTGGTTGGCTTTTTCGTTAAGCGTTTGGTAGCTCAGTTTTTCGTTGGCGAAGCTAAGTGCAATTTGCTCCGGTGTTCGCTCAACCTGTTGTTCAAACAACTCAATTAAACTTTGATCTTGAGGATAAGTTGCTTGCGTTTGATTAAAATCCTGCAAAAGTAATTGTTCTTCTGCTTTTGGTAAAATATCAATATTCGATACTTTCTGATCTAGCGCCGTCGCAAATTGATCAAGAATATGTAGCAAGCGATGCGCTAATAAATCTGCCTCTTCTTTTGAAAGATATGCTGTAGCGTAGCTCAACTTTAATTCAAGTGGTTGGGCTGCGCCGTAATCACACCATCGAAATTCGAGTGGACTAATTTTAGCATCACTTGAGAGAAACTGAGACTTAGATGCGAGACCATCTAGGTTTAAAACAAAATCAAGTTGATCGTAAATGACTTCAATTTCAAATAATTGAGCTCGATCTTCTTGTAATAATTTTAGGGCACGGTTTAAATGACTAATTGGATAGTTTTGGTACCGATAATCACTCCGTTGTTGGCTTTTAACAGCTTTAATTAAATTTTCTAGCGTTTGATCTTCTTGATAAACGCCTTTGAACGGAATTACTCCGGTAAACATTCCGACGGTATTCCGTTGTATTTTATTTCTACGTTTATGCAAAGGAACACCAAAAACGAGGGTTTCTCGATTTTCGGTACGACCATAAAGTAGGGTTAGCGCAGCCAAGGTTAATTGCTGTAATCCCGTTCCTACGGATTGTCCTATTTCTTCAAAACGCTTTCTTTGTGCTGCGCCAATTTCCAGCGTTAAAATACCACCTTGTTCGGCTAAGCGATCTGAATTAACTTTTTTTGATAAAATTGGTGTTGGAACTTGCGCGAATAAATCTAACCAATACTTCGCATCTTTGGCATAAGATGCTGAGTCTAGATAAGACAAGGATTTTTGGATTTCCGCTTGATAAGTGGGAAAATTAAATGTTTTTGGCGTAATCTTCGAGTTAACGGATTGTGAATATTGATCTGCCACGTAGTGCATCAATACCGAAAAGCCAAAGCCATCCGTAATTAAATGGTGATATCGCATGAACCACCAATATTCGTCCACTCCTACCTGAAGCAAGTAATTTTCATAAAATTGATTGCCTTTTAAATCAAAAGCTTGATTAAAACGCCCTTGCATCCAATCCATTGCCGCCATTTGGGGATCTGGAGCAGTAGTGAAATCCATTTCTGCATATTTGGGTGCAGCAATAGGGGAAGAAAATTCACATTGAGGAGCTATTTCATCGAAATTAAATTGAAGCCGCAACGCGTCAAATACTTCGGGCAAGCTATTAATAGTTTGTGCAAAAATATTTTTATCAAGTTTACCTTTCAATACGACGTAACCTCCCACATTATAATATGGGCTATTAGGTTTGATTACTTGATCAAAATAAATTTCTTGTTGTGATAAATGCAACGGAAAACAATTCATCATTATTTATGATTTTTAAACTTCACATGGTTATTAGGCTTCTACCTAATCTTGATTAACTTATGCTCAAGCATAAACATTAATTTCCTCTCTTACTAGCACCTTCTTCTTGCGCTTCGTTAGCGTTAGGGTTAGTGATTCGAGGTAAAACACAGTTGATTAATTGGCAATAAGGCTGATATTCGGTGTGAGTAGTTGATAAACAGTAAGGTGTGGTATAATTCCTAGTTTCTTACAGGGTCTTAGTGTAAGACCTCAAATAAAAATTATTGTAGCATCAATATCATTAAACACTTGGGCTGTTGTAAGTAACTAATTAAATCATTCACTATTTAAACGTTAAATTATTCGGAATGATAAAGTTTGGTGTGTAACAAATTTTTAGAATACTTAAGTACCAATACAAATTAAATCACTGATTAAATTGTGTTAATACTTATTGCTCAAAACAAGGTGAATTATCTAATAATTCTTTTGTTTTACTATTGGATACTTATTTGTTTTCTAATGGCATGTAGCCCGAGGGGGCACATAAAAATTTCGCAATACATAGTAAATTCATTATCAATACTTCTTAAACAAATTTGAACGTTCTCTTAAATACAAAGAGTAAGCTTGTAATAGTGCTTATTCGAAAAATATCGATATTTTTTTTGTTTTGATTTTCTAACATGAGCTATGTAAATATATAGCTTCATCTTCCACAGCCAATAATTTTTAATTTTTTGTAATAATATGGTGACCTTTTTTATTTAAAGAAGTTTAAAACTTCTATTGTAATTTGTAAAATATTAACGTGTAAAACTACTTTCTAACTACTCTCATAATAGACCTTTTTTAATAGCATAAAATTAGAGTTAGTACGGCGTTTATCAAATAGTCAGGAATAATCATTTTACACAAAGCATATAGTAAGATCATACTAGTTCTATCATAACATGAGCATTTCGTTTTTTTTTGAAATATGCTATAAAAGGCATTTTTTAGTCCTTGCTCAAGTATTTTTTGAATTTGACTTATAGAAATCAAGCTCCAGTATCCCCCTCGCCTAAGATCAAGACCTGAGGAGATTCAAACAAGATTCTAATTTTCAAAATATTATTTAATGGTTATGTAAAATACTGATGGTCTGCACATAAAGTTATTTAAAACAGCCAACTACTATAGATTAAAAAATGTAGCGTATCATTCTACTAGAGAATAGTCAAAATATTTTTTGCAACCTGATTAGCATTTTGAGTCCCGAACAACCGTTTTATGCTTACTCGTTTAAGCAATTCTTAAAACGTAAATAAGCACCAATGTAAATTAGTCACTATTCAAAATTGAATAGCGACTAATTGCTTTAACATCTACACCATAAGCGCTATTTTAGGCGCTAGTAATCCATCACCACTGATGTTTTTATGATCATAGTTTGTAAAAAATACCCAACCCCAATATTTCAGCCTGCTATCTTCACCGCTAAGGCAGCATAAACTATCCCCCCGACCATGGCTTGGGTAAAAGCTAAAAAGGTATTATTCTGATTTACAATACTTTAAATTATACTACTTCGATTATTTTGAAGAAGCACTTTAAGAAGCGATCTCCTGCTCAAATCCTCATGACATTGTCTTCTTTATGTCATGACCCCATATTTTAGGGTATTTTTCAGACAAGTAAAGGCAAGTTATTTTATTTTAGTGCCAACTTAGTACACTGTGTAATAAATAGTACTTCATTTTGAAGACTTCTTTTTGACGATTACTGCGTTAAAAAAAGGAACCATAGCCCTGCTATGCTTAATTTTTTTGCCTTGTTCTCGCCTAAAATAAATCCTTCAAAATAGAACCTTACTTAGTACACAGTGTACTTAGATAAGATCACCAATAAATTAACTTAAGCACCCACTAACAATGAAAAAAAGATCACGCTACTATTTAGCTATTTTATTGCTCTCCGTATTTGGCTTCAGCGCTCTCCATGCTCAAAAACTGAGCTATGTCCAGGGAGATGTCATGATTCAAGTACCTTCCGATACCGATGTACACAAACTTTCTCGAGAACTTCAGTATTTCGATGGCAACTTCACTAAATTAAGAGTTATAAAACGCATTTCGGAGCACGTAAATATATGGTTGCTCCACTTTGACTTTACCCGCATTGACGAAAAGCGATTCCTAGCCTATTTAAGGGCTCAACCGAGCATCGATATTGCTCAGTTTAATCACATTATTGAAGAATACCGTCAAATGATTCCAAACGATCCACAATTCATGGATCAATGGCAATACATCAATACTGGTGCTAATGGTGGTACCGTTGGTGCAGATATTGATATGGACCTAGCTTGGGATATTACCACTGGTGGTCTAACCACGGATGGTGATACAATTGTCGTCTGTGTAGTGGATTCGGGCTGGGACTTTAGCCACGAAGATATGCAGGAGAACTTATTTATCAACCGTGCTGAAATCCCAGACAATGGAATTGATGACGATGGAAATGGTTTTTTGGATGATTACTTTGGTTGGGATACTGGTTCTAATGATGACAATATAGGCGTTACCTTTAACGATCACGGCGTTTCCGTAGCAGGAATCGTTGGTGCCGTCGGGAACAACAATATTGGTGTTGCAGGAGTCAACTGGAATGTAAAAATAATGGTAGTGGCAGGTGGTACTGGGGTAGAATCTGAAGTACTCGAAGCTTATAGTTACCCATTAGGCTTCCGTAAAAAATACAACGAAACGAACGGTGCAGAAGGCGCTTTTGTAGTAGCGACTAACTCTTCTTGGGGAATCAACCAAGGTCAACCCGCAGATGCTCCCCTTTGGTGTGCTTTTTATGACACTTTGGGATATCACGGTATTTTGAGCGCAGGTGCGACCGCCAACGCAAATTTTGATATTGATGCAGTTAGTGATTTACCTACGGGTTGTCCTAGCGATTTTATGATTAGTGTTACCAACATGAACCGAAATGATGTCAAAGTAACTGGTGCTGGATATGGAACGAATACCATTGATTTGGGCGCTTTTGGAGCACAGACTTGGACCGTGGAAGGCAATAATGGTTACGGTGGTTTTGGTGGTACCTCTGGTGCGACCCCCCACGTAGCAGGAGCAATAGCATTACTTTACTCTGCGCCTTGTTCCAATCTGACTGCTTTGGCGAAAGCCGACCCAAAAGAAGCCGCTTTATTGGTTCGTCAATATATATTTGATGGTGTAGATCCTAACCAAAGCTTAGAGGGCATTACGGTAACGGGAGGTCGTCTTAATGTATATAATAGTTTACAGCTAGTTTTAGAAAATTGTGGCCCTTGTCCCCAACCTTTCGCGCTCGATGTAACGGATATCACGGATGTAGCAGCACAGGTGTCTTGGGGCGTTCCTGATTCTGCTACGGCAGTAACCATGCGTTGGAGAGCAATCGGTGCGACCGACTGGAATACCATGAACAATGCTACTAGCCCGATGAGCTTAGACGCATTAACAGCTTGTACTAATTACGAGATACAATTAGAAACAATTTGCCCTGATACAACAAGTGGCTTTTCCGTTAGTTATCCTTTTCAAACGGATGGATGTTGCATCTCTCCCGATGATTTGGCTTTTACAGATTTAACTAATGATGGTATTAACTTTAATTGGTCTAGTATTCTTGCGGCTACTGCGTACAATTTACGTTACCGAGAACAAGGCACAATGGCTTGGACAGAAGTAACGGGAATTACGGGAACAAGCGTTGCGCTTGAAAATTTAACTGATTGTACAATCTATGAGGCACAAATCCAAACGGTTTGTGTCACCGGAGCAGTAGATTATGCTCCCCTCGTTAGCTTCCAAACCTTTGGTTGTGGCGCTTGTACCGATTTACCCTATTGTGAAATAGATGGAAGTACTCAATACGAATATATTGATGCGATCACGATTCATACGCTCGTGAATAATTCCGGAAATAATGATGGATACGGCGACTTTACGGGAAGCTCAACGGACGTTGAAACCAACAACACCTACGATGTGAGCCTTACGGTGGCATTCCCTGGTTTCTCCGAGAATGTTAACTGGAAAATCTGGATTGATTACGATCAAAATGGAAACTTTGATGAACCCGGAGAAATTGCGTTTGAAACAGAAACGGGAAGCGATGAAACTATTACTGGTACGATTTCCATCCCCGGAAATGCCTTAACTGGTCTAACTCGAATGCGCGTCGGTATGATTTGGAATTCCGGTGGAAATACGAATGCGAAACCAGAGCCTTGCGCAACTGGCTACGATGGAGAATATGAAGATTACTGTATCAATATCATGCCAGGCGTACCAAGTTGTGATCCTCCGCTAGGCCTCAATGTAACAGATATTAATTTAACCGAGGCTACTTTGAGCTGGAATGGAATTGGCTTAGCCAACAGTTACGCGCTTCAATATCGAACCGTAGGTGCTACCGATTGGATTGATCAAAACGTAACCGATCTAAGTACAACCCTTAGTAATTTAATGGGTTGTAGCGATTATGAATTCCAAGTCGCTTCCGTTTGTGATAACGAAGTAAGTCCTTATTCTACCACCTACGTTTTCAGTACTGAATGTGAATGTAATATTCCTCTTAATATTGATACCACTGAAGTTGGAGAAAATTATGCGGTCATCACTTGGGGAGGCTCAATGTTCGGTACAATCACCTTCAACCTTCGCTACAAAGAACCAACTTCAGTTACTTGGACGACCGTCACGATTCCTGGTCCAGATTATCAAATTGATAACTTAATTGATTGTCGAGATTATCAGTATCAAATCAGAACGAACTGCCCAAATATGAATAGTGACTACTCTGCTACCAAGACCTTCAAGACAGATTGTGCGGTAAGTGTCGCACAAGATCCAAGTTTGAGTGATTTGTCAATTTTTCCAAATCCATTCCAAAACAGCTTGTCGATCAACTTTGATTTAAAAGCTGCGAGTGCGATTGATATTGAAATTATCAACGTCGCAGGGCAAGTAATGTATCGTAATTTCACTACGATTGCGACTACGGGGCAACAAAGTATTCAATTGGATCAATTGGACGGTTTGACAAGTGGAATTTATTTCCTTAAGATCAAAACAGATCAAGGTACTAGTTTAAGAAAATTAGTACGTACCAATAGCTCAAAATAAATACAAGCGTTGACTTCAACGCAAGTGCTATTTTTCAAAACCTAACAGTTTGTGCTAAGACAAGCTGTTAGGTTTTTTTTATGCTGTAGTCACTGCTAAGTAGGTTTACCCACTTGACTTTATTCGAAAGTTCTTTTTACAGAAAAATGAGTATTGATAATCAGTTAGTTATAATTTCAGATTCTCTTTCGAATAAAGTCTACTATAGTTGAATTTTAAAACAAGTTTTAGAATTTGGCTTCTTGCTTAATATTTTCTATTTTTCGATATGATGATC
>CALFBG010000181.1 GCA_937951685.1 uncultured Saprospiraceae bacterium | reverse complement strand
AATACCACCTGCGATTAATCCAATTCCGATTCCTACTAATAAGTTGTTATTATTATTACTATTATTGTTTTGCATTTTTTTTATAAAATTTTAAGGTTAATAAATGTTGATGTTGAAGTATTGTAAAAACTTCATTTATTGAGTATAGTCAACACGTTAGTGTATTTTTTTTATAAGTTTACTAAACTAGATAGACAGTAATGCTTCTTCTGCCGCAGTTAAGTTTTTCTGAAAACTTGAACCTTCTTCTTGAAAATCCGCCGTATCCATTCCTTCTAACCGTTCGATTGCCGTTTTGAGTTTAAACTCTTGTGTCTTCAGTCGATTGACATTACCGATTACTGCTTCGTTTCCCGACTTTCCGTAAGCATTAACTTCACCAGAGAGTTCGTCAATTTTCTTTTGTATTTTTTCTAGTAGCGTTTTTGAGGCTACTTTTAGATCTTCTTTATTATCCATGATCTTAGGTTTTATTTTAATGAAATAGTAAAAGTACAATACAAATTATTTTACTCATCAATTCTTAATTGAGGTGCTGCGACTAGTTTGGTGTCTTCACCATTGAACCATTCGTTTTTCCGTTGGGACTTTTAATGGTATTCGGTGGATATACTTCGTCAATTCTCAAGCCGCCAACAACTCCAAAGTCTAGCGTTGTAATTGGGAATGGAATTGTAATTCCATTTTTATCAAAAGCTTTTTTCAAGGCGATGATCGCCATATCTTGTGCTTTAAGATAATCTGCTTGCGCCGTAATATTTTTCCAAAAGCGCAGGGTAAAGTTGACGGAACTATTTCCAAACTCTGTAAAGTATAATTCGATGGGATTTGATTCCCGTATATTCAAGCCACATTCTTCAATGGCATTAATTGCTATTTTTTTTACTTGCTCTAAATCGTCGCCATAAGCAACTCCGCAGCTGATATCAACTCTTCTTTTACCATTGTGAGAAAAGTTTTTCAATGGATTTTGCAGTACTTCTTTATTTGGAATAATTACTTCCTGACCATCTGGCTGTAAAATAACGGTTGACCGAAGGGTGATTTTTGAAATTCTACCAAAATAACCATTCGTCTCAATCAAGTCACCTACTTGGTAGTAATCTTTCACACTCATTAATACACCAGAAAATAAATTAATCAGTGGATCTTGTAATGCTAAACCTACTGCCAAACCAATTACCCCGGCGGTACCCAATAAAGCCGTAACGGCTTCACTCAGGTTCAAAATGTTTAAAATAATGAAGAGCGTTAAAATCATAAAAACACCCACAACAATGTTAGAAAGTACGCCCACGACAGTTTTGTTTCCCGTAGCGCGATACAAGGCGTTGCAAGCTAATCTTTTTAAATAACGCGCTAAGAAAATAGAGCACGCTAACACGATTGCAGCGAGAACAATATTGGGGAGAGCGAGAACAATGTCGTTAAACCAAGCTTCTAATTTTTCATATAATTTTTTTAAAGCATCGCTAAATTGGTCTAACATAAAGTTTTATTTTTTTAATTGTGAATATTTTTGTTGCTGTTCTTCTCTAGAACGGGCGAGTACCTTAGTTGTTCAGAGAAGGCAAATATTTTCTTTAGTAAAAATATTTTGCGCACAAAAAAAGGCTTAAATGCAGGACAATCCAGCTAAACAGCAGCTTCATCCGTGAACTTTTTCGTTTTTATTGCTTTAGTCAAGTATCAATAAGTACCTTAGTACTTTGTAAACGAAGGAACGGCTAACAGCAAAGTCTATAATATAAAATGTATGTTGTATGCAATGGATTAAACAATTTAAGCGACTCCCCTACTTCTTTCAATTTTTGTATCAGAAAATTATTTCGAGTATTGCTTTTTTGCCCAGTCTGATTATCATTGGTTTTTTCTTTTTGACGGGAGTCATGATTTATTGGGAACAACACGGCTTGACGAGTAATTGGCAGGACCAACTTCCTTCTTTTTTATTAATTAAAAGTGGAGACGTCGCGCATTCTATCTTGACAACCTTAGTCGGCGCTTTGATTTCGTTAATGGTTTTTAGTTTTTCGATGGTAATGGTGTTGCTCAACAATGCCGCTTCGAATTATTCTCCCCGAATTTTGCCAAGCTTGATCTCTAATAAGTTTCACCAAATTGTATTGGGTACTTACCTCGGAACCATTACGTATTGCTTGATTTTTGCAATGAATATCAACCCCGAAAATGAAGATGCAAGTCTACCCGGTATTAGCATTCTCTTTGGTATTTTTTTGGGGTTGCAGTGTTTAATGCTATTTGTGTTTTTCATTCATTCCATTTCAGAATCCGTACAAGTTGGTAAGATTTTAAAATCTTTACAGCTGGTAACGCTCCACAATTTGAAGTCTACGGTAGAAAACCAACAAGCAGCACCGCTCTCGCCAAATATTGACTCGTGGCAACGCTACGAATCTGATCGATCGGGTTATCTTAGATCCATTCAAAAAGAAACATTAGTTAAAATTTGCCAGAATGAAGACTTAAAAATAAAAGTGTTGCTTCCTGAAAGCGAGTTCATTTTGGAAGGCACCGACTTATTTGCTTGCAACCGACAAATCGAAACAGCACTACAGCATAAGATACTCGGCACTTTTATCTTTAGCATTGACAAATTAGTAGAAGAAGATCCCATTGTAGGTTTTAGACAAATTACCGAAATTGCCGTTAAAGCAATGAGTCCGGGTATCAATGATCCGGGAACAGCCCTACTTTCGATTGACTACTTAACCATTCTATTTGCAGAAAAAATGAAACTAATCGATCACGGTGCCTTCGTTTTACCCACAGAGGAGGGAAATATTCCGCCCGTAGTACTCTGGACAACGCCCGTGAAGTTTGCGGAAGTACTCAACGGTGTTTTAGCCTCTTTGCGACAATATTCCAAACACGATTTGCTCGTCGTCTTAAAGATGTTCCGACTCCTGAAATTTCTAAACGCCAAACGCAAAGATTTTCC
>CALFBG010000180.1 GCA_937951685.1 uncultured Saprospiraceae bacterium | reverse complement strand
GGGTATTCACCGCAATATTTGTATTTTAATAAATCCTCTGTACGACCCACCGTACAGTCCGTCATTCGCTACGCGATGCTCAGCACGTTTATACTGTGAGATTTTTTCTAGCATTGGTTATAAGGTAGATATGCGCTATTTCTAGGGAAAAAGCTGAGTGAGGAGCGATTTAGGGAAAATACATTGATATGAGATAAGGAGTTATTTATAAGGAAACTGTAGCGATTTAGCTTTGAGCGATCAGAAGGATGTTATAAGAATACTTGCTCCTATCTGGACGGACAAAAGAAAAAACAGCTAGTTAACATAATTAATTTATGTTAAAATAAATACTAGATTTATAAGATTGCCTATAATCCATTCAACTATAAATCTAAACTTTTACAATCAGCTGTATTGACAAAAAAAGTTGACAAAAAAAATGAACCAAGGAAGTTCCTTAAAAGCATCATGAAAAATGGAATGATTGAATCACAGCAAAGCATTTTACCAGCGCATCAAAACAAGTTTTACAAAAAAAGAATTCACATTTGAGGGAGAAAAATTGAATCAAAAAATAAAAAAAAATAGCAGCAGAAAAAATTTAGCCACGATTTTGCTGACGCTACACCTCCCCTATTTTGCTACTCATATCTCAGCGCGTTCACCGGATTTGACCAAGCAGCTTTGATTGCTTGGGAACTAATCGTCAAGAATGCAATCAAAATAACGAGTAATCCACTGGTAATTGGCACCCACCAAGGAAAAGGAATCCGGTAGCTGAAGTTTTCCATCCAATTATTCACAAGATACCAGCTAAGCGGTACGGCAAAAAACATCGCTATCCCAATCAATTTTAGATAATCTACCGCTAATAAGCGGAGAATTTGAAAGACAGAAGCGCCGAGAATTTTGCGAATACCAATCTCTTTGAAGCGCTGTTGGGTAATCAAAGCTGCCAACCCAAATAAGCCAAAGCAGGCGATAAATACAGCAATGAAGGCAAAGTAGCGCACAAAACTCATTAAGCGTACCTCGCGTTGGTATTGGTCGGCAATGGATTGATCGAGGAACTCAAATTCGAAGACTTTCTCGGGGAAAAAATTACCCCAATTTTCTTTAATGAAAGCTATCGTCGCCAGCGCAGCTTGGTTATTTTCTAATCGAATACCGAAGTAAGAAAATGCGCCGGGTTGAACTTCCAGAATTAGTGGATTGATGGGACTATATAAACTCGAGAAATGAAAATCTTTGAGTATACCAATCACTTTTCCCTTCTTCCCTTCTACTTCTAATTCATTCTCAATTGCCTCGTCAATGTCTTTCCAACCTAAAGCCGGAATTGCCGTTTCGTTGATCACAAAACTACTCAGATGATCTGTTCCAAAAGTAGCATCAAAGTCTCTTCCGCGAACAAGCTCAAGATTAAAGGTTTCTACAAAATCGTAATCCACGGCGAGTACACGGGCAAAAAAATTGTCCTCCGGTGGAATTTCTTTGGTCCAAACATTCCTACCAATGGCTCCCAAACCCGGCGGACGACTACACTGCGTAACGGCTTTAATATTCGGGTGTTGTAGCAATAATTCATCAAAAGTATTCATCCGTTGGCGAATTTTAGCATCACCTCCTCGAAAAACGGAATTCAAATTTTGGCGACTATCAATCGGTATCATTAAGCTTAAGTCTTGCTCAAATCCTAAGGGCTGATTGCGGAGGTAATTGAGTTGCAGAAAAATGATCATAGCGACCGAAATAAAAATGATCGCTGCGGAAAACTGCAAAGTAATCAAGGCTTTTCGCAAATTAATTCCCCCAGCCTGCTGAGCCGCACCAGCTGTTTTTAAAGCATTAATGGGTTTGAAATTACTTACAAATAAAGCGGGATAACTTCCTGCTAAAATGCCAGTTAAGCCAAAAATAATCAAGTAAGAAAGTAGCAAAGGAGGATCAGAAAAAGGCGCAAAAACCATGGATAATCCTGTCAAACTATTGACGTAAGGCAAGGCTAAACGCACCAAGACAAGGGACAACAGAAAGGCGATAAAGCTAAGCAATAGGGTTTCGCCTAAGAACTGAAAAACCAAGGATCGCCGTCGGGCACCTAAGACTTTGCGCACTCCTACTTCTTTCGCTCGTTGTAAGGAAGCGGCGGTACTCAGGTTGATGAAATTAATGCAAGCAATTAATAAAATCAAAATGGCTAAACCGCCATAAACGTATAAATTATTAAGGTTGGAACTTGGAACGGTAGGCGCATACAAATGATAGGATTCGATTGGGAAAAGGCTAAAATCTTGCGTCGCCTTTAAGCGTTCGTCTCCAAATTGATCAATAAATCCCCTGAATTTTGAATTGACTTGCGCTAAGGATTGTCCTGGCTTGAGTAGCACGTAAGTCATCGAATGGGTTGCGGTCCAATTGCGCGTTAAAATCTGGCTAAGGCGATCTTGCGCGTGTACGGGTTCGACGTCAACCATATTTTGGTAATTGACCAATAATTTTAAATCGAGGGTGCTCGCTTTGGGCAAATCGGCAAAGACTCCGGTGATGCGGAAATTTTTATTATCGGCTAATTGCACTTTACGGTCTAGGATATCTGTTGTTCCAAAAAATCGCAGTGCCAAGCTTTCGGATAAGACAACCGAAAATGGTTCCGCTAAAGCAGTCTTTGCGCTTCCACGCAAAAAGTCAAAGCTGAACATACGGGTAATCGTAGTGTCGACAAAGTGCGCTTGGGTTACTTCAAATTGCTGCGGGGTATTGGGAACGCGGAGGCTTAAATTTCTTGCGTACAAACGGGCGGCAGTCTCTATTTCTGGAAAATATTCTACTAGTTTGGGACTCAAAGCAGGAGGTACTCGATCGTGGGTTGTCCCCCTCATTTTGTAAATCATGGAATACAAACGATCGCCTTTTTCGTGGTGTTGGTCGTAACTCGTTTCAAAACTAATGAATTGAATAATGACGAAGCAGCAAGCCATTCCAATCGACATTCCCAACATATTGATCGCCGAAAAACTTCTTTGTTTCCAAAGGTTACGAACCGCAATTTTTAAGTAATTTTTCCACATAATTTAGGATGCTATTCTATTAGAAGGAAGGCAAAACGATGCCTAGGCTAAGGACAAGCGTTTGTCCTTAGCAAGCGTCTAATTTCTACCAAAAATATTTATTTTATTACTTCACCGAATTTGGCGAAGCACCACGATGATGTAAGCCGAGTCTACTGTTCTTCCAACATATCCTGCATAATCAATAGACTTTCTTCGAGGTAGACATCTCGGTGTATTTGTTTCATCCAATCTTCGTTTCTACCAATACGAGAAGAATCCGCGTTGATGTGAGCTAAATCAATCTCAAGGTTTTTGGCGATAAGCCCCGGTACTGGATCTTTCAGTAAGTTTTCAAACTTCTTGGCTTCTTGTTCCTTAGCTTCCATGAAATCGGTATAATTTTCCAGTGCAATTGGAACCTCCGTTTCTTCCCGATTCTTTTTGAATAATAAAGCATTTTCTTTGATCAGTTGAAAATCTTCATCTTGGGTAATTCTTGCTTTACTTTTCAGTTGTAGCGCTTTGAGGTCTGGGAGTTGATACACATCTTGTTCGTGTGGAACAGGATCAATTTCTGACCACGATAAAGCGTGCTCGTTTTCTCTTTCTCCAATTTCGATAAAGGCATATTGGTCTGGTAAAATAATGTCAGGAATAACGCCATTGAGCTGATTAGACCCTCCATTTACCCGAAAGAATTTTTGTAAGGTAAGTTTGACTTGTCCCAGTGGCTTAATCTCTTCTCTCCCGCGAATCACCCGATCTAAATCGATGAATTGCTGTACGGTAGCTTTACCGTAAGTTGAACTACTACCTACGATGACCGCCCGTTTGTAATCCTGCAAAGCTGCGGCTAAAATTTCGGAAGCCGAAGCACTAATATTATTAACCATCACAATCAGTGGCCCTTGATAAACGACGCCCGGATCATCATCTTCGTATACTAAGGGAGCTTTCTCTTTTGCTTTTACTTGTACAATTGGACCTTCTTTGATGAATAAACCACTCATCTTGATCACATCTTGCAAGGATCCACCACCATTAAAACGAAGATCTAAAATAATGCCTTTAACATTTTGATCTTTCAGTTTATTGATTTCTTTTTTGACATCTTCCGCGCAACTATTCCCACCGTCGAAAGTAGAATAAAAAGTAGGTAATTTGATGTAGCCTACTTTGTCGATTTGATTTTCTAGGCCTAATACGGCGGAGGTAGCGAAAGCCGCATCTAAGATGATCTCATCTCTAATAATTTCAATATCTTTGATTGTTCCGTCTTTCTTTTTGATCGTTAGGATCACCTTCGTTCCTTTCTTACCACGAATAAGCAAAACCACATCGTCGATTCGCATATTTTGAATATCAACGGTTTCTTCGCCTTCTTGGGTGACGGCGGTAATTAAGTCATCAACTTCCAATGCTTTGCCTTTCCAAGCGGGACCACCGGGCATGATAGAAACGACCTTGATGAAATCGTCTGTTTGTTGCAATCGAGCACCAATACCTTCCAATCTACCCCCCATTTCCATATCAAAATCTTGCTTTTCCTTTGGGCTGAAATAGGAAGAATGCGGATCAAAGAGTTGGGTAATAGTATTGAGGTAAATTTCAAAGCGATCGGATCTTCGAATCTCTTTGATGCGTTTAAACCATCCGTCAAATAGCTCTTTAGTATCTGCTTGCGCTTTTTCTACCAACTCCTCAAAACTTTTCTTTTTGCTTTCATCTTTTTCTTTCTCCTGTTGTTCCAGTTTACGATAAACCTTATCGACGATATAATACTTAATGTTCTTGTGCCAATTTTTTTCTAAATCTGCCGCATTTTTCGGAAAATCTAACTTTTCCCCGTCCAATTGTAGCATTTCATTTTCCTTCAAGTTGAAGTCTTCCTTGATCAGTTGCTCATAAATAGCTTGACTACGATCAATTGCACGCAATAAAATAGTAGATGATTTGTCAAAAAACTCCAAACTATTTTCATTCAATTGATCGTCAATTTGCAGTTGATATTGCTTTAGTTGATCAACTTCCGATTGAAACAAAAAGCGTTTAGAACCATCCATTTGAGTTAAATAATCATCAAAAGCTTCTTTTGAAAACTTGTCATCCAAGGTACGCGGTTCAAAGTGAATGTGGTTCATCACCGTTAAAAGCGCATTGAGAATGGTTTTTTCCTTCTCTACCATGTCAACTCTTGGGTAAAAAGCAGCAACGAGTACTGCAACTGACATTACTGCAAAAAATATTAATGCTTTCTTTTTCATTTTTTTAGGTTAAGGAAAGTCTAATCCACGATGGATGTTGCACTTTCGGCGATCAATTGAATCCTTATAATTAAGCTCAGCGCGACTGATATCGTACTTATAACAACTAAAGATACAATTTGATTATGTGGAGCTCAAATATTCTTCCCAAAGATAAAATCTAGTCCTATAAGTTTGTTAATTCTACTTGCCTAATTTCAGCTTAATCACTAAGCTTGATACAAGGATTACGGTAATCGGTTCTCTGTAACAATTTTACCATCCAACAAATGCACTACTCGTTCGCTAAACTGCGCGGCGTGTTTGGAATGAGTAACCATAACGATGGTCGTGCCTTGGTGGTGTAAATCGGCTAACAATTTCATAACTTCATCTCCGTTGGAACTATCCAAGTTTCCGGTAGGTTCATCGGCTAAAATCAGTTTAGGGCGATTGGCTACGGCGCGGGCTACGGCGACTCTTTGCTGTTGTCCCCCCGAAAGTTGTTGGGGAAAATGCTTAGCGCGGTGCATGATATTCATTTGTTCCAGTAATTCCGTTACTCTTCGTTTTCTTTCTGCGGCGGGCGTTTTGACGTAGATCATTGGTAATGCTACGTTTTCGTACACCGAAAGTTCATCAATGAGGTTAAAGCTCTGAAAAACGAAGCCAAGGTTTACTTTGCGGATCTTACTCCGTTGCCGTTCCGAATAACTAGTAATATCTTCTCCCATAAAATGATAACTCCCTTGATCTGCCCGATCAATCATTCCTAAGATATTGAGTAAAGTAGATTTACCACAGCCAGACGGTCCCATAATAGAGATAAATTCTCCTGCTTCAATCGTAAGCGATAATTCATTGATCGCTTTGGTTTCTATTTCTTCCGTCCGGTAAATCTTGAGTAAATCTTTGAGCTCAATCATTGCTTAATTAATTTTTAATTGATCCATATCTTCAAAGGCTTCGTAGCTGGAAGTGATTACCAAGTCACCCGCTTTCAAACCTTGTAAGATTTCGTAATTTAAGGGATTTTGTCGACCAATTTTAATTTCTTTTTTGATGGCGATCTTACGCGCAGCGTCGTACCAATAAATCCAATTCCCGCCAGTAGCTTGATAAAAGTTTCCTTTCGCTAGTTGCAAGGTCTTGATTTCATTGCTAAGTGCCATTCTGATGGAAATAGATTGCCCCCGTTTGATCAATTCGGGTGCCGTGTCTTGAAAAACTAGATCGACCTGAAAGCTTCCTTGCTTTACTTCTGGGTAAATCTTTCGGATGGTGAGCGTGTGTACCTTATCCCCATTTTTCCAACTTCCTTGTTGCCCAATAAATATTCTCCGCAAATAGTATTCATCAATTTGAGCCGTAACTTTAAAATTATTTGTAGCGTCAATTTGTGCAATATTCTCCCCCTTTTGTAACAATTCTCCTACTGCTAATTCAAAAGAAGATAACTGACCTGCAATTGGTGCTTTAACCACGAGGTTTTTTAAACCACTTTTAGCAATGATCAAATTCTCTTGCATTAATTTCAAGGAACTCGCCATTTGGTCTTTTTGCATTGCTTGAAAAAGCGAATCTTTAGTAATTGTCGTTGCTAATAACTTTTTTCTGCGGAGTAAATGTTCATATTCATCTTCTATTTGCTCATACTCAATGCGGGCAATAACTTGATCTTGTAAAAGAGACTTATTGCGGGCAAGGCTTTTTTCAAGCTGATCAATTCGGTAAATAACTTCCAAGGCTTGTTCTTGTAATCGCAAACGCTGCTGTTCCATCAAAATACTAGTGTTGCGGAGCGTATTGATTTGCGCCAAGGTTTGTGCTTCTTGGTTCAGGTAGCTCATTTGTAAATCTGGGTTGGACAATTGTAAAATTTTCTGTCCTGGCACTAAAGCGCTGCCATCCTCTACGAAAATTTTTTCAATGCTTCCTCCTTCCACCGCGTCGAGAAATACCGTTTTGATGGGTTGCACAATTCCGGTAATCGGAATGAATTCCTGAAATAAGCCATACTGCACCGTATCTAATAAAATGCGATTTGCCGCGACGTTTAAACGTTCGTAATTTGACGTCGTGATGATCGAATAGAAAAGAAAAGCCATTCCCGTAAGACCAACACTGTACCCGACCATTTTCTGCCAAGAATATTTTTTCTTTGCTATCTTTCGATCCATATTTTTTGTTTCTTTTGTTAGGAAAAGTACTTCAACTGCTGTGCCGATTTTGCTAAATAATTGATTATCAGAAGATAAGGTGAAACGGGCAGTTTGTCTTATCCAAATAGTGTTCATTAGCGTACACCAACTGTTCATTAACGGACAGTTGATAGGCAACGGAATACAAGGGAAAGTAATTCTTTTTTAAAATTGCTTAGATTATTATGGCTTACAATTGGAGTTTTACAACGGAAGCGTTTAAATTTATCTTTCATTTAAAAAAGTACTGCCTTTGCCGCAACAAGGAAAAATATTAATTGTAGATGACGATCAAGATATTCTCTTGAGCTTGCGCCTTTTTTTAAAGCAGCATTTTGCTAGTGTTGTAACGGAACATAATCCGCACCATATTCCTCGTTTATTACGCCAACACGAATTTGATCTCGTCTTATTAGATCTTAATTTTCGACGGCAAGATCAAGCCGGCGATGAAGGAAATTTTTGGTTAAAGAAAATGCTTGCTTTGCAACCTCAGCTGGGAGTCATTATGATTACAGCTTATGCCAGTGTTCCCGCCGCTGTCCGAGCCGTCAAAAATGGTGCACTTGATTTTATAGAAAAGCCTTGGCGCAACGCACAGTTGTTAAAAACACTAAAAGATGCCTTACAACTAAGCACTTCCAAAGCAAGGCCAACGCAGAAAGCGAAAGTCCCCCACCCTACAACGATCATCGGCGAATCTCCTATTTTGAAACAAGTACTTAATCATACCGAAAAAGTGGCGCACACCGATGCGAACGTTTTGATTCTTGGTGAAAATGGTACGGGCAAAGAGCTGCTTGCTCGGTTTTTACACGAACGCTCTAAACGCGCTGGGGAAGTTTTTGTAAAAGTAGACTTAGGAAGCATTAGTGATAGCTTGTTTGCTTCGGAACTTTTTGGTCACGTCAAAGGTGCTTTTACCGATGCTAAAATGGATCGAATTGGATATTTTGAAAGTGCTAAAGGAGGAACGCTTTTTTTTGACGAAATTGGTAATTTGTCCTTGCCGCTGCAAGCAAAACTATTGCAAGCGATACAAGAACGACAAATTAGAAAAGTAGGTAGTAATAATTTGATTGATTTAGATGTGCGCTTGGTTTGTGCCACGAATATGCCCTTGGCGCAAATGGTACAAGAAGGTCGTTTCCGGCAAGATTTATTGTACCGGATGAATACGATCGAACTCGAATTACCACCCTTGCGAGAACGACCAGAAGATATTCCGCTACTCGTGCAGCATTTCCTTAATTTGTATCGTGTGAAATACGAAAAACCGGATTTGCAGTTAAGTGCCGCCGCTTCCGAAAAGTTAAGTACTTTTACTTGGCCCGGTAACGTCCGAGAATTACAACACGTGGTAGAACGGGCGGTGATTTTATCAGAAACAAAAATGATCGCTGCCAGTGATTTTAAATGGTCAACAACGCAAAGAGGCGAAGCCAACCAACTTTTGAGTTCCTATAACTTAGAAGATATGGAGAAGCAACTCGTCGAAAAGGCTTTACACAAAAATCAAGGTAATATTTCAAAAGCCGCAAAAGCGTTGGGCATTACTCGTGCCGCGCTATATCGGAGAATGGAAAAGTATAAACTCTAAGCTTCGGATTCATCTTCGGGTTTCAAAGAATTTGATCCTACACAAGTAGAAACTATGTTGCGAAACTTTAAATTGAACGTTGGGTTCCGTATTTTTTTATTGCTCGGTTTGTTGCTCGGCTTAGTCTATGCTTGGCAAGAGGGACCACTTTACGTGGAATGCTTTTTATTATTTTGCTTAACGCTAATTGCATTCTACAACTTATTTCAATACATTGATCGAGGAAATCAAGCCGTGAGTAATTTTCTGCAAGGCATTCAGTATAATGATTTTACGCTGAGTTTTCCCACGAATCAAGGAAGTAGCTCCTTTCAGGATTTGTATGCTAGTTTTAATCAAATCAACGAAAAGTTTCAAGCCCTAAGCGCAGCAAAGGAAGCACATACACATTATTTGAATACGGTGGTAGAACACGTTAACGTAGGCTTAGTTTGTTTTGATCAAGAGGAGAAAGTTGTTTTGATGAATCAAGCCCTAAAAAAGATCTTACAAAAGGCTTATTTGATCGACTTAGCTGCTTTTCAACGCTTAGATGTCAAACTATACCAAGCGATCAAGACATTGCCTAATGGCAAGAAAAAATTAATCAAGCTTAAATTGGGTAACCAACTCGTAGCATTGGCCTTGGACGCCAATGAATTTCTCTTACAAGGTAAGGCCTATCGCTTAATCTCCTTTCAAAATATTCAGACAGAACTAGAAAAAGAAGAATTGGCTGCTTGGCAAAAATTACTTCGTACCCTGCGCCACGAAATCATGAATTCTATTACGCCCATTACCACTTTAGCCGCTACTTTAGATGATCAATTACAAGCCGCCCCGGGTCAAATTTCGGGAGAACAGTTAGCAGATCTGTCTGATGCAATTCATGCGATTCGAAAACGGAGCGAAGGTTTATTTCGCTTCACGGATAGTTATCACCATCTCAATTGGATTCAAAAAGCCGATTTTAAGGCTGTGTCGTTGCAAGCCGTTTTGCAAAGGGTAATGGTGTTATTTCAAGTTTTGTTAGCGCACAAACAAATTGAATTGCAAACACAATTTGCCGTTCAACCCATTTTAGCTTTGGTTGATGCTAGTTTACTGGAACAAGTACTCATCAATCTACTCAAAAATGCCATTGATGCCGTAGTGGATACTCCAAATCCCAAAATTGTGCTGCGATTACAAAAAGAATTAGCAACAGAAACAATTCGAATTACCGTGGAGGATAATGGAATTGGAATGGATCCTGCTACACTTTCTCAAATATTTATTCCTTTTTATACTACAAAAAAAGAAGGAACGGGTATTGGTTTAAACCTTTGTCGACAAATTGTGCAATTGCATCATGGTAGATTGGAAGTGGAGAGCAAACTCGAAGCAGGAAGCATTTTTACAATTAGTTTATGAGGAAATCGCAAGAATACTCCCCGGAAAGCTTCTTTTCCTCAAGATTACTCGTCAAACTAACGATAGTTTTATCAAATCGAATTACATTTGTGGAAATTAACCGCAACGTATGAGTTTTGATGACCTAAATTTAAATAGCCCGCTTCGCAATGCTTTGGAAGACTTGGGCTACATTTATCCCACGCCCATTCAACAAGAAGCTTTTTCTTTGATTATGTCTGGAAAAGATGTGGTCGGTATTGCCCAAACGGGAACGGGAAAAACAATCGCCTACTTACTGCCTATTTTAAGATTGCATAAGTTTACGAAAGAGTTTGCGCCGCGTACCATTATTATTGTTCCCACCCGAGAATTGGTGGTACAAGTTGTAGAAGAATGCGAACAACTGAGTAAGTATATGAACTTTCGGGTTGCGGGCGTATATGGCGGAACAAATATCAATACCCAAGGAAAAGCAGTCCGGGAAGGACTCGATTTGTTAGTCGCGACGCCGGGTAGGTTGTTAGATCTCGCTTTGAATGGTGTTTTGAAAATGAAGCAAGTCAAAAAACTAGTTATTGATGAAGTGGATGAAATGTTCAATCTAGGATTTCGGCCGCAGCTATTTCGGATTATGGATTTGCTTTCCGAAAAACGGCAAAATATCATGTTTTCGGCAACCTTGAGTGAAACGCACGAACCGCTGATCCAAGATCATTTCAATTATCCACAAAAAATAGAAATTGCACCGCACGGTACGCCACTAGGAAAAATTGAACAACTCGGCTATCGCGCCAATAATTTCAACACGAAAACAAACTTACTCGCGCACATCATTGCGGACGAATCCATGAAAAAGGTGCTTGTTTTTGTTGGGAATAAAAAGCGAGCGGATTGGTTGGTAGAAAGAATGGTCGAGCAATTTGAAGATCAAATCGGTGTTATTCACGCCAATAAATCTCAAAATTATCGTTTGAATGCACTAGAGAAATTCCGAGCAGGCGAACATCGCGTTTTGATCGCTACGGATATCATGGCTCGTGGGTTAGATATTCACGGTGTTAGCCACGTCATTAACTTTGATCTTCCAGAGACACCGGGAGATTACTTGCATC
>CALFBG010000179.1 GCA_937951685.1 uncultured Saprospiraceae bacterium | reverse complement strand
AGTTAATTTAATTCCGGGAACTACTAAAGTAGTTCACGGAAATTAGGTTTACAATAAGTTGAAAAGAATTTTGAGCTTAAACGAGGCACGAAAACCGCATTTAGCCTTTGCTAAGTAAGGCTTTGAGTAACAAAGAGGCTGCTCGAAAGATGCTGCAGGTTAATCCGTGAGTTAATTTGCATTGCTACTTATATTGATTTTTTAGCTTTGCTTTTTTAAGCTATGATAAATATTTGTCATTTTTATCTTAAACTTTTTCCTAAAAAAGCCCATAAAACACTTAACTTTAGTAAGTTGTTTCAAGATTATCGTTCGATATGTTTACCATTTGTGCTACTTATAGCTAAAAATTTAACGTTGAAAAACAAGTAATTGAGTTCCAACTACCTTTTAGGCTAAGTGCACAGATAATTCGCCAATTTATCTTTCTTGGTCTTGATCAATCCGTATTTAGCCAGATTACTAAAGTGAAGCGATTAACCATGATAGACCGACGAAAAACCTTTATTTGCTGTATTTTATTCAGCATTCCTTTTCTCTTTGGTATTCCTTTTAAAAAAGAAAGTCAGGCGACTCGCTTCCACTCCGCCGCAGAATTAAAGCAATTCAGTTTTTCACAAGATTCGCTGCTACCACTTGGATACAATGGTTTATTTGCCGCTTCTGGTACTTGTATTAAATGTCATGGCTATGATACCGCACAAATCGCAAGTGTCGATTTTTTGGGTAATGACATCAACCTCGTCGATGATTGGCGCGTTAGCATGATGGCTAATTCCGCCAAGGATCCTTTTTGGCGAGCCAAAGTAAGCCACGAAGTGCTACTCCATCCACAACATAAAGTTGAAATTGAAACCAAATGTACTTCTTGCCACGCTCCTTTGGGACACTTCGCCGCGTTTCATAATGGTAATACAAGCTATACCATGGAGGATCTAAAGACCGATACCATCGGTCTAGATGGTGTTTCTTGCTTAGCTTGCCACCAGCAAGCTACCACCGATTTGGGAAGTCTTCATTCGGGTAATCTAAACTTCACTCCAGAAAAGCTTGCTTACGGACCTTTCATCAGTCCACTTGAAAGCCCTATGGTCCAGTTTTCGGAATACAAGCCCGTTTACAGTCCACACATCAGCGACGCCGGACTTTGTGCAGGTTGCCATACTTTAGTTAATCATACCTTAGACCTTGACGGAAATCCTACGGGTGGAACCATCGTTGAACAAGCTACCTACCACGAGTGGCTCAATTCTCAATATAACGAACAAGACGTAAGTTGCCAAAATTGTCACTTGCCAGATTTTGAAAAAGGAACCGTTTTATTAGCGGCAGGTTACGATACAAAACCACGAACTCCTTTTTCTTTACACGAATTGACCGGCGCAAATACGCTGATGCTGCAACTCATGAAAAACAACGTAGAAGCCTTAGGCATTTCTGCAACGCCCGAACAATTCGACGAAATTATTACGGCGACTTTTCAAATGCTCCAACAAAAAAGTATCCAAGCCACTCTTGATTTAATAGATCGCAGTGCGGATAGTTTATTTTTTGAATTAAACTTAAAAAACTTAGCGGGTCATAAATTCCCAACGGGCTACCCTTCTCGCCGCGCCTTCGTAGAGTTTGTCGTTGCCAATGAGATGGGAGATACGATCTTTCATTCTGGCAAAATGGACGAAGATTTTGAACTACTTCAACAGGACTCGGAAGTAGAGCCACACTATGATTTAATTAATTCACCCGATCAAGTTCAAATTTATGAAATCGTTCTAGGGGATGTCAATGGAAATGTTACGACCGTTTTAGAACGAGGAAGTATGGCACTCAAAGATAATCGACTCCCGCCCGTCGGCTTTACCACCGAGCATAGCGTTTATGATACTACCGCAATTGTTGGCTTGGCCACACAAGATAGTAACTTCAACACCGAAGATGGTTTACAGGGCAATGGAAGTGATAAAATTGCTTTTCATATTCCAAGTTTAGGCAACCAAGGAGTCCTTACGGCAACCGCAAAAGTATATTATCAAACGGCACCACAACGCTGGATGCAAGAAATGTTTGACCAACAAAGCAGCGAAATTGATAGTTTCCGGGTATTATTTATGAAAGCCGATCGTTCGCCAGTGTTGGTAAAGGAAGTAAATGCCGTGGCAGATATGTTTGTAGGATTGGAAGCGGTGACAAATCCTCAAGATCAAAACTGGATACAACTCGGTGCAAATCCTATTCGAAACGGAAGCGTTCAGGTTTTTTCTAAAGTAAGTCACGAGTTGGAAGTTTTTGATCTCAATGGTCGTTTACTACAACGATACCCGAAACGATCAGGTACTTACGAACTTGTACTGCCAGCAATGCAAAAAGTTTATTTGCTCCATTTTAAAAATAAGCATGGTCAGTACCTTACGAAACGAGTACTCAATCATACCAACTAAATAATTTTCTTGAATTGAAACTGTTTTGTAAACTATATTGCTACAAAAAACATTAATACCTTAATCTATCCATCTGAGAAGATGCACATTTAAGATTTACGTTAAACGACTTATTGAACAAAAGTAGTTTCGATTTATTTTATTACACTGTCGATTAAGTTAGGTTCTATTTTATAAGAATCCTTCCTGACGTGGTGTATTTATCCCCCTTAATATTAAAATATGAATAACTTAAACTTAAGATTACTCACTTGCTGTAGCCTAGTTTTCCTTTTTGGAAATCTATCCGCACAGGTGAATTTCACCAACAGTGCTAGTCTGATTGGTACCGTTTCCTCCAATACGTACTCCGATTGTGCGGTAGATATGAATGGTGATTACCTCGACGATATCGTAAGAGTCAGTGCCAATGCCATTACCATTGACTACCAACAAACCAACGGAACGTTTAACCAAGTTGCTTATCCTGGTAGTTTTCAAGCACTTCCTTCTTGGAGTATTTGCGCCGGCGATTTAAACGATGATGGTTTCAACGATTTACTTTTTGGTGGCGGACAGGCCGTTTCTTTTATCTTGTCTACCAACAATGGAACAGGGTTCACGGAATACCATAACCCTGATTATATCTTCTCCCAACGATCTACGATGGCGGACATTGATAACGATGGTGATTTAGATGCTTTCGTTTGTCATGACGTCGATCAAAGTCACCCTTACCGAAACGATGGAACGGGTATCATGACCGAAGATCAAAGCTTAATTCAAACCATTGATTTGGCTGGAAATTATGCTGCAATTTGGGTAGACTACGATAACGATGGAGACAGTGATTTATACATTACGAAGTGTCGCCAAGGTTCTAGTCCCGGTGACGCAGAACGCACCAATGCGATGTATCGTAACAATGGTGACGGTACGTACTCCGAAGTAGGTGCGGAATGCAACATGGATGATAATGCACAATCTTGGGCGACCGTCTTTGAAGATTTTGATAATGATGGTGACTTCGATGCCTTTATCGTTAATCACGATGACCAAAATCGTTTCAAACTCAATAATGGGGATGGTACTTTCTCCGATATTATTGGCACTACTAATATTAACGCCAACGACTTAGGCGCTTGGGAAAATGCTTCTGGTGATTTTGATAATGATGGTTTTATAGATATTTTCTCTGAATTAGGTAGTGAACTTTATTTGAACAACGGAGACCTGACCTTCACGGGACAAGACCTTCCCTTCAGACGTGGTGGAATTGGAGACCTTAACAATGATGGTTTCCTAGACGTTATCTCTGGTCAAACACTTTGGCTCAATGAAGGCAATGATAATAACTGGATTAAATTCAATACGCAAGGCATTATTAGTAATCGTAACGGCATTGGCACACGCATTGAAATCCACGGAAGTTGGGGCGTACAAGTTAGAGAAGTGCGAGCAGGACAAAGTTTCCGCCCCATGAGCTCCTTGAATGTTCACTTTGGAATTGGAACGGCAGATGCCGTTACCCAAGTAGTCGTCAAATGGCCTTCTGGTGTAGAAACTATTTTGGAAAACCCCGAAATTAATACCACGCACTTATTGGTAGAAACGAATTGCTTATTGGAAGACAGTGAAATTACGGCTAATGGTTCGCCAAGTCTTTGCCCGGGTGAAAGCCTTACGTTAGAAGCGCCCGCAGGCTTCGACAACTATGCTTGGTCCAATGGTCAATCCAATGGAAGTAATACCGTTACCATTGATGGTCCGGGGAGTTACAGCGTAGTCGCCTCCAATACGGACGGTTGTGTTTCGCTTTCCAATAGCATCTCCGTCGTTTTAATCGAAGACGAAACGCCAGTCATTACGGTAGACGGTGAAACTACTTTTTGTAAAGGTGCTTCCGTTATCCTAAGTTCTTCTTTAGGAGAAAATTATAATTGGTCCAATCAAATGCAAACACAGTCGATCGAAGTAACCGAAACGGGAAGCTATTCCGTAATGATCGACGCGATTTGTTCGGAAGAACAACTCAATTCTGAAACGATCGATATTACCGTTTTAGCCGTAGATGAACCCGTCGTCAGCGATGACGTAATCGGTGGTCCTGGCAATAACTTCGTGCTTACCGCTACGGGAGAGAACCTGAAATGGTACGATGCTCCTACTGGGGGTAATTTATTGGGTCAAGGCGAAAGTTTCACCACACCTGCCCTAAGCAACAATACGAGTTACTACGTAGAAGCCAGCAAAGTTTTCGACGGTGGCACTCAGGCGGGTGGAAAATTGGATAATACGGGCAATGGTGGTTTACCGACTACTGGTGCTCACAGTTACTTCGACGCTTACGAAGCTTTTGAAATAACGCAAGTGACCGTTTACGTCCCAGAAACTGCTCCAACGGGCATTCGTACCATCCAATTAGTAGACAATACAGGAACTATTTTGGAAGAAACAACTTTTGATTTAGCACCGGGAACCCATATTCTAGATCTGAATTTTTTAGTCCCAAATGCAGGCACTCAATTTAGCTTACGCTGTCCAGAAAATAATCTTTTTAGAAATAATAATGGGGTCATGTATCCATATGCACTTGGTGACGTTGGAGAAATCAATGGTTCTGTATTTGGTAACCAGTATTACTATTATTTCTACAATTGGCAAGTCACTAAGATTGGCCTAACTTGTGTTTCTGATCGGGTGGAAACGAGTGTTTCCATTGTCGGTGTAAAAGATTTAGGGGACTATATTTCTGGGATTCAGGTTTTCCCTAATCCTTCGGAAGATTTTTGTAATGTTAGCTACGAAGCCAAAAAGGCAAATACCGTACAAATGCGTTTATTGGATATTAAAGGTAGTGAGGTCGTCCCAACTAAAAACCTGGTTACACAAATTGGAATTAATACCCACAAAATTAACTTAAGTAATTTAGCCAAGGGAGTATATCAATTGGTACTAAGTACGGAAGATGGTGTTAGTCACCAAAAAATTGTGGTGCAATAAAACGAACGGATAACGCAGCATTGTTTTCTGCGTTGAAAACGCTTGGTGGAGCATTGTGCTTGACCAAGCGTTTTTTTATCTTGCAGTTTTCAATAAGCTTTGATCTAGGAATTCTTTAAACTATTTTATGAAATTAATCCTTCCACTACTCCTTGCTTTTTTTATTTTTAGCTGCCAAAGCAAGCTTTCCCAGCAAAAATCGAAAGCGTCCGCTACCACTGAAAAAATCAATCAGTTACCTAAAAACCATACGCAAGAAATCGTTGCTTACCAAGGCGCTACCGTATACGCCGGAGCTACGGATTATTACTTTACCGATCGCAATGGAGAAACGGTTTCGTTTAGAGTCTCAAATATTCCCATTGAGGAGCGTCCTGGAGAAACCGATATACTTCTTCCAAATGATTTGCTAGATCCTTCTGAAATAATCGAAGGACCGCCCGGTCCAAATCCCGCCAAGGTTGGTACTTCCTATTTATTAATCAAAAATGAAAAAGCTGAAATCCTCGAACTCAGAAACCTCGCGCCAAAAAACCATTAATCACTTTAGACTTGTGCCGATTTAGTTTGCATATTAGACAAGTGATGGTGATTATGAAAAATAGTAAAAAACAACATTTCTCGAACGGTTAGCTTTCCTAGCAAAGGATGTGGTAATAGGTATTCATCCAATTTCTCTTCTGACCAATTCAGGATCCGATCATCAAATTTCTTGGCGATCATTTCCCAGCCCATCAGCATGTCTGTCCGACTAAGATTGTTCTTTTCTTTGGGGGTGAATTTCCCCGTGGGTACCGGAGTCGTTTTTAATTTACCATGATAGTAATCGAATAAGACTTCAAACTTACGGGAAGGGTTTCTAGGTTTACCAAAACTCCTTAGAACCAGCTTTGGTAATTTCAAAGCTGACGACACTGGTTTATTAGATAAAATCAAATGCTCAAACTCCTGCTTGATCGACCATTTATCAGTGGGTTTATGTTCAAATTGCTCCTCCGTCAGTTGCTCGATAAAACCACGGACTTCTTCCAATGAAAGTACTAAAGATTTTAAAATTTCTGCTTTGTGGTAGGTGTTAGTATTCATTTTATTTTGGTTTGGTTTGGTTTAAAGGTGAAGTTGCTTTAAAATGGGGGTTAAAATTAGTTGTAAGCGCTTGGTTTTCAAGATGAAGCTCCATTTTTTTTTCGTAGCCATAGCTACGGGGAAAAAAATTAGCTGAAATATTGGAAATCAATGGCTTGCAAATAAATCATCTACCTATTTTAAAACAACTTCATTGTTTCACCAATTTAAAAACTGCTGTTTTTTGGCTGCTGCGGAGTTTCAAAAAGTATAATCCTTTTTCTAAACGTGCCGTTTCCAAAGATATTTCCTGACTTCCGAATGAAAAACCATTTTGATAAAGCACTCGTTTGCCACTAAGGTCAATTATTTCAAGTTCTTGCAATTGATCTAAATCATTTGACCAGTTGATGTTCAAGTTAGCATGAAACGGATTAGGGGTAATGATTGTCTCAGAAGGCTCAACGTTTTGAGTTAGTCTGGATATTGAGGTCGCATTGCAATAGCTAGGATTACACGTTGCAGAAATTGTTCCACTCGTAGCATTGTACGCTCCATCATTACAAGGAGATGCTATTTCGCAATAATCAGGAAAGGCCCAGCAAGAAAAGATATCAACCGGAACCATATGTTCACACATCGGATAAGGCAAGTAATTTGCGGGGTTATTATTATTCATTGTGAATGGATTATCGTCTGGTGTTAGTAAATGCATACTGACCGGAACAGAAAATAGCATATTGCCATTACCCTCACATATTTCGGAGACGTTTATACTTAGCGAAAAAACAGCGCTGAATACATTGGTATAATAACCGGTTCCATAGACGCCGTTAGAGATGTCTGGATCGCCAGCAAATCCTGGAGTTGATGCAAGATACGCTTCTTCCTTAAAGTAAAATTGAGTAACTTCTTGAATAGAAATAGTACCTCCAACATTCATTTCAATGAACATACGAGGGTAATTTGTCGGTAGCTGGTAAACGTGGTTTTGAATAATCGTAGAAGGATTAGGGGCAAAGTTTTCTAAATTAGAGAGTAGAACTTCAAATTCCATGGTAAGTCTACAGTTTGAACCTACAAGTCTTGGTTCGGGCTGTCCTTCTTGACCTCTTCCACCATGGTTGGTTGCAGAACTCGACATTGGAGTAGGAGGTGTTGTTTGTGAAAATAAGTTTGTCGTTGATAAATGTAGGATAAAGAGTATTATCCAATAAGTGTTTTTCATAATTTCCATGAGCTTTTTTTTTAAGTAAAAAAATAAATTCAAATAGACACCTTTTGTTCCGGACCAAAAAGTGCCATGATTGGAAAGAATGATGCATAACATACCAGTTACTGCATATTACGACTTGAAAATTAGTTGTTTAATAGACGAAGCTATTGTTTAGTGTACATTCTTTCCACTTCTTAATGATCGGTTTCCAAAAAAGGTAACGATCGGTTTTATTTTTTTTAGCGTTAAATTTGCGCGGGAAAGAATATTCCTATCAATTCCCTTCGTTTTACAAAATACAATTAATTCAATCCAACTGCCCAAAATTAGCATTCAAATATTAGCAAAAAAAACATAACTTGTAGACACTTGGTAACTAATTTGCATATGGTATAAAACTTGTTTTAACAATCAGCAGATAAATGATCATCCTTGCATTACCTTTTTAGAAAAACGCTATTAACGAACGACGCCATTTAAATGAAAAAACTTTCAGACGAAGAAATTATCACCGCCCTTCAAGCTTCTGATGCGAAAGAAGCTGATATCGCTCTTCGTCATTTATATGCGATGCAATATCCCGTTATCGCTAGTTTTATCAAACGAAATAGTGGTTCGGAGGAAGATGCTGCTGATATTTTTCAGGATGCCATTACTGTTTTTTACCATAAAATAAGATCAGAAGACTTACAGTTGAATTGTGCTATTCAAACTTATTTATATGCTGTTGCTAAAAATATTTGGTTCTATAAATTAAGAAAACAGCAAAAAACGGTGACGGTGGAACCACAGGAAATAGAAATCATAAACATCGAAGAAAGCAGTTTAGCTATTTTGATCAAAACAGAAGAAAAAGAAATGGTGGCAAACATGATGCAGCAGATCGGAACCTCTTGCCAAAAAATTCTTAGCTTGTATTATTTTGATCGATTACGCATGAAAGAAATTGCTACAAGGATGGCATTAGCAAATGAACAAGTCGCTAAAAATAAAAAATCGGGTTGTCTTAAAAAATTAAAAAAACTAATTGCAGATCAACCTCATTTAAAAAACATTTTCAAATAAATTCCAACTAATTTTCAAATGCAGGAAACTTGGTTTAATAAAATAGATGACTATCTACTCAATCGTTTGAACGAAACGGAAGAGCAGGCATTTCAAAAAGAAATGGCTGAAAACCAAGCGTTAGCCACTGCCGTTCAACAGCAACAAAAAATAATTGAAGGCATTGAGGCTCATGGTAGAGCTGCTTTTAAGACTTACCTGAAAGCCATTCATCAAGACGTTATTGAAACGCCTAAAACACCTGTTTCGCTTCCTGCGAAGACAAATAATTTCAGGAAAATAATTTTTTGGATAATTGCTGGTGGAATCTTGTTACTAAGTCTTCTCTGGTTTTTAAAACCAAACGATCATAAAATTGAACAATTATACGCGCAGCATTATGCTCCTTACGAGTTAAAAATGCAATCTCGAGATACGGATACGGATACACTTTGGATAGCAGCCCAAGCCTTGTATAAAGATAAAGCTTACGCAAAAGCACTTCCTTTATTTGAGGCTTTACTTGAAAAACAGCCTACTAATATCCTAGCACAATTAGGTGCAGGTACTTGCCTTTTGGAAATTAATGAGCCCTCGAAAGCCATCCGCTATTTTGATCGTATTCTCAATAGTAATGATGTATTGTACAAAGATCAAGCACAATGGTACAACGGAATGGCGTACTTAAAATTAAACGATGTGGAAGCGGCTAAAAAAATATTTGAAGCGCTTGCTAGTACACCCAGTGCGGACCACCACGATGCCGCTAAAGCCATTCTTCAACAATTACAAAAGTAAATCAGACTCAAGTACTGGGACAAATGTAATCACTGATTAGTTTACCTCCTCTTTTGCACGGCCTCTTCGTTGCTCAAATCCTATACAACGTATTTAGTGGTAATATCATTTTGTCTTGTTACTTAATCTTTTTAAAAAATTGCCCTCCAGTGGTCTTTTTCGCTCAGCGAACAGCAGCTCCTCGCTGCAATAGGATTCGCTCCGCTAAATAATTTCAAAAAAAATACGATCGGATAGTTACCTTTTTTTTTATTGGTAATTAATGGAATGTACTGCTTAGATAGCTATTGATATATATTTACTACGTATGCAGGTATCGTTGCACGAGGTAAGATTCATAATAAAAATGAAAGCTAGAACAAATAATATAAAATTAAATTACAGTAGACATTATTCGAAAAGAGAATCTACAACTACAACTAACTGATTATCAATACTCGTTTTTCTGCAAAAAGAACTTTCGAATAAAGTCTACTGTACTAAAAATCTCATTTTTTTAACCTTATAAAAAATATAAATTATGAAAAGATTACTTTTTCTCTCGATTTTACTCTTGCAAATGACTTTACTAAATGCTCAATCTATTGAATGTTATGCCAATCCAGATTTGAGAAATGGCAGTTTTGAGGAAAT
>CALFBG010000178.1 GCA_937951685.1 uncultured Saprospiraceae bacterium | reverse complement strand
AGTACTTTAGTACTTAAACGGTAATAATAGTAGAAAATTACGACCTTATTACATGGTGTACTTAGGGTAGCATAGTGAAGTTTGTGGCGGTTTTCAGCAATCAGAGGGGAGAAGTTGTGACGCAGAAAATTTGTTCAGCAATTCATAGACCGGCAAGTGCTTCCACTCATTGGCAGCTGCGTTTGTAGAAAATGTTATCATCAGAAGTGCTTTACTTAAACAAGTGCTCAATTAAAATTAGCCCAGGCAAACCAATACATCTTAATCGTCACAAAGAACACCATGAAAATTAGAAAAATAATTTGTTTTAACTTAAGTATTTTAATCGTATCAACGCTAACTATTTTTGGTTGCGCTACTCCGATGCATAGCAAAAAAACTAAGGATTCAAAAGCGGTTTCTCCCGTGATCAAAGAACCACTAGTAGATATAGATACCAGCCAATCAAAAATCGTTTATGATACCATGCTTGTCAATGTAATAGATGAGAAGATTACTATTTCTGCGAAGACTGACCTTGAAGGTCAATCGGTTAAAGTAATTCCTTTAGATTTACCATTGAAATCAAATCATATTTGTTACGGTGCTTATTGGATCGGCGTTGGAGATTCCAATCACGCTAAATATAAATTATTGGAACAAACTATGCCGGGCGAATGGGCAAAACTTGGTGTTACTATTCCTTTAGGAGCCTACGCGCTGGGGAAATTAGTAAGCCTTCCCGAAAGTACTACGCAGCAGGTAGATTTTATGATTGGGACAGCAGAGGAGACGGCTAAGATCATTAGTCAAAATAAGGGGAAGATTCCTGCCTCGTTGCGCATTAGTTCTTTTCAGAAAAAATTTGATCTGCCAAGGACAGCAAAAGAAAAACAATACTTACTAATCAGCAATCAACATCTAATAAATGCTTATGAAATAAATGTAAAGTTTATTGTAATGCTTATTATTGAAAATCGAAAATGAGTATTGATCAAGTAAGCTACTTTTATCACTTAGAAGATAACATCCCCACGACCCAATTCAAAACAACAATGACTCGTGCTTGAAAAAAGACTTTTAAAATAAGCTTACGCGTCAATTTTTTGGTAAAATAACCTTCCATTTTCCCGTTTAGACATTGCACGTTCTAACCACCATAAAGTAATTGTAAAAGAGAATCCAACATCATACTTTTCCATTAATCAATCACGAGACAGATCTGCATTTAGCGCTAAAGTCTAGAAGATGACCATTATTGCATGAATACCGGGTTCCTATTTTTAGCTTTTTATCGTATCTTGAATCCCAAAAATTAATGATGGATTATTGTTTGCTTAGGAGAAAACGATCCATTTGAAACTACGAGAAAATGAGAAAAGACCTTTTAAAAGTTACAGGAACTTGGAGTATAGTATTGTTTTTCATACTGATTAGCTACACCAAGACATCGGCATTTGTGTTGGACGAAACGATAGCGGTATTGGTAAAAAAACATTATCAATGTCAATACAATAAGCCCGATAGTGCCGTTTATTACCTCAATCAAGCCCTTGATCTCGCAAAGGAAGATACCAATAAAAGCCTCCAACTCTATACGACTTTGGCTTGGTATTATGCCAATAGACAGGTTAACTTAGATTCTGCTTTAATTTATATCAACAAAGCGACCAATCTAATTCCAGTAGCAGATGACCTTAACTTAATCGCACGAGCGATGACCTACCGTGGTCATATTCACAATCGGAGAAAGGATTATAAGAATGCGATCTTATGGCAGGAAAAAGCAATCGAATTGAAAGTGAGTTCCCAGGATTCCGCCGCCATTAGCTACTCGTATAACTTACTGGGCAATAGTTACAGAAACTTGGCCAATACTAGTGAAAAACTCGGTCACGACTATAAGAATGAGGTCTTATACCAAAATGCCTTATCTCACTATAATAAAGCGCTTTCGTATTGTGATCACAATAAATGCATCGCTTTGGCAAGTAAAAACTTAGCAATGGTTTACTTGCAAATGAAAGATTATCCCAAAGCACAAGACCATCTCGAACGGTCGATCAGGATTTATAACCGTCTTCGCAATAAAAAGGGAGAAATAACTGCTAGGAGCAAATTAGGAATGCTGTATTCAGAGACCGGACAATACCAAAAAGCATTAGCACAATTTCGTATCGCTGAGCAATTCTATGAACGAAAAGAGAAGAGAAAGAATATCGTTCCGCTGAATAGAAACATCGCAAGGGTCTATTTGCGGTTAGGCAAACTGGACCAGGCCGTAGAAAACGCCATGCGTGCGCTCAACGCGTCGAAAAAGAGGCAAGCAGGTTATGGGCAACTAGAAACAATGGCGCTGCTAGTAGAAATTTTTGCGCAGAAAAAAGATTTCGAATCTGCACACCATTTTCAGCAACAATATCAGTCGCTTAGAGATAGCTTTTCTTATCATGCCATTAAAGAAGAGTTGCTGAATCAAAACCTAATCAAAGAGATCAACGCTAATAAAATTAAGCTACAATTGGTCGAACAGGATAACATCATCACGACTCAAAAATCTAAAAACCTGATCTTAGGGTTTACCCTAATAATTGTTTCTAGTATGTTGCTAAGCATTTTGGGCGTATACCTCTACCGAAAAAGAGTTGAAAAATTAGGGCAACAAATTAAAACAGAAAGCGACAAAAGAGCGCTGGTAAGTCAAGCGCTAGAGGAGGAGCGAAAGGTTTCCAAACAGCTACAGGAAGAAGTCGAGTATCACATCAAGCAACTGTCAGCAGTGGGAGGGAACAATAGCGCCAAAAGAAATTCCACAGCGATAGAAAGTCTGTATCAACTAAGGTTATTGACGGAGGAAGACTGGACGGAATTCAAACGCTTATTTTTGAATGTCAATCCCAATTTTTTCGATAAATTCAAAAAAGAAAATCCAAATATTTCTGCCGGTGACCTTAAGATTGCTGCGCTGTCTCGACTCAATTTTAACAATGCTGAAATGAGTGAAATGATGGCGATCTCTACGGAAAGTGTTCGTAAAGCAAGATATAGACTTCGACAAAAATTAAATTTAGAAGATAACATGGCCTTACAAAACTATATTTTCTCTTTGTAGCCTGTCCCGTTTCCGTCCCGTTCCGCTCCATTTGGGCTAAAACCCTTGCCAATCGGGCATTTGTCCCGTTTTTGTCGTGGGCAAATTCTTTCTCCGTCTTACCCAATGATGTAATATTGTTTTGTCATTCAGTCGCTACGACTGTATTATTCAAATCAATCAAATCATCAGTTTTATGAAAAACAAAAATTTAATCCTTGGATTACTTTTCCTCCTATGGGCAGGAACTGTAATCGCTCAAGAGAACAATCGATTTACCGACGCGAGTCGCTTGACTTATGTGAAAAAGAAAACCGGAGCCAATGGACAAGGCAGCATGGTTGGCATTCAGGATTCTCGGGTAAAGTACCATAAAATTCAATACAGAGGTCGGTTAACCTATGATCAAAACATCATTTTTGATGATCCATCGGGGTCGCATGGAACACACGTTACTTTAAAGGCTTTTGGCAATGGTAATTTGACTCCGGTAAAAAACCAAGCTGCCGATGGAACTGAAGTTTTTTCTCAGTTTAAAGAAGCCACTCTTTATAATACGCTCCAGGCTCATCCTAATTTATACGTTACCAATCGATCCTTAGGAGGGGATATTGCTGGTTCCTATGGTCCTAAAACAAGATTTCTAGATAAGGCCATCTTGGATCATGAAAACTTCATCTACGTTTTTTCTAGTGGGAATGAAAAAGGATCAACGGAAGCCCGCACTAGTTATGGATTATACACTAGTAATAATTCTAACTTTAATGGTATTGGCGCGGATAATATGTGGGCTAGAATTTCTGGTTCTCGCAAACATGGCAAGAATGGGATTACGGTCGGCGCACTAAGAACCATGGATAAACCCAGTACGATTAGCTCCCCAGGACCCGCTTATGATGGTCGGATCAAACCAGAAATCGTAGCCAATGGCGGCAAACCAAATGCTGCTACCTCTTTCGTTGCCCCGGTAATTGCAGCATCCATCACGGTATTACAACAATTATATAAGGACGCTCATCCACAGAAATTAGCCGCTCCATCTGCTTATCTGAAAGCATTGCTTTTAAATACGGCAGACGATATTGGTCGTCCAGGTCCAGACTTCACTACGGGCTTCGGACGGGTAAACTCGAGAAGAGCTTACGAGGCGATGAAGAAAGATCAAATGGCAAGCTATAATTTAACCATGAATGATGAGGTTTCCGTTGACTTTGATGGTTCGGGGAGCAATATCATTTCTATTCCTACGCCAACCCAAGGAAGCAAATGGGCGAGATTAAAAATTATGCTGTATTGGCATGACGTAGATGATGAGTCTAGTCCGAATAAAGCCTTGGTCAATGATATAGACTTATCGGCAAGCCATTTTAAATTTAATGGGACGCTAATCAAAAACTATTTACCACTCGTTCCAGATCCTCGATACTTAAGTGGCGCCAATGGAAATAAATTATTAGACCTTGCCCAAGAACGAGTAGATCACCTCAATAATGTCGAACAAATCGTTATTGAAAATCCCATACCGGGGAGCTATGTAAAAGTAGATTTGTCGGCTTATGCTATTCCTAATGGTTCTCAATTATGTTACGTCGTCTATGATTTGGTTCCCGAAGAATTGGTATTGACTTATCCTGTGGCAGGAGAAACCGATGTTTTTGTGCAGGGGGAATCAGAATATATCCGTTGGGATGCCAATGGTTTTAAAGGAGATGCTACTTCTTCTAGCGATAATGATCAGTTTCAAATAGAAATGTGGATTGATGGAACTTGGAAATTGATAAATACGATTCGCAATCAAGATTATGAAGGCAATCCAACTAATTATGCCCACAATGAGGATCGCCACTATTTATTAGACTTGGATGCGATTGAAGCTCAATTTGGGACCTTTGACAATTTTGCAATTACCAGAATTCGAATTATGGCGCTTGATAAAAATGGGACGCCTATTCCAGATGCGATCAGCGAAAGTGGGGACATCACCATTTGTAAAACGGTTAAACAACTCTCGATGACAAGTCTATGCGAAGATGGAGGAATGAGCTCCGCAGCATTTACTTGGAACCCAATTGCGGGGGCAAATGATTATAGGGTTTATCGACTAGGCTTAAGCAATCAGGAAATGCAGCCGGTACAATATACAAATGGTCAAACGGGTGTTTTACTAAAGCATATTGAGCGCAATGGATTACCAGAGGATGGAAAAACCGAATGGAGAGAATGGGTCGCCATCGCTCCGATATTTAGAGATGCGGGAGGAAATGAGATCGAAGGACGTCGTTGCCAGGCGATCGAGATTACAGGAAGTGACTTTGGCTGTGAAGCCGCAGTTATTCCGGTCGGTGGATTACATACCAGAGTAATGAATACCGATCTCCACGCCCATGTTTTACCCGTAAGTGGAAAGCCGATTACGAATATTCAGTTCCAATATAACCTCGGAGGAGCTTGGATCAACGTAGGTCCTTTAAATACGCAAGTTTATACGACCGCGGAAACGATTTCGCAATTCTTAAATTTTCCGGCACCGGACAGAATTAATACCGGAGATAAATATCATTTTAGATTGGAATACGAGGTGAGTGGAGTCCCTAAAACAACGGCTGCTTTGTCGATACAACTACCCGCAGGGACGGCATTGAATTTAACGGGAAGTGAAAGTATAAAAATGCCTTATATTTCTGAATACAATGGAAATGCGGAAAGGACCATTGATTTTTGGGCAAAGGTAGATGGCCTCAATGGAGGTAGTCTAATTGCTATCGGTGAGGAATCAGAGGCAAGTGGATCCAATGATATTCTTGAATTGAAAACGACAGATAATAGTAATGAACTGGAATGGCGTTTTAATGATGGAATGGATCATGTCTTCGCCGTTCCCAATTTATTAAATGATTGGCATCACTACGCGATTATCTACCAAAATGGTAATTTGCAATTGTTGATGGATGGTGAAATCGTCTATCAAAACAATAGTATTCAGCTCAACACTGGAGAGTATGATATTAAAATTGGTAGCGCTGGATTCAAAGGACAAATCGACGAAATTCGTTTTTGGTCGGTCGCTAAAAACCTAGCTGAGCTCCGTACCATCATTCATGCTCCTTCTTTAGCAAAAGAATACAAAGGAAGTACAGTCTCTGGCGCAACGAATGAACTGCTGCGTTATCTTCAATTCAACGAAGAAGGAGAAAAGCCGTTAGAGAATGTTTCGATGAGAAGCATAAAAACATCGGCTCCAATTTCCTACGTGCCCGCTCCACTACCCATGGGAGGACCTAAATTTGGAACGGCGCTAAACTTAACCGGAGGCGTTAATCATTTCCTCAATCAGAGTAGCCTCATGACGGTAGGGAATAACTGGATCAATAGTGATATTGTTGTTACCAGAATTGATGCCAATCCACATCATAGTGCAGTCTCAAGCGTGGAATTACCGGGTGGAGTCGTGAAAACGGTAGCACAAGTCTATGACAAGAGTTATAATGTTTTTTACAATCATTCGAATACCAATGAGGTCTACGATTTAAAAATGGGACTTTTGGATTTATCTACCTCGGAAGATCCTAAGCAAATTGCATTGCTACGACGATCCAGTAATGGTAGTGAGCATTGGACTTTTGTAAAAGTAGCGGATACGCTTAGCCAAAACAGCTATAATACCTTCGCTCATTTTGATGGTATTGATGCGTTTGGTCAATTTATGGTGGTGAAATTTGATTCCCCCGTAAATCGTCGCGTGCAAGCAGAGGAACGAAGCGCTGGTTTAGCACTTAAGCTTTACCCAAACCCTTTACGGGCTTCTTTGGAATTGAACATTGAAATCGAAGGGGAAGCCACGGAATTACAACTCAGTATTTTTGATCAGCTGGGTAACATCGTTAAATCGGAATTACTGACTGATCGCGCTAATTCGATTTCGGTTGCCCATCTAGCTGCGGGAATTTATACTTGTCAGATTTTGGGTGAAAGAAGTCGAGTGTTGTATCAGATTGTAATCCTAGAATAGGGAAGTAGGTGGTTGTCTTATCCTGAAATAGCGATACAGGATTAAAGAAGAAAATTTTAACGAAAACTGGGTATTAGCTTAAGCTTATGCTCAGTTTTTGTTTTTTTATAGGTTCTCAGTTTCAATTTTTTCTGTTGATGCATTTGTTCAGGCGTCAACAAATGACAGGAGAAGTGAGGTCTTTCTTTGTTATAAATTTGAATAGAGTTGTCTATGAGAATTTTCATTAATTCAATATCTTGAATCTTTATATTAGCTAG
>CALFBG010000177.1 GCA_937951685.1 uncultured Saprospiraceae bacterium | reverse complement strand
ACGAGATGAATCAGAAATTAGAGGACACAGGAAAACATATATTGGGGCAATGCCAGGACGAATTCTTCAGTCCTTGAAAAAAGTGAAGTCCTCAAATCCTGTTTTTATTTTGGATGAAATTGATAAACTAGGCAAAGATTTTAGAGGAGACCCGTCTTCTGCTTTACTTGAAGTATTAGATCCAGAACAAAACAGTACATTCCATGATAACTACTTGGATATGGAATATGATTTGTCAAAAGTCATGTTTATTGCTACATCAAATTCATTGAATACAATTCAACCTGCATTGTTGGATCGAATGGAAATCATTGAAGTAAGTGGTTATTCGATCGAAGAAAAAGTAGAAATTGCAAAACGGCACTTACTGCCAAAGCAGCGAGCGGCACACGGTCTAGAGGCGAAAGATGTCAAATTCAAAGATGAAGTTTTGGAGGATTTGATTCAATTGTATACAAGAGAATCCGGCGTACGTTCTTTGGATCGCCGCTTGGCGGGCGTCATGCGGAACATTGCTAAAAAAGTAGCGATGGAAGTCAAATATACACCTACGCTGAAAAAAGAAGACTTGCCCGTCATTCTAGGACCAACGATGTTTTCTAAGGAGCTTTATCAAGAGGTACACGTTCCAGGTGTGGCTGTTGGTTTGGCGTGGACGAGAGTTGGTGGTGATATTCTTTTTATCGAAGCGATCCTGAGCAAAGGTAAAGGTAAGTTGACCCTTACGGGAAATTTGGGAGATGTAATGAAAGAGTCGGCGAGTACTGCGCTTAGTTTTTTGAAAGCTAACGCAGAATCACTAGGAATTGATTTAGCCGTTTTCGAAAAGCAAGATATTCATATTCACGTGCCTGAAGGTGCGATCCCTAAAGATGGTCCTTCCGCGGGGATTACGATGTTGACGGCTTTAACTTCCGTTTTCACCAAGCGCTCTGTCAAACCCTTTTTGGCGATGACAGGAGAAATTACCTTGAGAGGAAAAGTTTTGCCCGTCGGCGGAATCAAAGAAAAAATTCTGGCGGCCAAAAGAGCAGGAATGAAAGAAATTATTCTCTGTAAGGTGAATGAGAAACACGTCAAAGAAATTAACGAATCATACATCGAAGGATTGAAATTTCACTTTGTAGATCAAATGAAGGAAGTCTTAGAGATTGCGGTTGGTGTTTAAGAGCTGCTGAAAGCTCAACCAGAAGATAAGTTAATCCGCCAAACGTCTTTCAAATATGATTTTGAAAGACGTTTTTTATTGGAATTCCTTGATGTTTAGTAAGAAGTTGTTTCAAAATGATGTTAGCAACCGAAGGTAAAGGCTTGTAAGTCAGGACGAAGCTCTTTTGCATCCATCCGCAAGCGGTAAATGCTGCTCAGAATTTATGCAGCCGTAGCTGCGGTGACGAGAAAAAGCTGAAGTACGAAGTACTGGATTGCAATGCTTTGCCTGTAAGTATTAAGATCTATTTTAAAACAACTTCTAAGTTCATTTTAGGAATGTGGTTATACTTTCTGTTCTTCCAAACTAAAATATTTTAATGATCAAAACGCTCAACCTTTGTGTTAAAATCCTGTTAATTAAAGAGGAGACCCATCCATAATTAGGAGAAATGTCGTTTTTGAGAGTATAAACATGACGGAACCTGTTTGATTTTCAAACAAAATTGTCCAAATTTGTTAAAAAGCTAGCCGAATTGGTATTACCCTCCGCAGAAATGTTGGTAAAATCAGCTGTAAAAGCTAAGTGCAAGTTCAAATTTGCCGATCGGAGTCAATTTATGGAATTTTAAATATGCGCTAAGAACGCGATCGGATTATTATTCATTACAAAAAATCAACGGAAGTGAGGTACATAACTTTATTATGCTTATTGCTAACGAGCTGGCAAGGTTTCGCTCAAGGAACAGTAGATACCAATTTGGTACAATTCTCAGGAATGATCTTAGATGGTGCAAACGAAAACTTGGAACCCATACCTTATGCTAACGTTTTTATTAAAAACCAAGCTCGGGGTACTTTTTCCGATTTCAAAGGTTTTTTTACCATCGTTGCAGAAAAAGGAGATGTTATTGAATTTTCTGCGGTAGGTTACCGAACGATAGAAGTTGTCGTGCCAGATACGCTGCAAGACGATCGTTACTCCGTTGTGCAATTGATGAGTAGAGATACCTTTACCTTACCTGAATTAATTGTCTTTCCTTGGCCCAGTCGGGAACATTTTCGCTTAGAATTTTTGGCGATGGACGTCTCGCAAGAAATGCAGGATCGTGCAAATGCTAATATCGTAGAACGTGTAATGCGGCGACAAATGGCAGAAACACCTTATGATGCGAATGAAAATGCAGATTATTATTTACGGCAACAAGCCAAGAGTAATTACTACATTGGGCAAACTCCTCCGATGAATATTTTTAATCCGCTAGCCTGGAAAAAATTCTTCGATGCCTGGAAATCGGGTGAATACAAGAAGAAAAAAGATAAATTAAAGTAAATACGGCGATCAGCAGGAACTGATCGCTTATTCCAAATCTAAAATGGCGGGTCGCTGCGATATTTCGTGGTAACAAATAACGTCTTCACAAAAATAGTGGGAAACCATGCTTTTGCGGGTAGCGCCAGTTTGAGTAATTGGACTACCGCCGTGAATTAAATTGGCGTGCCACAGCAAAACGTCTCCTTTCTCGGCGTAGAAATACTGCTTTTCAAAATTTTCTGTTTCCAAAATAGCCTCGATTTTATCCTCGTAATTTTTGTAACTATTCGCACCTAATTGCCAAGTGCTATGTCCAGATAGATAATCTTGACAACTAACAAAAGGTAAGCGGTGACTTTTAGGATAGTAAAACAAAGGACCGTTACCCGCGTGCGTTTTTTCTAAAGCCGTCCAACTCGCAATGAGATATCCTTCTGGTTCTGTTGTCATGTGAATAGAATCTGAATGCGCTCGTTGTTCACTCCCTTCAATAAAATTAATCGTTTGAAAAGGCACTACTTTTTTGCCCATCAGAAAATTCAGCAATTTGATTAAGCGTGGATTTCTAAAGTATTGTTGATCAATTAGCGGAGAAAACCGAAAGGCATCCATGATTTTTTTACCCGTATAATTAAAATCTGTCTTCTTTTTTGTCAGTAAATTGTCAACTTCTGTAGCGAGCAGATCCATTTCTGTAGCGCTATAAAAACCTTTGAGGATCAGATAGCCATGTGTGATGAAATGGAGGATTTGAGCCTGAGTTTTTTCATCAAAAGCCTTAAAGTCAGGGTGTTGTTGAACGGCAGATAAAGCATCGGGGCGGTTTAGCCAAGGAAAATCCTGACTTTTAACCGTGAAATCTTGATGACCAATAGCACTGAAAATGCTTTTTTGGATGCCGTGTTTTTTATAAAGTTCCTTATTGTGTCGCAACTTTCTACGCTGTAATAAGTTGTTTAAGTAGTAAACTAGTTTATAACTACGTAAAGAACCTTTATATTTTTTGAAAGTTTCCCTCAAAAACGTCATAAGTAATAGTTATTTGATTCCTTGATCAATACGAGATTTATCCACGAAAAAATCGTTGAAGCTTAATTTAGCTTCTCGTTGTTAAAGGATCTTGGGTAATTTATCTAAGAACGAGTTATTTTTTGGATTAAACGCTAAAGCTATCTTGAATCTCGCCGGGAAGGGTGGCGTACGAGCTGTTTTTCATTTCTCCTTGTCAAATAAGAGCTACGAACTACATATCGTTTTTAAGATAATTTTGATTTTAAACCATTGGAAAATTACTTGAGCACTAAACGGTAGATCACTTTCTGTACTAATTGGAAGTTATCATCTTTAAATTAAAAGGCTGCTGACAAAAAAGCTAAAAAAATGGAAAGTTGTGGTGAAGTACACGCTCATATTCAAATAATTTTTAGCTTTGTAACTCAAAAATAGGAAGGATTATTTTAATTGTACTAAATACAAAGTCCAAAAAGTGAAAATTACAGAGTATTTCGAAAACGCCAAGGATAAAACCCTGATTTCATTTGAAGTATTACCTCCATTAAAAGGAGGTAGTATGGAAGCTATTTTCAACACCTTAGATCCTTTAATGGAATTCAAGCCGCCTTTTATTGATGTAACTTATCATCGAGAAGAGTTTATTTATAAGATGCGACCGAGTGGTTACTATGAAAAGACAGCGATTCGTAAACGTCCGGGAACGGTTGGTATTTGTGCCTCGATTATGCACCGTTACGGTGTAGATGCCGTACCACATTTGATCTGTGGTGGATTTACGAAAGAGGATACCGAAAATGTACTGATTGATCTTAATTTCCTAGATATTAAAAATGTTTTAGCCCTACGTGGAGATGCCCGTCAATTTGAGGGTAAATTTATTCCCGAAGCAGATGGTCATCGCTATGCTTCCGAATTAGTCGATCAGATCAAAGGTATGAATGATGGTGTGTATTTAGATAAGAACATCGTCAACGGAACCAAATCAGACTTTTGCATCGGCATTGCAGGATATCCCGAAAAGCATTTTGAAGCGCCGAGTATGGAACTAGACCTCAGTTACGTTAAGGCAAAAGTAGATGCAGGAGCTTCTTACATTGTGACACAGATGTTTTTTGACAATAAAAAATACTTCGAGTACGTGAAAGCTTGTCGTGCGATTGGGATCAATGTACCGATTGTTCCGGGCTTAAAGCCTTTGACGAAAAAATATCAATTAAACGCTATCCCACGAAGATTTTATATCAACTTTCCCGACGATTTAGTAAAAGAAGCAATTGTGGCTAAGAACTCGGAAGCCATTAGAGAGATTGGTATTGCTTGGTGTATCCAACAATCCAAAGAGTTGAAAGAACAAGGCGTGCCTTGCTTGCATTACTACACGATGGGAGATACGGAGACGATCCGAAAAATTGTCGAAGCGATCTACTAGCCGCATCGCATTAATTTAAATTCGGTCGAATAATTTTAATACTACGGATGATAAAACTTGAATCATCAACTAAGCTGCGATGCATTAGTTGATGATTTATTTGTAAATTCATAAGGCGTAGATCTTAATCTGCTTGCTCCTGTTCAATCAATAGTACAAAGTCTAATTTAAAATACGTTTGCTAAATACTCACGCTATGCTTCCCTCCAAAACTTTTTGGTCACTACTTACTTTTCTACTTTTTCTCACCCCGATTTTTGCACAAAACAGCTTGCAAGCACCGGATGACTTTTTACCACACGAGTTGGGCAGTCAATTCACGGCGCATCATTTACTTGTGGATTATTTCAAACACGTTGCGGAGAACAGCGAACAGGTATTGTTAAAAGAATATGGGCGAACGAACGAAGCGCGCCCTTTGTTGACGACTTTTATTTCTTCTAAGAAAAATATAGCAAGACTAGAAGCGATTCGCAAAGATAATTTGATTAGAGCAGGAATGTTGGACGGGGAGCGGAGCTTGTCGGAAGATATTGCGATTGTTTGGATGAGTTATGGGGTGCATGGCAACGAGGCAGCAGCTTCGGAAAGTGCGATCGCTACGGTGTACGAATTGGTCAAAGCGAATAATCCTAAGGTCCAAAAGTGGTTAGAAAATACGGTTGTTATTTTAGACCCTAGTATTAATCCTGATGGTTATGCTCGTTACACGCATTGGTATCGAGGAGTGAGTAATAAATTATCAAATCCGGCAACGGCTGCCCGAGAGCACAACGAGCCTTGGCCGGGAGGAAGAGTGAATCACTACCTCTTTGATCTGAATCGAGATTGGGCTTGGCAAACGCAAGTAGAAACGCAACAGCGCCTCGATGTATATCAACAATGGTTGCCGCACATCCACGTAGATTTTCATGAGCAAGGTCATAACAATCCTTATTATTTTGCTCCTGCCGCACAACCTTTTCATGAATACATTACCGATTGGCAAGCTGCTTTCCAAACGGAAATTGGTAAGAATCATACGCGCTATTTTGATAAAAATGGTTGGTTGTATTTTACGAGAGAAGTTTTTGACTTATTTTATCCAAGCTACGGAGATACTTATCCGACCTTCAACGGAGCCATCGGAATGACTTACGAACAAGGCGGACATAGCCGAGCGGGAAGAGCGATTCTGTTAGAAAATGGAGATACCTTGAGTTTGCACGATCGTATCCAGCACCATACTACGACGGGATTGTCCACGGTAGAAATTTGTGCTCAAAACGCTACGCGCCTCACTAAGAGTTTTACCGATTATTTTGCTACAGCAAAAAATAACCCTCCGGGAAAATATAAAAGCTTTATCATCAAAGCAGGAAACGCCAAGGCTAAGTTAAAAACCTTATTACAGTTTTTAGATAAACATCAAATCAAGTATGGTCGGGTAAAAGCAGGGATGAAAGCTAGTGCGTATAGTTACAAAACAGGAAAAACGACTAGTATGCAAATTGCGGAACAAGATCTCGTGATTAGTGCGCATCAGGCAAAAGGGATTTTAGCGCAAGTTTTATTTGAGCCCGAACCTTTCTTAGTTGATTCCCTTACTTATGACATTACGGCTTGGTCTTTACCCCACGCTTACGGTTTGGACGCTTATGCATTGGATCGAAAATTAAGTCCTTCGGAACCTTTTCGCTTACCGAGTTATCAAGACCTGAATCAAGGCGGTCAAGGGCCTTACGCTTATTTATTGCCGTGGACTGCTTTGACGGATGCGAAGTGTCTAGCAGCTTTATTGCAAAAAGATATTAAAGTTCGTTATGCGAGTAAAGCTTTTACTTTGGGAGGAGAAAAGTTTTTGGCGGGTACATTAATTGCGAGCCGAGCGGACAATCGTAAAAATAAAAACTTTGATCAAATTGTAAAAAGCACGGCTCGTGCCCACGAAGTTGAATTGTCGTACGCACAGAGTGGTTACGTAGAAGAGGGCAATGACTTTGGTTCTAGTGCGATGCGTTTGATTCAGCGACCGCGAGTTTTGGCTTTGAGTGGGGAAGGTATTTCTGCAAATGATTTTGGTCAGTTATGGCATTACTTTGAAACGGACTTGGAGTATCCTTTGACGATTGTTGGACAAACAGACTTTGCTTCCGTTGACTTAAAAGATTTCAACTTACTGGTTTTACCGCATGGCTATTACTCTGAATTGTCAAGTTCTGCCATGAGCAAAATAAAAGATTGGACGAGAAGTGGTGGTCGCGTTATTGCGATGGTTAATGCGCTATCTTTGTTTAGCGATAAAGATGGATTTGATTTAAAGAAAAAAACGGATACGAGTAGTCGGGAAGATGCGATTATGGAAGAACATGTACACTACGGAGATCGAGAACGAAAAAGCATTAGTCGTCAAATGCCCGGTGCCGTTTTTCAAACGAAATTTGACCCTACCCATCCGCTGGCTTTTGGTATCACTGATCATTATTATTCACTCAAAACGAGTAGTCGTCGCTACGCAAAAATGGAAAAATCTTGGAACGTGGTAACGGTAGACCAGGATCCGATTATTCACGGATTTGTAGGTTCCATCCTTAAGCCTGAAATGAAAAATACTTTGGTGTACGGCGTAGAAGAAATGGGCCGCGGTAGTATTTGTTACATGGTTGACAATCCTTTATTCAGAGGCTTTTGGTATCAAGGGAAACTACTCTTTAGTAATGCTGTTTTCTTTGTGGGACAATAATTGATTTGTAAAACGTAAAGTTGTTTTGATACTGTTAAAGGATAGATTAATGGTACTATTTCATTTGGTTTGCCAATTTATTCAGATCTTCCGCTTAGCTTTTACCAAGAAACTTAGTGCGTAAAAATGTAAGCCGACGTAATCAATTCGTTGAAGAATACTATTAAGTGTCTATTTCAAGTCGTTTAATCTTTCTCTAATAATTGCCGAATTAATGGATAAACAATAGTTTTAGGATTAGGATGTTTTAAGCTACTTTAAACTAAGTGATTCTTGGTATTTAAACTCTTTCAACTGTCGTCCGCTTATTTTTAAAACGACTTTATCCGAATTCAATTTGATCCGCTAATTGTTTTGGTCTTTTAAATAGAAGACTTTTTAAAATGAATCCTTCAGAATAGAACGTTACTTAAGGCAACTTAACTTGTACAACGATCATTTATCGCTTTATTTTTTAATATAACTCATAATGAAAAAACCTGCTAGTCTAGTCCTTGCTTTATGCCTTTTCTGCTCTTTGGCAAAAGCACAACATTTTGATTTGAATACTTTGTCTACTATCGAAAAGATGGTATTGACGGAGCAAGATAACGATCAACTATTTCAAGAAGAAATGAGTAAGCGTCGTCCAAGCAGAGCACCTCATTTTGCAGTGCCGATTCCAGTACAAGTTGATCCTTACCAAATGGGGACTTGGAAAATCTTAGCCAATGGAAACGCAGTTTGGCAACTTCGGATTCAATCAAAAGCAGCGAAATCACTCAATTTTGGATTCACTGAATTCCAAATGCCAAGGGGGGCTGCTTTCGTAATTTATACTACGGATGAACAAAAGAAACTCGGTCCTTTTTCGCCTGCGGATAATGAATCGCACAGCGAATTGTGGACACCGATTATTGAAGCAGAAGATGTGGTTTTAGAGCTTACCGTACCCATTGCAGAAAAAAATAATATCCTCTTAAACTTAACTACGGTCAATCACGCTTTTATCGGTTTTGGGGAATTGGCTGCGTTGTCTGGATCGTGTAACCTTGACGTAATCTGTGGGGCAGCGGATGGCTGGGGAGTGGTAGATGATTATCGAGATATTATTCGATCCGTTGGGATGTATACTTTAAATGGGATTCAGACTTGTACGGGATTTTTAATTACCAACCAACGAACAGATTGTACGCCTTACTTTTTGACTGCGAATCACTGTGGGATTAATACAGGCAATGACCAAACGATGGTTGTATACTGGAACTATGAAAATTCTACTTGCCGACAGCCAAACACGCCTGCTAGTGGTGCCAATGGAAATGGAAATTTCAATACATTCAATATGGGAGCTACGAGAAGAGCGAATGCTAGTGCTTCCGATTTTTGTTTGGTAGAATTAGAGGAACCGGTGAATGAAAATGCAGATGCTTTTATGGCAGGCTTTAACGCAACCGATGCTATTCCTAACGTAGCCATCGGCATTCATCACCCGGGAACGGAAGAGAAAAGAATTAGCTTTGAAGACGACCCACTCTCTCCCGACGGAAGTTATCTAAGAGTCAACGATTGGGATATTGGAACGACGGAAGGAGGTTCGTCAGGATCTCCAATCTTTGATGAAAATAAAAGAGCCGTCGGGCAATTATTTGGAGGAGGAGCTGCTTGTGGAAATGATTTCAGTGATATTTATGGTTGGCTAAATGCTTCGTGGGATGGTGCGAATCCTAATGTTCGTTTGAAAGATTGGTTGGACCCAGATGATACAGGCACTTTAATTATGGACGGAACGGAGGTGCTAGGTTGTGGCTTTTCTATTACGGTGGAAGATCAGGAAAAAACGATTTGTCCGGGAGAAGCGGTGAGTTTCGAATTAGTTGTTAGCGAAAACTTCACGGCTGATGTAAGCTTGAGTTTGATCGGATTACCGATGAATGTGATGCAAGCATTTAGTGTGAATCCAGTCGCTCCGGGAGATACGACTATTTTGACGATTAGCAATACGATGGGACTTTCAGTTGGTGAAATTTCGTTATCCGTATTGGGATCGGATAACGTAGAAAGTTCTAATACTGCACTTTCTATTACGGTAATTAATACGCCAGTCGCAACAAATTTAACTGCACCGATGGATGCGGAAACCGGTGTTAATTTGAATAGCTTAATTACTTGGGAGGACGTACCGATGGCTAGTGTATACTTATTTGAATTAGCGAAAGACCCTGCCTTTATGGATATTGAACAAGCTACAAATACATCGAATACTGGAATTACGGTAACGGGTTTAACATTTGGAACGGATTATTTTTGGAGAGTAACGGCGAGTAATGCTTGTGGAGCTTCTGTTTCAACAACTTCCATGTTTACTACTTTACTTGACTTGACGATTTCTTCAACGCCTAGTTCAGCGTCTGTTTGCGATTCAGAGATGGGGATATTTACTTTGACGCTGGGGACTAATTTTGCGGAGACGGGTGTTAATTTATCGGCAGAAAATTTGCCTACAGGTGCAATAGCTAATTTTGATCCTAATCCTGCGCTACCAGGTTCAACGGTTGAAATTAGTATTGAAAATTTGAATGGCGTTGCCCCAATGACTTACCTAGTGAAAGTAACTGCGGAGGATGGTACAAATAGTAGCTTTCGAAATTTAGGTTTGATCGTTAAACCAAATCCTGCTTCCCCCGCGCTTACCGCACCTGCGGATGGTGCAACAAACGTTTCCGTAACGCCAATTTTGAGCTGGAATAATGCTGCGGAGACAGATAACTATTTAGTAGAGTTGGCTGATAACGAAACGATGGCTAATCCTTTGATTAGTCAAGAAATCAATGGAACAGGTTTTAGTTTTCCGAGTGCGAATGAATTGGGAGGAGCGCAAGAATATTTTTGGAGAATAACGGCACAAAATGAATGTGGTGGGGGCGCCTCTCCCGTTTATCGGTTTACGACAGAATTTACAGAGTCGATTAATTATCTTGGCAAACTCGCTTTTGAATTATTGCCCAATCCTACGAGTGGGCAATTTCAAATCAACTTTGGGCAAGCGTTATCCGACGTCTTACAAGTTGAAATCTTTGCGGTGAATGGCCAACGTATGCAAACGATGCAATTTGCAAATGGGAGTCGAGTGGTAGACCTTGACATTAGCACTTATGCACAAGGTGTGTATTTGGTGAGATTGATTCATGGGAATGAAGTATTCACCGAAAGAATAATATTGAGTAATGCTCGAAATTAAGGGAAGGCCTAACGAGACCTTTTTAAAGGTTAACGTTAATTTTGTCTATTTATCGGTTTAGCTTTTAAGATTGTTTTGGTAAAAGATCAGTAGGGTATCAGACGCTACTGATCTTTTTGATTTTGATCCGCAAGCTGCTCTTTTCATCGCTGGAGAATAAATCGACGATTTAGTTAATTTCTTAGGTGATTTGTACCAATATTAGTACTTTTGGGCATTCATAACCAGAACGGATTGAAAGGTTTGTAAATTGGCTTTATCCCCTAAGTGCGAACCATCTGCTCCGTATGCTCGTTTGATAAAACGAATATTAGCCCGTGCTCTTAAGATTAAAAAAATACATTAAAAGTCTTCGACAGTTTAGAGTCGTCCACCGATTACTCGGAATTAGCCTTGCCCTGTTCCTGGTGATCAGTGCAGTTACGGGCGTACTATTGGCGCTAAAGAAGGACATTGCGATCATTCAACCGAAAACCCAAAAAGGAAAGAATTTTGATCTAAAAAGCTGGAAGTCAATCGAAACTATTGCTAAAATTGCAGAAACGGCGCTCTACGCAGCGGAGCCGACACAAGTAGGTAATCCGGTGAATCGTTTGGATGTTAGACCGAGTAAAGGTGTCGTTAAAGTGCTATTTGATCGCGGTTATTGGGAGGTACAAGTAGATCCCGCTACGGGAGAAGTTAAATCTATCGCCAAGCGTCATTCGGATTGGATTGAATCCTTACACGATGGTTCCATTGTGAGCGATCTGTTTAAATTAATCTCCATGAATTTTCTGGGCATTGGCTTGCTCGTTCTAATCGTTACGGGACTTTGGCTTTGGTATGGACCTAAACGCATCCGGCGAATTAAACAAAATTTACACAACGAATCTCTTGAGAAAGGAAAAAAGGCTTGAACCGTTATTTTTAAAAGAAAATAGCGTGAAATTTAAACTCTCCTAACGTATTAATTTCTAAAGTGGGCGCTGGAATTTTAATGATGTTGATCGCACTAAAAAGTGTTTTGAGAAAACGATTTTTAGTTTTTATTCTCGTAAGATCAATATCTAAAGATAAATAAAACTGCCGATAGCGCGGGTACAAATCTGTATCCAATACATAGCTAGCCCCATCTTCTTCCCAGCGATTATCAAAACCACCGTACATATTCTCTGCTCCGTAGCCAACGGCAAGATTTAACCATTTTGGAAATTTACTTTCTTTACGATGCAAAAAAGCATGGACGTTGACGGAAGCCCACAAAGTTTGTGCGTTGTAATCTTTGAGGAAACTTGCAGCGGCACCACCACCATACAGGCTATTAGCCCGTTGCCGCAAACTCGTAACGCTTTTGCCATCGACGGAAATAATAGGATCATCAGGGTAGGGGGGACGATAAGAAGACACTTTAAAAATGATGCGTTGTTCTTGCCAAAGCATTTCTTGTCCTACAAAAGCTAGTGCGCCCGCCGTATTGAAAGTAATATCGGGAATGGAGAATCCCCATTTTTCGGAAAAACCATCCATTACTTCAATCGTTGCTTGAAAGAGACTTGCCATACCTACGGCGGTCCACATGGCTTTTCTACGATCTAGCCCGACCCACCGGGCACCCCCAAAGATCCAATTGCTTTCCATGTAAGTCGTGAAAAAATGCCCCGCTTTATCCATGTCTTGCCATTCTCCCCAATCGTTGAATAATTGGAAAGAGCTACGCGGAAAATCGGCATACCAAATCTCATTGAGCCCAATTACGGCGCCCGTGTACAAGCTTGCTCCGGTGCCAAGACTCACCCAAAAACGCTTAGGGTGGAAATTTGGTGCAGGTTCAAGTAAGCTTAGCTTCTCTGCTTCTTGTGCTAGACTACTATGTCCAATAAAGAGAAAAACGAGGAAGACTAGCCCTTTGAATCTAAAGAATTGCATAAAGATTTGATGTGATTGCGGCAAATTTATTATAAATTTAGGAATCTATCGGTAGAAGTTGTTTAAAATGTTGTTTTAAAATAAATGCTTACAAAGCATTGAAAATTAATACTGCTGCTGCGTTGCTACCGCTACTAATCATAGTGTGAATTTTGTCTTGCATTGATGGCTAGTGGGATAGGAGAAAATGACTTTGCTAATTGTTTCATTTGAAACGACTAAGGTGAAAATTTATTAAAAAAACGCTACGTGCTTAAAAAACGAAATCCACTATGAGTGAGCAGAAACAAGTTCGTTGGTTGTACGAAGAATTACCCGACTTAATAAAGAACGGGGTCCTTACAGAAGAAGTTGCTCACCGACTGAAAGACTTTTATGGTCCCATTGAGGAAAAATCTAAGTATAATTTAGCTTTAATTATCGTGGGATTGCTTGGTACCTTGCTCATTAGCGGTGGGATTATTTTGATTTTTGCGTATAATTGGGAGTACTTATCCCGACCTTGGCGTACCTTCTTTAGTTATCTCCCCTTACTCATCGCCCAATTTGTTTACGGCTACGTTTTCTTTAAGCAAAAATCTTCTACTGCTTGGGTAGAAGCATCTGCTAGTTTTTTGATGTTAATGTTGGCTGCGACGATGGCGCTAATTAGCCAGACTTATCATATTGGTGGAACGATGTCAGACTTTTTATTTACTTGGATGGCGCTGAGTATTCCTTTGTTATACCTGTTGCCTTCTAGGATGGTTGGACTAATCTATTTGGCAGGCATCGCATCTTTTGCCGTAGAGTCGAGAGCGGATGGACACTGGTACTGGGGATTCTTGTTGGTGGCTTTACCTTATTTATACCAACAAGTGTGGCTCAAGCGATCGAGTAACGGAAGCTTGTGGTTAACTTGGATGTTGGGGGGCAGTTTTTTCCTTGCGTATTGGGGAATTGTAGATATGGAATTGGCTTTGTTTGGTATTTTTGGCAATGCTTTAATCTTAAGTATTTATTACCTGTTAGGGAATCAATATTATCACCAATCAAATAATGTATTGCAGTCACCATTGCAGAATATTGCAGTGATTGGAGCGTTGATTTTAGCCTTGTTTTTAACTTACGATTGGCCCAGGAATTATCATTTTTGGGAACGCTTATTCGAAGGACTTAACGGGAACTATCGTGGAATATTAAATTTAACCGTTTTAATTGGCTTAACGCTCGGCTATCTCAGTCTACTTTATTTCAATCGGCAGCAAATTCGCCGTTTGAATGGATTGTTGGTCTTTTTTCCAGTGATTCTATTGGCAGGATTAGTGCTTAATTCCGTCGGTGCAGAATTCTGGGCGCGCATATTGGCTAATATCTACTTGTTGTTATTTGGACTTTATTATTTAAAAGAAGGCTTACAATCGCGAAGTATGCGTTTAGTTAACCAAGGTATTGGAATTATAGGTATCTTGATCGTAATTCGATTTTTTGATAGCGACTTACCTTTGATGTTGAAAGGAATCGTATTTGTGCTTTTGGGCTTAGGTTTTTTGATTGCAAATTTCTTCTTAGCCAAAAAACTAAAAGCATAAAAATGTGGAAAAATGGTTTCGAGCTTTTTTAGTCTTAAAAAAAACTTTATTCGTAGAAAACCGCGAACAAATTGAGCAAAATTAGTGTATTATAGACAGCATGAATGGATTAGTCGTGCTGCTGGTGTGAGTAGTATCATATTTTCAACTCATTGAAGTGGTTTCAAAAGAACTTAAATTTCATACAAATATTTTCAATAAAAAATAAAATTAGAAACAATGAATCAAAATAAATTAGTCACGTTTGCCATTCTAGCATTTATTGCTTTTATCGTGGTCGTTTCCCTTTCAAACAGTTTGTTTCTGACGATTCAATCTGGAGAAAAAGGAATACTATTTGAGCGGTTTAGTGGTGGATTGGATAAAGAAACTGTTTACGGACAAGGGTTTCACATTATTGCTCCTTGGAATACAATGATTGTTTACGATGTAAGAACGAAAGAGGCTTTTGAAAAAATGTCTGTCTTGTCTAAAAATGGTTTAACAATCGACGTAGAATTATCCTACCGATATTCTCCAAAAATGGATAAGATTGGTCACTTACATGATCAAATTGGTAAAGAATATTTGGAGCGAATCATTAAGCCAGAGATTCGATCGGCAACGAGAGAAGTTATTGGTAAGTACTTGCCGGAAGAACTTTACTCTACAAAAAGAGAAGCGATTCAAGAAGAAATTGAAACGCGTACCAAAGAAAGTATTGATAAAAAGTTTTTGGTTTTAGATGCGGTATTGATTAGAGAAGTTGCTTTGCCAACAACTTTGAAAGCAGCGATCGAGAAGAAATTAGAAGAAGAGCAATTGGCTTTTCAGTTTGAATTCCGTTTGAATAAAGAGCGGAAAGAATCAGAACGTAAAATTATCGAAGCTAATGCAAAAGCAGAATCAAACCGAATTTTGAATGCGAGTTTGACGGATAAAATCCTACAAGATAAAGGGATTGAAGCTACATTAGAATTAGCCAATTCTCCGAATACTAAAGTTATTATCGTCGGATCTGGAGATAATGGATTACCATTAATTCTAGGAAACTAGAATCACTTATTCTTCTTTCCATTTAATCCCATTGGTCGTTCACTTGAGGCTGCCAATGGGATTTTTTTATGTTTTATACTATTGGATTTATTTCGGTAACTTCGTGAGTTGGTAGTGTTCAAAATATTGGGTGGTTGCTTCTGGTAAGTCCATAGCAAGTGCTTGTAACATACTCGCTAAATGGGGCAATTCATTGGACGAATAGAAATGATTGTAAGGAGCAGGATTTTTCGAGCGCAATAATTTTTTTTGTTTTAATACTTTTTTAGTTTGGCGAGCAACGGCTGGCGCGGGATTGATGATTGTTGCTTTTCCTTGTACGATAGATTCGATGATGGGCGTCAAAAAAGGGTAGTGCGTACATCCCAAAACAATATGGTCAACTCCTTTCTCTAACATCGGATTGATATATCGCCGAAGTAAGTCTTCCGTTTTTTGTTCCTGCATTGCATTTGCTTCCACCAAAGTAACCAAACCATCTCCATACTGAACGATCACTTCTAAATGATCCGCAAATTTTTTTGAGGTCGTTTTAAATAGCTCGCCGTTAATCGTACCGCGAGTGGCCAGAATACCAATTTTTCCCGTTTCAGAACGAATGGCTGCGGGTTTGATGGCGGGTTCAATACCGATGAAAGGAACATCGTATTTGGCTCGTAGAAATTTGATGGCAGCGGAAGTCGCGGTGTTGCACGCAACGACAATTAATTTGCAATTTTGCTGGAGCAAAAAGTTTGTAATCTCATCGGAGAACCGCTGGATTGTATTTTTTCGTTTGGGGCCGTAAGGACAACGCGCGCGATCCGCAAAATAAATAAAAGATTCGTGCGGAAGGAGCAGCTTGAGTTCTTTCCAGACGGTAAGACCGCCGAGACCAGAGTCAAAAATACCAATAGCTTGTTCCTTCATGAATGAGTTGTTGTAATTTAATCAATCGCAAAGTAAAGAAAATAAAATATTGATCAAAATTATGAGGAAAGCTTGTTTGGTAATGCGGTAGTAGCTATTTATAAAAGAAAAAATTCCGTAACCAACTTGAGTTCGCCACGGAATTTCTTTAATGAGTTGTCTTAGGGGGGGCTTAAGGTTTCTTATTTTCTTTTATGTATTGAATCGCGCGTTCTAAAACCTCATCTTTCCCCGCTCGAATTCCTTCGATGGTTGGTTCACAAGGAATGTCAGGAATGATTCCTACGCGCTGCGTCGGTGTGCCATCAGGATAAAAAACGCCGATGCCACTGATCATGGTTCGCAAGTTGCCAGGGAGCAACAGCCGAGATACATTCCCATCCGCGCCCGCAGTTGTGCTACCAATTACTTTTGCCTGTGGTGCGGTGCGTAAGGCCATCGTCGTATATTCTGCTTGACTTTGCGAGATCTCATTGATCAAAATGGCGACTTTCCCTTTGTAATAATCTGGATTTTGCTCGCCGACGGAGATGGGTTCCGTCCAAGTGAATGCACCAGGATTAGCAATTTCCCCTCCCGTAAATTTTACAAAATCTTTAGGACTCGGCAGTAAATATTTTGTCATACTAAAAACAACAAAATCAGAAGGATAGTTTCTAATGTCGATGATAATGCCTTTGGTATTTTTGAATAATTCCATCATGTCCGGAATTTCATTGCCTTTGATTCTTCCTAAGAAAACATATCCAATGTCGGCTTGTAGTAAACGGTAACTTTTGTCCATTTCTTCTCCCACGTAATCCTGGTAAAGATTTAATTCTTTAGGCGGGTAAGTATTTAATTTTTTTGTAAATGTCTCTGCACCTCGCTTGACTTCAAGGGTAAGGCTTGCTTCGTTGCTACGGAGCAAATGCTTCGCGATGTCTCGCAATTGAGTAGGGTAGTTGGAAGCAGGCGTTCGATCTAATTTTGCCTCGATTATTTCTTGTACACCAACACCGTTAACTTTCATAACAATATCTCCAATTTTTAAACCAGAAGCGGCTCCGTATGTTTGTTGATAATAATTAGTAACCACCGCTTGTCCTTCAATAAACTTTACTTGCACCGCCGTATATTTCTCTCCGTTGTGTTTCGTCAAAACGGAATCTCTACCCCAAAGATTAGCGTGTGTGTCCGAAATCTTTGCAATTAGTTCTAAGGCTGCTAAGCGATAAGTTAAAGCGTCGTTAGCTTTCACGAAAGTGGGAATAAAATTGGTTAAAACCTTTTCCCAATCCTCGGTAATAATATCTTTATAAGGAAAGAAATATTCAATGGCGTTCCAGTATCGGAACAAGGCTAAAAGGCGATATCCTGCATCGGGCGTTTCAAAATTTGCGTAAGCATTTTCTTGTTTGAAAATAGGGTTACCAACGCCGGGCGCCATCCCAATGTAATAGTGCTCTTCTTGATTTCTATTGTTGTAAATGTGATTGAGTTTTTCAATTAGCGTAGGGCTAAAAGCTTGATTGTCACGTAGCCAATCAAAGTTTGTTTGGTAAGCAAGCTTGTCTTTGTCAGGACTGGTACAAGTGGTACCGCTAGGAATAGGACCTAGTTTTTCGATCCAGTCTAAGTAGATTTTGCTTCTAGCTTTTTTATCTTTTGCTTGTAGCACCGCGGGTAAAACCCGGAACAACTCGTAGTCCCAATTGTGATTTCCGGCGGCAATACTAGGGTGGTGGTATTTCAAGAAGCCCCAAATTTTTCCAAGCCAAGCAAGTTCTTGAATTTGAGCGGTCTTGACATTTTCGATTGTTACGTTCGAGCCGGTATCAAATTCCTTATCGGCGTCGGCACCGTATACTTTTTCTATTTTGGCGCCGGCTTGATCAAGTGGCTTTCCATCGATATCCAGCGATAAGTCATCAAACCACATTGTACCATCGCCAACGAGCAGGCCTCCGATATTTATTTTTTTGGTTTGTGGGTTGAGCGGAAGTGTGATTTCACACAAGGTCCAATCTTGGTCTCCTTTAAGGCCGCGGTTATTCATATTGTCAAACTCCAACATCCCCGCTTCGCCATCTTGTCGCATCCATAAACCAGCGTAGCCCGCGATTACTTTTTCTGTTTTAACGTATCCACGTAGCGTAATATTTTTGCCAGCGTATTTGGAAGGAATGATGGTAAAGGAAGCTCCGAAACCTTCGGCGGCTTCTTTGGTATTGGGAGCTACAATTTTTATGGCGTATTTTCCTTCCTTGCGGATTGTTTTGTCGAGTAAAGCGTGGTGCTCCGTAATTGGTTTGCTAAAGCCACCATACCAATCGCGAGGTCGTTCTCCGTTGTCGTTAAGGACTTCTAAGTTGAGGTTGAAATCGCTTTGTGCGTGGAGGTTAAAATTCCCGGAAAGGCACAAATAGAGACTACAAAATAGGATTTTGAAAATTTTCATAGAAATATATTTTTGGTAAATAATAGTATTTTAGGAATTGAAAACTTATTCTTCGTTCTCTTTCTTTTTTTCAATTTCTTCGACTAAAGGTTGGAATTGCTCTTGGATGTGTTGGTTGAACCAAGCATCAATTAAGTCACGGCGAAAGCGCCATTCTTTACCGATCTTAGCGGCAGGAATTTTCCCTTTTTGCGCCCACGTATAAATGGTTTGGGGCTTTAGTTTGAGGTATTTGGCAACCTCTTCGATGGTCATAATTTCCGCACGCATAGCATTGCTACTTAAATAGAGATTTTAATGAAAAATAACAACAGACTAAAATACAACCAATCATTTGAAATACGACGGTATATAAAAGTAGGGCGACAATGTTCCCCGGTTCACTAAATAAATGAGAAAGGGACTGCACCTCATAATCCATCCATCCCAAAAATACAGCAATCAAAGGAGGAATAAGGATTAATCCACGGATGATTTTTTTATTCTTCATAATTTTGTGATTTTGACGGCTATGGATTTAATCTGCACCCAGCATATCTCCGATTGACTTAACCATGTTTTGGTAAAAGTTGCCGCGTGTATCTGCTCTCAGTAATTCAAACTTCATATCTTTTGATCCTACAAAAGGGCGAAGATTCCAAGCGAGCTGAACGCCCACAAAGGCAAAAATAATCACCCAGATTCTAAAAATGTTTAAACCGATTTTGGGATAAACACCCGTCGCAGCAAAAGAAGTTTTGAGGGCTTCCAAGACGGCTCGCATGCCAAAGAAACCAGCAAAAACAAAGACGCCAAGGTGTAAGAATTTCAAGAAATTGTAGTTGTCTCCAGAAAGTTGAAACAATAAAATAATTGGCGCAAAAGCCAACATAATGGTAGTTGTCATTAAAAAGCCACTCAAAATCATCATCGCCAATTGCTTAATTTTTACTTTAGATCCGAGTACCAATTGTACAATGTAAAAGGAGGGAAAACAAATAACTAGCGTCAAGAAAATGAGCACGCAGAGTTTCCCACCCGAGGATAAGGATTGTTCCCAACTATTATAACTGCCCATGATGGTGCCATAGAGAAAAGAAAAAATAGCGATCAAAATAATCTGGGCGAAGATTAAATTATTGGGGTATTCCTCATGGGTAATCTTTTCGAAATGTTCGTCTCGTTCTTGTAAAACTTCAAACGCTTCGGGAAATGGTATTTTCATTTTTTTCAATTTTGCTTTGATAAAGATAGGCGATAAACGGTAAAAATCAAGTTTTTGTTACTGTTTGTTGTTGTTTTTTACTGTTTTAATGTGTTTTTGCGTTATTTTTTGTGATTTATCGCAAGATAGTAGGATCTATAGTTGAATAAAATCGGCTACTTACCAGGGTGAACCGAATTCGATTCGCCACTTATTTTCTTTAAAATATGGTGCTCAGTTTTGCATTTTGTTTTATCATTGTGCCACATTATTTTAAAACAACTTTATAGATGACAAGGTATATTTCTCTTCTCCGTGGTATTAATGTAAGTGGTCAGAAAAAAATTAAAATGGCGGAACTCAAAGCGATGTACGAAGCGTTGGGTTGGACCGAAGTAGTGACTTATATTCAAAGTGGAAACGTGCTCTTTACGACGAAAGCAACTCGTCCGGAAGAATTGATCAATAGGATTCGGGAGCAAATAAAAATAACTTTTGGTTTTGAAGTTAAGGTATTTGTCTATGTCGCTACAGATTTTGAGCAAGCCATTCAAGCGAATCCTTTTTTACCAAAACCACCGGAAGATTTCAAAAAATTACACCTTACCTTTTTATCTGAATTACCCAGTGAGGTACAACTGGCTAGCTTAGCAGATTTTCAATCTGGGACGGATGAGTTTCAGTTCAACGGACAATTTATTTATTTATACTGTCCAGATGGGTACGGTCGGACGAAGCTTTCCAATAATTTTTTTGAAAGAAAATTAAAAGTGAGTGCGACGACGAGAAACTGGAATTCGGTGCTTAAGTTGCACGCACTGGTAAATGCCTAAAACGGGGAAAGTACTTAAGTACCAATACAAATTATTTTACTTATTTATTTTTTACGATTAAAATAGCCTTATGGATATAAATTACGATGACCGTCAATTAACCGTATTCCCAACGTTAGCCAAACCGGAAACGCCGATTAAAAGTTTTTCGATGTTTAAGAATAACATCAGTTCGATTCCTGCCCGTTTTTGGAAACATACGGAAATCGAACAACTCAATTTTGGTGGTAATCAATTGACGCGTATTTCTAAGTCCATTGGTCGTTTCCAAAAACTACAGATGCTTGATTTAGGGCATAATCAACTTCGGACTTTACCGAAAGCCTTAGGCGAAATCAAAAATTTAAAAGGCTTTTTGTATTTGAGTAATAATCAGCTAAAAGCTATTCCCGAGGAATTGTGCCAACTCAAAAAACTTCGTTACCTCAACGTAGCCGGTAATCAATTAACCCGCTTACCCCAAAACTTTGGTCAGCTAAAAGGATTGGTCGAACTTCGGCTCTACAAAAACCAATTAGAAACCTTACCCGATTCTTTTTGTCAATTGAAAAAATTACAAGAAGCACATCTAATGAAAAATAACTTGCAAACGCTGCCGAGCAAAATTGGCGCGTTGACACAATTGAAAATTTTAGACTTAGAAAGTAATCAAATCAAGGTGTTGCCGAATAGTATCGGTAAATTAACGGGGTTACGCGTCCTAAACTTACGCTATAATCAATTAAAAGCTTTACCGAGTTCCATCGTTAAAATGGAATATCTCTTACATTTAGACCTGCGTGCGAATGAATTAAAGGAATTACCGAAAGATTTATTGAAAATGAAGCATTTGGAGAAACTGGACTTGCGCTGGAATCATGATCTTGTCTTGCCTGATTGGCTTACTACCCTTGAAAAACAAGGATGTTTGGTCTATTATTAGTAAGTAACTTCTACGATAATGCTTAATTTTCGCGAGCAGCTGAAACGCGGAATTTATCAAAGTATCCAATTACTTTTACGAATTGTCAAGGTAGCGACGTCGCATAATGGTATTTTTTCTCCATCTTTGCGCTTTGCGGCACGTTATAAAAGTAAACTTAGTTACCATCAAACACCAAACTGCTATATTATTCTTCACTCGGACGGCACGACAAGAAGTTGCGCATAAATCCTTTTTGGTCAAACAAAAAGCGAAAGACCTGAAGATTGCAGCCCGGTTAATTGCGAATACGAAACGAATTGCGAAGCAAACAAATTTCCCCCTATTTATTGCAAATGGTCACGAACAAAAAGGCGCCACTTTCGGCGAACGTTTGGCGAATGAAGTGGAAAAAGTATTTCTCTACGACTTTTCTCGCGTCATTATCATTGGTAATGATTGTCCAGAACTTTGTAGTCAAGATTTACGAAATGCCGATGAATTTTGCGACCAAGCGAAGCTGGTATTGGGTCCTACTCAAAAAGGAGGAACGTACTTGATTACGTTAAATCAGGCACAATTTGACAAAGAACTATTTTCCCAACTCAATTGGGAAACGGATGAACTTTTAGCCGCATTCAAAACTTACGCTGCGCAACAAAATGCGTCGATTCATTGGCTTACTACGTTACAAGATATTAACGACCCAGCAGCTTTACAAGACTTGTTGAAGTCTTTGCACTATGATCATAAATTCAAAAAGTGGATTTTATTATTAACGGTAATTGTGCGTAAAGTTATTTCAAGGGTTATTGTTGCACCTATTATTCCTGCAATCGTTCTACAACAGCCTTCCTTAAGAGCTCCCTAGTATAAAACGGCAAGGTCACTTCGCTATAACTTTATTGAATGGACTAGAAGTTTATGCTTCTTGTTTTGGTCGCGCAACGCTGCTGATCAAGAGATGGTGCTTCTTTTCTAAAGCATTTAATAGCATTCAGAATAGTCGAAACTTGCTCGCTTTCTTTTTGAGGTTCTTTTTTCAATTTGATCTTTCAATTGTTTGAAGCGCCCCACTCGACTTATTTTTCAAGTTTATTTTTTTAACTTAAAACAGTTAAGATGTTAATGAGACTCTTGATTACATTGATTGTAATGGGTACGTTGTTAGGTACAAACACTGCACAAATAACCATTACTGGAACAATTAAAGATGCAAAATCTAACGAAAGACTCGTTGGTGCTTACGTCATCGAAAAAGGAACCACGAATGCCACGAATACTGATGAGCAAGGCGCATTCAGTATTCGAGTAAAAGACAAGACTGCGGTGTTGGTTTTTGACTATCTCGGGTATACGACTCAAGAACTTCCAGTAGTGGAAGGAAGAACAATGGAAGTCAGCTTAACGGAGAACACGAGTCTGTTAGAGGAAGTCGTCGTCACTGCTTTTGGTTTGGAACGTTCTTCGAAGAAATTAGGTTACAACGTACAAAAAATCGAGGAACGTGCTTTGACGGAAGTAAAGTCTGCCAACCTAGTACAAAGCTTAGCGGGAAAATTTGCGGGCGTCACCATTAGCCAAGGGGCTACTGGCATTGGATCGAGTTCCAAAATTACAATTCGGGGGGAAGCTTCTTTTACCAATAACAATCCACTCTTTGTTGTAGACGGAACACCTATCAATAATAATAGCATTTTTAATTTCACGAATGAGGCAGCAGCGGGTTTTCAAGAAGTAGACTTTGGAAATGGCGCGATGGATATTAATCCAGACGACGTTGAAAGTATTTCGGTTTTAAAAGGACCGAGTGCCGCGGCACTTTATGGAACGCGAGCTTCTAACGGTGTGGTAATTGTTTCTACGAAAAGTGGTGCAAATGCCACGGGAATTGGCGTAAGTTTTAATACGAGTTTCACCATTGAAACGGCATTTAAATTACCCGAATTTCAAAATAAATATGGACAAGGAAACTCTGGAGAATTTGAATTTGTCGATGGATTGGGTGGGGGCATCAACGATAATATTACTTATTCCTGGGGACCAGCTTTAGATCAAGGTATACTAATCGCACAATTTGACTCGCCTGTTACCTTACCTGATGGTAGAACGGTACGAGGTGGTGACGTTGCGGTACACGGTGGCGCAGCGATTACGCCAACCCCTTTCAATGCTAACCCGAATAATTTAAAAGATTTCTACCGAGTAGGTTCTACCTTTACCAACAACTTAGCTTTAGCAGGACGTTTTAATCAGGGAAATTACCGGATTTCCTTGACGGACTTGAGAAACGAATCTATTATTCCGGGCGTTACTCTCAATCGACAAACGATCACTACGCGCTTGAAATTTAAACCTTTGCGGCAACTTGAATTTAATACTTCCTTTAGTTACGTCACTTCAGCAAGTGACAATCGTCCGGGGAACGGTTACGGTTCAGAAAATGTAAACTACTCATTGGTGGCATGGGGACCTCGTTCTTTGGATACCGAAAAACTGAAAGACTATTGGCAACCTGGTTTAGAAGGCGTACAGCAATATGCCTTTAATTATACCTTCTTCGATAATCCTTATTTTATTTTAGAAGAAAACAGAAACGGCTTTGAACGGTCTAGACTTTTTGGAAACTTATCAGCGAAATATACCATCAACGAAGCGTGGAGTGTGAGTGCGAGAACAGGCCTTGATTTTTCGGATGAAGATCGTAGGTTCTTAAGAAATTTTAGTTCTAATCGCTTTAGAAATGGCGCTTATGCGGAACATAATGTTTATTACAAAGAGCAGAATACAGACTTCATGGTCAACTATAAAAAGCAATGGTCTAAGTTTGGGGTGGACCTTGCGGTTGGTGTGAATCGTTTAGACCAATGGACTGCTTCTCGGCAATTGCAAACGGTAGCGTTAGCGCAGCCCGGTATTTTTTCTTTATCGAATGCAGCGGCACCCGTGGCAGCTTTTTCTTTTGATGGTCGGAAAAGAATTAATAGCGTTTTCTCGGTAGCTAAATTTGATTATGACAACTGGTTGTTTCTTGAAGTTACAGGCCGAAACGATTGGTCGAGTGCTTTAGCAACGCCAAGTTCTACGGAAGGGACTTCTTTTTTCTATCCTTCGGTGGCGGCAAGTTTCTTGCTTTCGGAAGTCGTTGAGTTACCAAGTATTTTTTCTTTTGTAAACTTGCGTGCGAGTTGGGCACAAGTAGGAAATGATACGGATCCTTTTCAAACCTCCGGCGTTTTTGCCTCACAAGTCCCATTTAATTCCCAACCAACCTTTAGTGCGCAAGACCTGATCGCGAATAGCCGTTTATTACCAGAAATTACAACTTCCATCGAATTGGGTGGAGACATACGTTTTTGGGATGATCGTTTACGCGTAGACTTTGGATATTATAATGCCTTGACGGAAAATCAAATTATTGCCTTACCGGTTTCGATTACTTCTGGTTATACCCAACGCGTAGTGAATGGGGGTAAAGTTCGGTCGCAAGGTTTTGAATTGATTCTTGGTGCCACACCGATCGTCAACAAAAACTTTAAATGGGAAACTGCTTTTAACTTTAGTCGCAATAGAACGACGGTGGAAGATTTGCCCGATGAAATCGAAGGACGATTGACACTCGCCTATTCTCGGGTATATGATAATGTTAACCAAACGGTTTGGGTACAAGTAGCAGAAGGTGGTCGCGTAGGAGATCTTTACGGAACAGGCTATTTGAAAAACGAGAATGGAGACTTTGTGATTGACCAAGACGGTCGTTACATCGTGGATAACAACTTGATTAAATTAGGAAATAGCAATCCAGATTTTGTACTAGCTTGGAATAATAATTTTAGTTACAAAAATTGGGATATGAGCTTTTTGTTTGATTGGCGTTTTGGTGGTGTACTCGTTTCTAGAACCTTGGCTTTGGCAGGTGTTGCTGGACAATTGATCGAAACGGAAGATCGCCCCACGGGAGGAATTGTCGCAGAAGGCGTAGTGAATACAGGAACGGCGGACAATCCAATCTGGACTGCGAATACCACGGCGGTTAGTGCGGAAAGTTATTATCGCCAATACTACGATCGGAACCACGAAGAAAACAATACTTACGATGCGAGTTACCTCAAGTTGAGAGAATTTTCTTTAGCCTATACCTTCAATGGCACCAAAGGATTTTTCACCAATGGAAAAAGCTTACGACTTTCATTGATTGGTAGAAACTTATTTGCGATCAGCGACATTCCGCATTTTGATCCAGAGCAACTAGCGGTACAAGGCAACGGTTTTGTCGGAGGCGTAGAAGATATGTCCTATGCAACCTCGCGCAGTATTGGTTTGAAAGCTGCGATCCAATTTTAAAACAATTTCCATAAAATAGCTAAACAATGAAATATATATATGCACTTTTTTTGTTGACTCTTGTTAGCGCTTGTACACAAGATTTTGAAGCAATCAATACCAATCCTAATGCTCCGGCGGAAGTACAACCTAACCTTTTGTTGCGTCAAGTAATTTACGATTATGGTGATGAAATGGCTTACGAAGGATTTGTGGCGGGCAATTTACTGGGGCAATATTTTACGGCGATTGATTTTAATTTATTTGATCGCCACAGTTTAACGGAACCACAATTTGGTGGTAATCCTTGGCCAACGCTTTATCGCAATTTGCGAGATAATGAAATCATGCTGCAACAAGCACGGACAAAACCTACGCTTGCCGTTTACGAAGGACCTGCTTTAATTTTGAAAGCTTATTTAACGGCAGCTTTGACGGATATTTATGGAGATGTTCCTTACCGCGAAGCATTGCAAGGCGTAACGGGAAAGGTCACGCCTGCTTACGATCAACAAGAAGATATTTACTTAGGGGAGAATGGTATTTTAGCCAATTTAGAAAAAGGAATCGAAGTTTTAAGTAGTTACAATGGAACTGCTGCTTTGGTAGGAGACATTCTCTTCAATGGAGATTTGAATGCGTGGATCAAATTTGCACAATCTTTACGCATTAAATCCTTGTTGCGAATTGCAGGTCGAGTTGATGTAAAAGTGGAACTACAAGCCATTTATGATGCAGGAAACTATATTAGTAACAATGCAGAAAACGCAGTTTTTGATTTTGCGGCAGCACAACCCAATAACTTTCGGATGGCAAATTTACGTTCGGGAGATTTTAACTTATTTATTTTATCCGCAACTGCGGAAGAAATTTTAACCGATTTATCCGATCCACGTTTAGCCAAGTTTTATCGAACGACAGCAAATGACCCTGCGAGTTTTCAAGGGTTTTTAAACGGTCCCGATGCTTCGCAAACTTCAATTTCGGTTGCTGACTATTCGTTGACGGGGCGCATCTTCAGAGAAGAACCCGGCGCGTTGCAAGCTAACTTTTTGACGGCTTGGGAAACTTTGTTTTTCTTAGCCGAAGCGGCGGAACGAGGATTGATTACAGCTGATGCAAAAACTTTGTACGAAGAAGCCGTTGCGCTGGCTTTTGCGTATTGGAATACAACGTTACCCGCGGATTACTTAACGATGGGCAATGCCGCTTATGGTCAAAATGGGCAAGATGAAATCGAGCAAATTATAACCCAAAAATGGATTGCAAACATTCTCAATGGTTACGAAGGTTGGATTGATTATCGACGTACAGGCTTTCCAAAATTGAAAACCATTGCGGCTAGTTTAAATAATGATTTGATTCCTGTAAAAATGCCTTATCCTGCCGACGAAGCGGCTTTGAATAACGCTAATTTTAATGCCGCTACGGCAAGTAATGGAAATAGTGTCAACATAAAAGTTTGGTGGGACGCCAATTAAATAAAACATAAGATGGACGCAATTTTTTGGCAATGGTTATTACTTACTACTTTCGGAGTTGTTTTCTTAAAGTTTGGTCCTTCCGCAAAAACGGTTAAACATTTTTTTGAAGGCACCTCTGCGAAAGGAAAGCAACCCAACTTAGTAGTGCTGACAAGTAGTTTGATTATTTCTTGGATTTTTGCCAAGTCGATTACCAATGCGGCTAACTTGAGTCTTAGTTTCGGAATGGTTGGTGCGGTGGCTTATGCAACCTACTATGGTTCCTTCGTTGTAGCAGGAATTATTATCTACCAATTGCGAACGCAAGGTGGATTTCAGAGTTTGCACCATTTCTTACAGCATAAATATGGTAGGGGAGCGGTTTACCTATTTTCTATCCTCGTGGGGTTTCGACTCTTCAATGAAGTCTGGTCGAATACGATGGTGATTGGAAGTTATTTTGGTGCAGCGGGGAGTACAAACTATATTGCTGCCGTCTTAGTTTTTACGACACTAACGCTATTGTATACCTTAAAAGGAGGCATGAGCAGTTCGATTTTTACCGATGCGATTCAGATGATCTTTTTTGGAATTTTATTATTTATTATTTTAGGAATAATTTTACCACAAAGCGAATTTGAATTTTCTAGCTACGTGCAATCCGGAACTTGGAGTATGTCTACGGGCTTGAATTTGTTCTTTGTTGCACTAATTCAAATTTTCAGTTATCCTTTTCACGATGCAGTTTTAACTGATCGCGGATTTTTGAGTGATCCCAAAACGACACTTAAAAGTTTCCTTTGGGCGAGTGTGATTGGTTTTATTTGTATTGTGTTATTTGGTTTTGTCGGTGTACACGCTAAGTTATTGGGGCTAGAAGGTCAAGCGGCGGTAGAAGTTGGTAAAGTACTAGGCGTAGGGATGATGCTTTTGATGAATTTCATTATGATCACCTCCGCAGCTTCGACCTTGGATTCTGCTTTTACTTCGGGCGCGAAATTATTTGTAAAAGACTTAGTGCTGTTCAGGAAAGTGACGGTGCGTAAAGGTCGTTTGGCGATGCTCATTTTTGCCGTCTTAGGTACGTTACCTATATTTTTAAATCCAACCATTTTGTCGGCGACGACCATTAGTGGTATTATGGTACAAGGATTAGCACCAGTATTTTTACTATGGAAAATGAAGTCTCGACCAATCGCTTTCCACTTATCCGTTGGGGTTGGAATGGTCATTGGAATCATTTTAGCATTTGGGTTTTGGCCGACGGAATTTGTTTTCTTTGAAGGTCAATATGGTGATTTACTTTCCGCGAATTTGATTGGAACAATCTTATGTTTTTTATGTTATACGCTAGGATCAATTAACAGCAATGAAGCAACCGCAAACTACTCCGTTGGGAGCCATTAAAGGAAGACTTTTAGTTTTTGGAGGTGTTTATAGCAACTGGCAAGCTTTGCAGGCCATGCGTGCCGTGGCGAATGAATTGGCGATACCAAAAGAAAATATCATCTGTACAGGCGATATTGTTGCGTATTGTGCCCAACCCGAGGCTTGCGTACAAGCGATGAAAGATTGGGGGGTTCCTTGCATTGCCGGTAACGTCGAAATCCAGTTGCGAGAAGGAGCAGAAAACTGTGCGTGCGATTTTACGGAAGGAAGTCGCTGCGATAATTTTTCTAAAGAATGGTATCCTTTTGCGCAAGCGCAATTGAGTGAAGATGCGCTGGCTTGGATGCGAACGCTTCCGAACTTCCTTAGTTTTAACTATGCGGGTAAAAAAGCAATGGTCGTACACGGTTCTTACCACAATACCTCCGAATTTATCTTTGCTTCGACGGATTGGAAGGTCAAACAACAAAACTTTGCTTCGACGAATACCGACTTGATCCTTGCCGGACACTGTGGTCTTCCTTTTGCACAAGTACAAGCGAATCAATACTGGCTCAACGCGGGTGTAATCGGAATGCCAGCCAACGATGGTACGCCGAGAGTTTGGTACCTTCTCCTCGATGATCGCGATGGGGAATTGACTTATGAATACCACGCCCTTACGTACGATTTCAAAGCAGCCAACCGAGAAATGCAAGCCCAGCAATTAACACCGGCTTACGCTAAAACCTTATTGACAGGAATATGGGACAACTGTGAAATATTACCTGCGCAGGAAACGCAGCTACAAGGTCAAGCCTATTATTTTTAAGTAATAATTTATAGCGCAAAAAATTAGTGGAATCTTTTTGCGGAGTGCTAAACACTCTACTTTTAGGTATTCGACTATCAGCAAGCAAAATCTCTAGACGATCAAGCTTGTTAATCTGTTCCACGACCCGTATCTTTGTGCTTCATTAAAAAAAATACCTCATGTCAACAGATATTCAACGTTTAGCTCCAGTGGAGATTTGGAGTAATTTTGCCAAACTTAACGCCGTTCCTCGTCCTTCTAAAAAAGAAGAAAGAGTAATTGCTTTCATCAAAGCATTCGGAGAAAACCTTGGTTTGCCGACGATCGTGGATGAAATGGGTAACGTCATCATCAAAAAACCAGCTTCGGCGGGAATGGAAGATCGGACAACGATCGTGCTACAAAGCCATTTGGATATGGTACACCAGAAAAATGCGGATAGTGATTTCGACTTTTTGACGCAAGGCATTCAAATGTATGTAGATGGCGATTGGGTCAAAGCAGCAGGTACGACTTTGGGGGCGGATAATGGACTTGGTGTTGCGACGATCATGGCTCTGTTAGAGTCAAAAGAGATTGCACATCCTCCTTTAGAAGCGTTATTCACGATTGATGAGGAAACTGGAATGACGGGGGCAATGGGCTTAAAAGGTGGTTTGTTGGATGCGAAAATCATGCTTAACTTAGATACGGAAGACGATGATGAATTGACGATCGGTTGTGCAGGTGGGATTGATATTACAGCTGGGGGTAGTTATGCGACAGAATCGGTGGACAATGCGGAAGCGATCAAAATTGGTTTGACAGGCTTGACGGGCGGGCACTCGGGCATGGATATTCACAAAGGTAGAGCGAATGCTAATAAATTGATGAATCGCCTACTTTATCAATTGAATCAAGCCATTTCATTTCGGATTCATTCGATCAACGGAGGAAGTTTGCGCAACGCTATTCCCCGAGAGTCTTTTGCTACGCTTTTAGTCGCTAGTGGAGATTTAGCAAGGGCTAAAACGATGATTGAGGCTTATCACAAAACTTTGCAAGCCGAATATGCTACGACTGATCCAGCACTGAGGGTTTCGATGGAAGGAGTTACTACGGATGGACAAGGAATGACGAAAGCTTTCCAAGATCAATTGATTCGTAGTGTTTATGCCTGTCCGAATGGGATTTATCGAATGAGTCCAGATATTGAAGATTTGGTGCAAACGTCTAATAATTTAGCGCGGGTATCCGTAGCAAATGGAGAATACGAAATTCTTTGCTTGACGAGAAGTTCGGTTGATAGTGAAAAAATGGACGAAGCACAAGCGATTGGCTGTACTTTCGAATTGATGGGCGCGGCAGTCACGATGGATGGTTCGTATCCAGGCTGGACACCAAAACCCGGTGCGGAGATCGTGAAAATCATGCGAGATTTATATAAAGAAATGTTTCAATCGGAGCCACACGTGAATGCTTGCCACGCAGGTTTGGAATGTGGCATTTTGGGAACGAATTATCCTGAGATGGAAATGATTTCTTTCGGTCCGAATATTAGAGGTGCGCATTCTCCGGATGAGAAGGCACAGATTAGTTCGGTGCAAAAATTCTGGGAATATTTATTAGCAACGCTGAAGCGTATTCCTAAAGCAAGTTAGTCAACTTAAGCGCTGACAAAAAACGCTCCCGTAAAACATTTTGCGGGAGCGTTTTCTTTATTGCGAATTAAATTTTTTATGCAAATGCTTTGCTGAGTTGTTCTTTATCTTGCGGTGCTGCCGCTATTTTTACCATTGGGATTGTGAAGGAGAAAGTACTACCTTTTCCTTTTTCTGAATCTAACCAAATTGCTCCTTGGTGGAGATCAATTACTTTCTTACAAATGGCTAAGCCAATTCCAGAACCATCATAATCTAACTTATTGTTGAGGCGTTTAAAGATTAAAAATATCTTTTCGTGAAATTCTTTATCGATGCCAATGCCATTATCTCGCACTTGGAAAAGCCATTTTCCTTTTTGCTCATAAGCGCTAATCCAGACTTTAGGCGTTTGTCCATCTTGTGTAAACTTGATGGCATTAGTCAGTAAATTTTGCAAGACATGTTTAATTAAAATAGAATCACCAACCATATTTTCTACTTGTATATTTAGGAAAATATGAGCTTGTTGTTCCTTAATGTAAAGATCAATTTCGGATAGTAAAACTTTGATTAAGGGTTCTACTTCAAACTGTTCTAAGCGCAACTTCTTCTTTTCAATCATGGCGTAGCTCAACAGGTCTTCGATCAACACGGTCATCTCTTTGGCGCCGGTAATAATGTGGTTAAGGTAGTCTGACTCTGCTTCCCCGAGATTATGTTTCATTTTACGTCGTAACAACTGAGTGAAACTAACAATGGTGCGCAAAGGTGTTTTTAAATCATGCGAAGCGATATAAGCAAAATTTTCTAGTTGCATATTGCTAGAAATATATTTTTCTAATTCCTTGTTTTTTTGCTGAATAATTTTGTTACTCTTTTTGTTTTTATAGAAAAAGTAAAAAATTAAAAGGAGGAAAGAAAGTGCCACAAAACACAAAACCCAAAGTAAGCTAATCCTGGATTTTTGAATCGCTTTTTCTTGTTGTAAAAATTCAATCTTTTGATTGTTTACCCGATTTTGATAGGCGGATTCTAACCTCGAAGTCTCCGCAAACTTTTGGGCATTTTGCATACTATCCTGAATAACGTGATAGCTATAAAAAAGCTCGTAAGCTTTTTGATATTGTCCTTTTTTATGATAAGTTGAACTGAGAATTTCAAGCGCATTTTTTTGATCTGGCATATCCTCACTAGCTACGGCAGACTCGTAAGCTTTATTACAGTAATATAAAGTACTATCGTATTGATTTTCAAAGAAAAAAACTTTTCCGAGTACATTGTATAATCCTGGAATAAGCGGGTTGAACTCGTTGGCTTTCGCTAAGTTAATGGCATCATTAATTAAGAATTTCGAATCTTTTAGGTCTTCCATCTTCAACCTCAAATCTACGAGCGTCTTAACGGTCTGTAAATAGGATTGATGATCTCCGAAGCGTTTTTGTAAGACTCTTGCCTCTTGTAATAATTGCTCCGATTTTTCAAATTCATTAATTTCTGTATAAACCTGAGCCAGATCGTCTAAATACATTGAGAGGATGGACTGTAGATCATATTTTCTAGCAATGCTATTGGCACGTTCACCGTAGGCTAACGCTCGATCATTATCTTTCAATTGGAAAAAGCAACTGCTAACATTGGCGAGCATTAAAGCTTTGAGTCTATTTCCTTCCTCAAAGTGTTGATCAAAAATTTCGATTCCTTTTAAATAATACTTTAGTGCGGTGTTGTAATCTAAACTTTGATTATAAAGTAAAGCGATGTTATTATTACAAGCGGCTTGTGTATAGTAGTCACCAATTTCTTCGGCAATACTGATCGCGAGTTGGTAGTAATTAGAGGTTAGATTGATGGGTTTTCCAAGCTTGTAATAAGCAATCCCCATGTTTTTATAAGCAATACAAAGCCCTTTTTGATAATTAATTTTGTGAGCGATACTTTCCGCTTTTTTAGCGAAATGAAGGACATTCTCCGGCGAGGTACGCCGAAAGTTATAGCTAATTTCATTGAGCAGATCAACACGATCTTTCCCAATGATGGTCGTACTGAGCATTTGTTGCAAGCTATCATTAATGTTTTGATAGTTTTGCCCTTGGGTCGTCGTACTACCCAACAAACAACAAAGTCCACAAATTAATAAGCTAATATAAGTCTTCATTTTAAGATATTCCTCTAAGCGTATGTTTTGCTTTGCAGCGTTGGTAAAATTAGGTTCAGGTACTACTATGCAAAAAAGGCACCAATACTTATTTTGCCTAATCCCTGAATAGGGTTTTGCATACTTTTCGTATAAATTTAGACATGGAGATATGGCGAAAACTTGGGCAACAAAGCATTCGCTCAGTGCGAAGCATCGCCGCGTTATCTTTTCTAAATTGTGCTAGCGGAAACATCATCAAGTGGTGATCATAAAAAGTTTCAAGAAACTAATTGGATAGGTTGAATTTTACCTCGGAACTTATATGATACCTCTCCAATTAGTTTAGGTATACGAGAAGATCGCAGATTAGTTTTCTTAAAATGCCTATATTTCGTAAATTTATTTCTTTACTTTGTAAGTAATTTGTTTACAAAAAGTAACGAATAGGAGATTAAGAGCATGTATTTTTTATGGAAAGAAAAAAGAACTAGTTCTTCGCCAAAAGAAAGCGAAAAGGAATCACTAAACGCTTTGCCCAAGATCGTTCAGAATGATCAGCACCTACAAATTTTTTACTCATCCATTGTTCGGTAGGGTAGCGCTCGCGTAGAATCGTATCGACTTGCAATTGTGCCTCTTCGTATAAAGCATCTAAGGTCGCTGTGCCGTAGTCAAAGTACAATTTGTGGGTAGCAGGATCGGGTAAGTTTGCTTTGAGATACGCTGCAAATGCATCGGGAATCGGATTATTTTCTTTGGTGAAGGTACCAATCCAGTGGGTGGAAAGACAAGCTGCGCCGCCAAAGACTTCAGGATATTCGCAAATGGCGTACATCGAAATCAAACCGCCCATGCTAGAGCCAGCGATGAAGGTATTCGCTCGGTCGCTGTAACTTGCGTATTTTTGATCGATGAATGGTTTGAGTTCTTGCGTTAAAAATTTTAAATATTGATCGGACTGTACGGGTTTAGCAAATAGAGGAACACCATTGTTTCTTTTGCCCGATTGCAATAAAGAATCTTGCAGGGTAGTGGGGAGTTGTGCAAACGGTTTTTGTGGAAAGTAATCTGCGTGTCGGGTCGAATCACCATTCCAAACGCCCACAACGATGCAAGGTCGAATCATTTGTTCGTTTCTTAATTTGGTCAGGGTTTCATCTACGCCCCATTCTTGTTTATTCCAAGTGGTTGTCGAATCGAAAAGCATCTGACCATCATGCATATAAAGCACGGCATATTTTTTTTGTGGCGTATAATCTTCTGGCAACCAAACATCAACGTTTCTAGCATCGACAAACTGGGAAGGAAAATTAACCAGTCGTTCGATTTGACCACTAGCGACTTGTAGGATCGGAGGATCTTTTTCGACGGAAGTCGTACAACTCAAAAGTACGCAGCATAAGCAAAAGTAATATCCGTAAGCAAAGGATCGGAACGTAGGTAGTTGAAAAGTCATAGCGGAAGCATTAGGTGAAACGTACTAAAAAATTAGACTTGTAAATCTTGTTTGATTTTTTCTGAATGAGCAATGTATTGTGCGAAGTCTTTTCCCCAAATTTGGTAAGTTAATTTCGAAGGATGTACGCCATCGCTAAAAAAGTCTTCGGTTTTTTTTCCTTTTGGTAATTTGCCGAGCCAATTTTCAAAAGTAATTTTATCCGCGTTGAAATACACTTTATGCTGTGGTAAAATAGCGGATAATTCATCGCCTAAAATCTCCCCTAAACCTCCGATTGTAAATTTGATGAGTGAAGGAAAGGCTGGAAAATTTTTGATCGGTGGCATATTCGTAAAAGTAATTGGCACTTCTGGGAAATGCTTTCTAATTGCATTCAATAAAGATTGAATATCAGCTCGCCAACGCCTTGGTCGATTGAGTTTGAAAGCGTCGTTGCCTCCTAAGCCAATCACGATTAAGTCTGGTTTTTCCTGCGTGATTTTAGGAATTAGTGTTTGTGCAACACCCTTTGCCGTAATGCCGCTTTTTGCGAATACTTTCCAATCAACGTCAACGGATAATTGCGTGGATAATTCTCTGGCAAAACTCCCCGTAAATCCTTCTTCGTGGGTTGCTACACCAACCCCCGCAATCGTACTCTCCCCGATACAAATGACTTTGAGGGTACGATCAAAGTTGCGCTGCACTTTGCCGGTTGTTCCTTTGGCGTCGGGTAAGCTCGGAACTTTCTTTCTAATATTTTGACCTTGCCAATAAAGGACTGGGAGCAATGGAATGCTAATCAAAGCACCCAAGATATATTTAGGATTCATGACAAGAAATTATTCAAAGAATAAAGTAATAAACTCTCCCACACAAGCAGGTTTTTCAGCACCTTCAATGGCGACGGTACAGTTCCAAAAGACTTTCAATCCATTGCCATGATAATCTTCAATTTTGGCGATGGAACTCAACAAGCGAAGTCGACTATTGACCAAAACGGGATGTGGAAAACGAACTTTATTTAAGCCGTAATTAAATCCCATGGACACGCTTTTAATTAAAACCAGATCTTCTAGCATTTTAGAAATCATAGAGACAGACATAAAACCGTGCGCAATCGTTGTTTTGAAGGGAGATTGTGCGGCAGCTTTTGCTTCGTCGACGTGAATCCATTGTCGATCCAGCGTAGCTTCTGCAAAAGCGTTAATCATCGCTTGGGTAATTGTAATCCAAGGCCCTGGTGCTAATGTTTGTCCTTCCATTTTTCGGAAGTCGGCAAAGTTTTCAACAATTATTTGAGACATAGAGAATAATTTATTTGAGTAAAAAGAAAGCTTATGTTATCGCGACCAGCCACCGTCAATGGTTAAGCAAATACCGGAAACGAAAGACGCTTCTTCGGAGGCCAGGTAAAGGTAGCCATAAGCAATATCAATGGGTTGAGCGACTTTGCGTACTGGAATTTGAGCTTTGAAGGCTTCAAAATGTTCCGCTGGAATTTTGGCCGTCATTTCCGTTTCGGTAAATCCGGGAGCGATACAATTTGCGGTAATGCCGTATTTCCCCAATTCGAGCGTCCAGGTTTTAGCCATGGCAATAACACCTGCTTTAGTTGCGGAGTAATTGCTTTGTCCAAAGTTTCCACGTAAGCCGACGTTGGAAGCAGCGGAGACAATTCTACCGTATCCATTTTGTCGCATATAGCCCGCAATGGCTTGTGTACAAAGAAAAACGCCTTTGAGATTGACGTTAATCACGGCATCCCAATCTTCTTCACTCATTTTTTGTAGCGTTCGATCTTTAGTGATTCCGGCGTTATTAATGAGGATATCAATTTTTCCTTCGTCCGCAAAAATCTTAGCGGCGGCTTCCGCAACGGCAACTTTATCCGTTACAGAAATACGTTGGAAACTAGCCTTTCCTCCCTGTGCAGTAATTGCGGCTGCGGTTTCCGTTCCTTCTTCCAGTAAATCCCAGATGAATACGGTTGCTCCTTCTTGGGCGAATAATTCAGAGATGGCTTTTCCAATTCCTCGGGCGCCACCCGTGACGATGGCTACTTTATTTTTTAATCGCATTGCTTGTTGAATTTAGGTTGAGGGCTTAATCTTCTAATACTTTTAAAACTAACTTTCCTTTTTTATCGCCCGTAAAGAGTCGAGTAAAGGTTGCGTGAAAGTTTTCAATACCGGTATAAACATCTTCTTTACTTTTGAGCTTTCCAGCGAGCATCCACTGTCCCATATCCTGTGCGGCTTTTCCGTAAGACTTGCCGTAATCGAGTACCACCATTCCCTGCATAGTTGCTCGATTGACTAAGAGCGAGAGATAATTACTTGGACCTTGAATGGCTGTTTTATTATTGTATTGTGAAATGGCGCCACAGATGACTATCCGCGCATGCATACGAATATTGGCTAAAGCAGCGTCAAGAATTTCACCACCTACATTATCAAAATAAACATCAACGCCTTCTGGACACGCAGCTTTGATGCTTTTGCGAACGTGCTCATTTTTGTAGTCAATCGCTGCATCAAAGCCTAGTTCGTCGATGAGGTATTGACACTTTTCCGCGCCACCCGCAATTCCAACTACTTTACAACCTTTGATCTTAGCGATTTGTCCAACGACGGAACCCACTGCACCGGCCGCACCAGAAACAAGCACCGTTTCTCCTTCCTTGATTTTACCAACTTCTAAGATACCAAAATAAGCGGTCATGCCTGGCATTCCTAAGGTTCCAATGTAAGTAGGTAAGGGGGCAAGCGAAGGATCGACTTTGTAATAATTTTTGGCATTCGTCGCCGTGTATTGTTGTACGCCACCCCAGCCGGATAAAATATCACCGACTTTAAATACAGGATGATTATTTGATTCGATTACTTCTCCAATGGTACCCGCTCGCATCACATCTCCAATGGGAATTGGAGGTAAGTAGGACTTGACATCGTTCATCCAGCCTCGCATGGCAGGATCTAAAGAAATGTAATGTTGTTTGATCAGCACTTCTCCTTCGGCAGGAGTAGGAATTGGATTTTCTTCTAAGGTCCAAGTAGCGGCATCGGGCATACCTACGGGACGTTTTGCTAATTTAAGTTGTTTGTTCATTAATGATATTTTTATAGAAGTTGCTAGAGACAACTTCGGGTTTTTAAGCTTATTTCTTTCTACTTGTTAACATGGTGATAAACATTTTCATTTGTGCACGGACGGCAGGATCCCACCAAACTTTAATAGCTTGTTCTAAATCTTCTTCGGAATCGTTACCAATATTAGCCAGCCAATTCTTCCGCAATTTTTTCTTGGTGTTACATAAGATATCTTGATTGGCGGAAAGCAGTTCTTGCATTTTATACTCTGCTCTAGTCAATACTTTATCCAAGGGACGAAGTTCTTGTACTAAACCTGCGGCTAAAGCTTCTTGACCATCTAAAAGTTTTCCTTCTAGGATATATTGATAAGCCAAAGCTTCTCCTAACCAAAAAGAATAAGCATCAATTAGATTTCTTGAAATTTGAATATTGACAGCAACTTCGTTAAGACCAATTGTGTACTGATCTCCTTCGGCCATAATTCGATAATCGCAAGCTACGGCAATGACGGTTCCTCCGGCGGGAGAATATCCTGTGATGGCTGCAATCAAAGGTTTGGTAAACTGAACCAATTCGATGTGCATTGAGCCAAAAGCGATGAAGAAAGCTCTAATTTGTGCTTCGTCGTATTGATACAATTCAATGAGGTCGAGTCCCGCAGAAAAGAAATTTGGAATCCCCGTGATGATGACACCTCTGACGGAATCGTCTTTTTCTAAATTAGCAAAGGTTTCTCGGATTTCTTGTACCATCAGTTGGTTGATCGCGTTGGCTTTGGGGCGATTCATTTGCACAATGGCATATTCTTCTTTATGAGTAACTTGTATGGTTTGCATAATGGTATTTAAATAATTTTTTACAAAAAAATGCATTTACAAAGAGATTCCACCGTCCAAAACGATGGTTTGTCCCGTGATGAATTTTGTATTATCAGCAGCCAGCCAAACGACTGCTTCGGCAATTTCGTTGGCTTGTCCAAACCTTTTCATCGGTGTCATTTTTTGTAAAATTTCTCCCATGTCTGGTCGGACGGCTAATAACTTATTTAATAAAGAAGATTCGGTATAGCCCGGACAAACGGCATTGACTCGAATATTTTTTCCTCCGTATTCTAGCGCCGCAGATTTAGTCATTCCAACAACGGCAAATTTACTTGCGCTGTAAGATAAGTTATTGACGGAAGCTTTTAGACCTGCTAAGGAAGCAATATTGACGATGGCACCGAAACCTTGTTTCGTCATTTGCTGTAAAGCCAACTTCATGCAATAAAAAACGCCCGTTTGATTGACGGCAATGACGCTATCCCAATCTTCTAAGGTATGGTGCTCTGTTCTGCCCATTGTTTTGGGACCGATTCCTGCGTTATTGACCATCACGTCGAGTTGTTGATATTGATCTAGCGTTTGTTGAACAAGAGATTGCACCGATTCGTAATTGCTGACATCTGCTTGGATGGCGATGGCTTCGCCACCTTCCGCTTGAATGGCTTGGACGACTGCTGCTGCTTTATCTAGGCGAATGTCGGAGACAACAACTCGTGCTTTATGTTGTGCAAATAATTTGGCACTAGCGGCACCGATACCAGAACCTGCTCCGGTTACGATGACAACTTTTTGATTGACTTGCATACTTGTATTTTTATTAGGAGAAGCTATGAAACAAATCGCAAAATAACTTCGAGTGAAATATTGAGGAATTAGCTATGAAAGGTTGAAGACAATTTTTAGCTAAGTTAAATCTTTAGCATATTTGCCAATAGTATGTTTGCCCAATTGATAAAGATGTACTTCGTCGGGACCGTCGGCCAAGCGAAGCATCCGTGCGATGGCATAAAAATGAGCGAGTGGCGTATCACTACTTACACCTTTACCACCGTGAATTTGCATGGCTCGATCAATTACTTTGAGTGCCATGTTTGGCGCTACAATTTTTATCATGGCAATGAGATCTTTCGCCACTTTATTTCCTGCTTGATCCATTTTATCGGCAGCAGATAAGGTAAGTAACCGACTCTGTTCAATTTCACAACGCGAGTGCGCAATCTCTTGGCGAATGCTACTAAAGTCTTTAATCGTTCTGCCAAAAGCGACTCGGCTGGCTGCTCGTTGCGACATTAATTCTAAGGAACGTTGCGCCATTCCAATCAAACGCATACAATGATGAATTCTCCCAGGACCTAGTCTTCCTTGTGCGATTTCGAATCCACGTCCTTCTCCCAGAATAAGATTCTCTTTGGGTACCCGAACATTGTCGAGTTGAATCTCTGCGTGTCCTTCGGGCGAATCGTAATATCCAAAAACAGAAAGTGGGCGAATTATTTTTAAGCCGGGAGTATCCATTGGCACCAGAATCATACTTTGCTGTTGATGGCGTGCAGCGGAAGGATCTGTTTTTCCCATGACGATGGCTACTTTGCAATTTGGATTCATGGCGCCCGAAGACCACCATTTTCTACCATTGATTACGTATTCCTCTCCGTCGAGTACGATGGAGGTTTCGATATTGGTGGCATCGGAAGAAGCAACTTCGGGTTCGGTCATTAAAAAAGCGGAGCGAATTTCTCCAGCGAGTAAGGGCTGCAACCAACGTTCTTGTTGGGCGGGCGAACCGTACTTTGCGAGTACTTCCATGTTACCCGTATCGGGCGCACTGCAATTGAAGATTTCGGAAGACCAGATAATGCGACCCATAATTTCTGCGAGTGGCGCGTATTCTAAATTGCTTAATCCGGGACTAAAATTTTCATAATTCTTAGGTAAGAATAAATTCCACAAACCAGCCGCTTTTGCTTTTGCTTTCAGCCCTTCTAAACCGGGCCAGCTTTGCCATTGATGATCGGGGTGACGATGGAAAGCTTCCACTTCTTTTTCTACGGGGCGTACGTGCGCTTCCATGAACTGTAGGAGTTGCTTTCGAAGATCAAGTACTTTATCACTATATTCAAAATTCATAGTTACTATTTTATATTGGGCAATCAGGAAAAGTTAAAAATGGCTTTAGCCTGCAATTAAATAACCACCGTCGGCGGTGTAAACTGCTCCCGTCATGTAAGCACCAGCGTCGGAAGCTAACAGAATAGCGAGTCCAGCCATTTCTTCGGGTTGTCCCATTCTACTACTTGGGAGATTTTTTTCGAGTTTTTGGACCAGTTTTTCATTCTGCCAAAGGGCGGCGCTAAACTTAGTTTTGATTAAGCCTGGGCAAATGACATTGGCGCGGACGCCATATTTTCCCCATTCCTTTGCTTGATTTTTGGTTAGCATTAATAAAGCGGCTTTACTCGTGCTGTACAAACCTAGTCCTAAGCCTGGGTGAATCGCTTCGACGGAGGCAATATTAATAATACTTCCACTGCCCCGTGCTTTCATCGACTCCAACGCGAGATTAGATAAGATCCAAGGTGCTTTAACATTGACATCCATGATTTTATCAAAAACCGCTTCGTCGGAACTTTCTAAAGGACCAAAGTAAGGATTGATGGCAGCATTATTTACCAAAATATCAATACCACCATAATGAGCGATGGTTTTTTCAATTAGCGCTTGTCGTTGATCTGCTTCTCCAATGTGGCAAGCGATTCCGATGGCATCTAAGCCTGCTGCTTGAAAAGATTTTGCGACCTCGTCTACAGCTTCTTGCTTACGGCTACTGATTACGACCTTTGCGCCGTGCTCTGCTAAGCCTTGTGCAATGGCTTTTCCAATGCCTTTACTTGATCCTGTGACGATGGCTACCTTTCCCGTTAAATTAAATTTAGACTTTATTTGATCCATGATGATTTGGTTGGTTTGAAATAGCGTATAAAATCGCGCCCCGTTTTATTTGCGGAAAGCAATTCTGATTTGACTTTATGGTAATATTTTTTTAAACCCTTATCAAGGCAAAGTCAACGCTTCAGTAAGTTAAATAAAAACTTTCTTTTCGTTAGGAATCGTGAGCACCTCTTTATCCATTAAACTTTCGACTAAGCCAGCGGTTTTAGCCAATTCGTATTTGAAATAGAATTTCATGGCGTGTACTTTCGATTCGTAGAAAGCTTCCGTGTAGGTTTTATCGTTGGTTAAGAGTGCTTTTTTAGCCGTCAAGGCAATGTCTAACCAGCGCCAAGCGACAACGATGTTGGCAAATAATTCCATGAACAAGGTAGCATCTGCCAGATAACGTTCGTAATTTCCTGTTTTCGCAAAACCACCTAAGAACTGTAGGACTGCCTGTACGTCTTTTAATTTTTGTTGCAACTTATTGGCGTAGGGTTGGAAGTCGTGAATGGTAGCGCAGGCTTGCAGCGTGCCTGCAATTTCTTCCACCAAATAACCCAGTGCTTTTCCCGCTTTCATTGTTACTTTTCGACCGAGTAAGTCTTGCGACTGAATTCCTGTTGTTCCTTCATAGATGGAGAAAATTCGGATATCACGATGATATTGTTGTAAAACGTATTCCGAACAAAATCCATAGCCTCCAAGTACTTGTAAACCGTTAGATACGGCAGTGGCGCCCATTTCGGAAGGATAAGTTTTGACAACGGGAGTAAGTATTTCTAGTAATAATGTGTAGCGTTCTTTTTCTGTTTCATCCGTTACACTTTTGATTAAATCTTGGTAGCGAGAAGCCAAAAGCACTAAACTTAGAGAACCCTCTGCGACTACTTTTTGTAACAACAGCATTCGTCGTACATCGGGGTGATTGATAATTAAAGTCTGCGCTTGGTCGGGATTCTTCTTTCCGGTGGCTGTCAATTTTCGTCCTTGCGGTCTTTCTTGTGCGTAAGCTAAAGAAGCGTGATAAGCTGCCATTGCAATTGCGGCGGCGCCTCTACCGACTCCGATTCTAGCACCGTTCATCATGAGAAACATATACTTTAATCCTTGGTTTGCTTCTCCGACGAGCCAAGCTTTACAATCATCTCCTTCACCGAACATGAGATGTGTGGTGCAATATCCTTTCTGACCTAGTTTTTGAAAATCCCCTGCGGTAATAACATCGTTAGGGACTAAGTTGCCAGCGTCGTCGAGGCGTTTTTTGGGAACTACAAAAAGAGAAATTCCTTTGGTGCCCGGTGCAGCGCCATCGATTCTAGCTAAAAGTAAGTGTACAAAATTATCAACGTACTCGTGATCTCCGGCGGAGATGAAGATTTTCTGTCCTTTGATATGATAACTACCATCTGCTTGTGGCGTGGCGCTCGTTGTGATATCGGAAAGCGAGCTACCGGCTTGAGGTTCGGTTAAGCACATGGTACCTCCCCATTCTCCTGCGAGCATTTTTGGTGTGTAGATTTGATTGAGTGCTGCGTTGCCAAAATGGACAATTAGTTCCGCTGCGCCTAGTGTTAATCCGGTGTAACCTGGCAAATGATTATTGGCGGCATCTTGGATGTAAGAGGCTGCGGTGAAGACCATTAGTGGTAATTGTAAGCCACCATCTTTGAAATCAAAAGCGCCGGAGATGAATCCCATTTCTCCCCCTTTTTTCATCATGACGCCTACTTGTGGGTGGACGATAATTTTTCCATCTTTATAGTGTGCTGGTTGCGCATCCATTTCTTGGAAGTAAGGAAAAAGTTCTTGATCGGAAAAATCTTTGACGGCATTGATAAAGAGGTCGATGGATTCGAGGTCGTGATCTGCGTAGCGATCGTATTGTAGGACTTCCTTTAATTGGTGTACTTGATATAATAAAAACTTTAGAGTTGCTAGATCTATATATTGCTTCGCCATGATAAATTAGATTTTTGATTGTTAAGACTAAGACAAAAGAAGCATTTATTTAACACAAAACCATTAAACGAGTTTAATAACGTAAAATAGTTTGAAGCTTAGCTAAAGTTTTACAAAGAGGAGAGAACTAGTAAATTTATTTTGTATTTGCCTTTAAAAACCAAGTATCAAGATAAGCTTAAGCGTTTTCTAATTTTGGACAATCCGACGGGCGTCAAGCCTAGGTAAGAAGCGATGAGGTACTGAGGAACGCGTTGAAAAAGATCAGGTCTTTTTTTGAGTAATTTAAGATACCGTTCTTCATTGGATAAATTATTGAAATGCGAAATGCGGCGATATATTTTAAGGAAAGCCTCTTGCATGGACAATCTCCCCGAACGCTCTAACTGATGAGAGTAATCGAAGGATTTTTCCACGTTCTTTTTAGAAACGGCGTAAACGGTGCAAGGTTCGATCGCTTTCAAGTAGCAATTGGAGGGAGCTTCTTCGAGGTAAGCGTATAAATCGGTGAAGAAACTATCTTCCGTGTGAAATTCCATCACCTTTTTGATTCCATCTTTGAGACTATAAAAACAGATACAACCTTGATCGAGGTAGTAGAATTTATTAACCCAATTGCCTTCGGTGAGTAAAAATTCTCCTTTTTTGAGTTCAATTTTTTCATAGAATTGCAAGGCAAAATTGAGTTCTTGCTCAGTTAGCTTATGGTAAGAGGCAATTTTACGTTTTAAGTTTTGCACAGATGTTAGGGTTCGATGATTCTTTTGATTAAGGCGCGAAGGATCATTATGGTCGGGTAAAGGTAAATAATCGGTTTTAAATTTCTTTACTTTCGTTTGATCCTTAAATTAAGTACTAATAGCAACTTCTAAGTGATTTATTCTGCTTCATAACTTATCGTTTAAATAAAAGCTGACTAGTCGACATATTCTTGTCTAACGACTAAAGCATAGTAACCATCATCAAGTTCCAAAAAGCCTTGTTCGTAACAAAAATGGTAAGCCTTACCTGCTTTTGTTTTATAAATATTGGTAAAGTATTCCATTCGAAAACCTTTAGCGAGTAACTTTTCACGGTGCACTTTAGCTTTGCCTTTAGGATTGAGTTCTGTTAGAATGCGTCGATTTTTGCGAAGGATATTATTAATGTTGCGTACAAAATTATTGGCATCGCTATTCAAGCGATTATTATGGCTACTCCGGCATTGATCGGAGCAGAATTTTTTATCAGCTCTTCCTCTGATAACTTCATCACATTCTTCACATTTTCTTTTATTTCCGTTTTTTACCGCCATTTTACTTGTTTTTTTGGAATATTTTAAAACGTTGATTTACAGCTTGTTGTCTTTTTGTAGACGATTTTATCTAAATGCAATCGATTACAAACGAAATTAACTAATTATTGCCCGAATTCCAAATGGTTTTGCCCCCATCTTTGCATTATCAACTCATTCAAACAACGAGTGTAGTTTTTATTTAATGTTAATTTTTTATTTAAATCTATTATTATGAACAGTTTAAGAAACAGCGTGCAATTGATCGGACATTTAGGAAAAGACCCTGAGCTGAAGAAATTGGAAGATGGAAAAGTATTAACTCGAATTACCCTAGCGACCAACGATACGTACAAGAATAACAAAGGAGAAAAAGTAACGAGTACCCAATGGCACAATCTAATTGCTTGGGGGAAAACGGCAGAATTCATGGAGAAATTTCTTACGAAAGGGAAAGAGATTGCGATACAAGGAAAGCTGATGCACCGCTCTTATGAGGATAAAGAAGGCGTGACGCGTTACTTTACGGAAGTCCTCGTCAACGAATTTATGTTGCTCTCGAAGAGTAAACAAGAACTTCCATTTTAAGCAGTGCTCTAAAAATAATTATAGTTTGATTTTACAGTAGTGGCATTCACCAGTCGGCAGACTACCGACTGGTGACTTTTTTGTTTAAGCTATTCTTATCTTACCGCATCTCACTGTAGGCTTTTGCAATTTGTGCCGCTAATTTTGCATTGTTGAATACCAGTTGGATATTTGCCTTTAGACTAGCGCCTTGGGTTAGCTTTTCGATTTTTGACAATAAAAAAGGAGTCGTTTCTTTTCCTTTGATCCCTAAACGCTCCACCTCTGCGATGGCTAATTCAATCGCTTGATTGATTGGCTCAAATTCCATTTGATCTGCGGCGGGAATTGGATTGGCAATTAATACACCTCCGTCGATACCTAAATCCCATTTTGCTTTTAGTGCCTGTGCAATTTCTAAGGGTTCATCTACTTTGTAATCTACCTTTAAATCACTCTTGCGAGTATAGAAGGCGGGAAACTCTTTGGTCTGGTATCCGACCACTGGGACGCCTTGCGTTTCCAAATATTCTAAGGTCAGTGCTAAATCCAAAATCGACTTAGCTCCTGCGGAAACTACAGCGACATTGGTACGCGCTAATTCTTGCAAATCTGCCGAAATATCCATGGTTTCCGTTGCTCCTCGATGTACACCACCGATTCCTCCCGTTGCGAAAAAACGAATTCCTGCTAAAGCTGCAATGATCATCGTCGAGGCGACGGTTGTAGCGCCGTGACTTTTTTTAGCCACTAAAAAAGGAATATCTCTGCGACTAGCTTTTGGAACGCGTGAACCAGATTTGGCTAGAAGGTCGATTTCTTCCGTGGAGAGTCCTGCTTTCAATTTTCCATTAATGATCGCAATGGAAGCTGGTACCGCTCCATTGTTGCGAATGATATTTTCTACTTCTAGCGCTGTTGTTTTATTTTGTGGATAGGGCATACCGTGTGCGATGATGGTAGATTCTAGTGCTACGACGGGTTCCCCATTTTTCAGGGCTTCTTGTACCCTTGGAGAAATATCAAGATATTGAGCAAGCATATCGACTTTGTTTTTGATGAAGTTTTTAGCTTTCGTATAATTCTCTTTTCCAATAACTTCTTTTAAAAAAGATCAAGATAGAATAAAAATTACTAAATTGTTGAGATGGAAAATAAGTTTCAAGAATGCTTCGGGCGAAAAAAAGTTATTATTGGAATGATTCACGTTGGTGCTTTGCCGGGAACACCCGCTTACGCAACAAATGACGAACAAATCATTGAGCAGGCCTTAGCGGAAGCGGCGATCTACCAAGCGGCTGGCGTGGATGCACTTGCCATTGAAAATATGCACGATGTGCCTTATTTAAAACGAGTTGTCGGACCAGAAATTACGACGATGATGACGTTGGTGGGCTACGAAGTTAAACGGCAAACCCAACTTCCTTGTGGGATACAAATCTTAGCGGGTGCGAACGAAGCTGCCCTTGCTGTTGCAAAAACTGCGCGCTTGGACTTTATTAGAGCGGAGGGTTTTGTTTATGGTCACTTAGCAGATGAAGGTTATCTTGAATCCGACGCGGGAAGTTTGCTGCGTTATCGCAAAAAAATAGATGCAACACACATCGCTATTTTTACAGATATCAAAAAGAAACATAGTGCGCATACGTTGACGATGGATGTTGATCTTTTGGAAACGGCTCAAACGGCAAAGTATTTTAGAAGTGATGGCGTGATTATTACGGGGAGCTCAACGGGTAAGGTAACGTCGCTGGAAGAATTAGCGATTTTGGAAGCGCTAGACTTGCCAGTAATTGTTGGTTCAGGGGTAAACTTGGATAATGTCGCAGATTATCTGGCGTTGAGCGATGCCTTGATCGTGGGCTCTTGGTTTAAAAAAGAGGGACATTGGATGAATGCTTTGGATGCGGATCGCGTTGCTCGGTTTATGGAAAAAGTCGAAAGCTTGCGATAGGTATTTAAAGTAGTATTTCGTGTTTTATTCTCAGTTGTTTAAGAATTAATCCGACAAAACGGCGTAAAATAAAAATCCCGAATTTCCAATACTGAAAATTCGGGATTAGGAAGGATCGGGTGTGATTATTTACCAAACAAACCGCCGATTCCACCTTTCAGTAAATCTTCTGCTTTGTCTTTTAAACCTTCAGCTGCATCCCCGCCGCCGCCGAGCATATCGCCAGCTTTGCCAAGCATATCACCCATGCCACCACTCATTCCGAGGGCACTCATCAAACCACTTTCCGTTACGTTACCACTGTCATCCGCCGCTTTGCCACCGATTTTGTCAATGATCATTGGAAGCGCAGTAGAAGAAACCATTTGCGCCATATCGGGAGAAATACCAAGCTTGCTGGTAATGCCACCAATAAAATTACTTGCGATATTCTGATATACCATATTTTGTAAGAAACCACCTTTTCCGCCAGAAAACATACCTAAAATTCCTGACATATTTCCACCGGAAACTGCGCCCATCAATCCACTCATAATACTTTCTTTCGCTACTGGAATTGTTTCTTCTGCTTGGTTAGCATTTAAACCTGTCTTTTCCGCAACGGCACTAATAACTTGGTCTTTTAATCCACCTAAAATGTTGTCTAACATTGTTCTTAATTTTTTAGTTAAAAATTATTAAGCAATTGAACATTTGCTTATTGTCAATAGGAAACACTTGCTGTTTAGTATGCTCTAAACAATATTATTTAGAAATGTTTCAACTTTATCAGCCTGAAAATAATGATAAATTTCGAAAAAATACCATAGATCGTTTGAAAATATTATCTATTGTGTACTTTTGAATCAGCTAAGCTTGCATGATAAATGCTACTTAGGTGCTTTACTTTCGTGCGTTCTTAATATGAGACGCATAAAATTGAACTTAGTTACTTTTTATTTTATGAGAATCTTACTTTCTGCTTCATTATTAATGCTTGTAGTACTAATTTTAGCTTGTGCAGATCCAGCACCAGCTCCTGCTAAGACTAGCATTTACAACCCGAACGGGGATAGTGAATTAACGCTATTAATGCGAAAGATGTTCGATGATGCAATGCGGATGAAAGCAACGGTAGCCAAAGGAGAGGTACCAAAAGTTTTAGCAGAATTTAAAGCGATTCATACGGCGGAAGCAACGGAACCAGATAAAGCTAAAAGTGAAAAGTTTAAAAATTTTGCAAATGCTTATTTGGCAACGGTAGAGGCTTTACAGCAAGCTACTCCGGTGGAAGTTAAGGATATCTACGAAGGGATGGTCGCGAGTTGTATGAGCTGTCACCGTGCGATGTGTCCGGGGCCAATGGTACGCATCAAAAAGTTGCATTTGTCGTATCAGGATTGAACTTTTATATAGTTGGATTTATTCCGAAAAGCTACCAAAATGCCAGAGGTTACCGGCAGGATCATGTAGAAAGCATTCTTGTCCCCAATCGTAAGATTTGATGGGCGTAAGCTTAACTTTTGCGTAGCGCTCGCTTAATCGTAAAGCTTGCAAGTTTTTCCAATAATAGGCTACGTCTTCCACTTCTAAGAAAATCATCGTGTTGTCACACCAATCTTTTACATAATAATCTTGAAGGTAAAAACTAAGGGCGCCAACTTTAAAGCGCGACATCTTGGGCGAGATTGGAGATTCTGTAAAACCTAGGTCTCGGTAAAAGGCGCGAGATACTTCGAAGTTCGCTGCGCCTAAAAAACTTCTAAGGGATTTGACTTGGTGTTGCATGAGTGGATTATTTTGAATACTTTGGAAGGAGTGTATTTACAGTTTGGTCTTTTCTGACTAGTCCGTTTTCTTTCGATCAGCAAGCTTGATTTGATACCAAGTCGTAGGATCATCTTCTTCATCCATAAAGGTCTCGACGTATTGAAAACCAACTTTGGTTAATACTTTTTGTGAGGCTTCGTGTCGAGCGTCCGTGATCGCAAATATTTCCGTAAGTTGCATTTGGTCAAAGCCATAAGCTAGCCACGCGCGTGCCGATTCTGTAGCAAATCCTTTTCCCCAAGCTTGAGGATGAAAGCGATAGCCCAATTCGTAAAAATTACAATGTTGATTCATCGGTTGGGTATAGAACTTTAAACCGGACCAACCAATCAATTGCTGACTTTTTTTTTCGATGACCGCCCAACGGCCGATACCATTTTCTGAATATTGCCGCTGAATGTGTTTGATTTCTGCTTCGATTGCTGCCAGCGTTAATTTGGGTTGATTGCCTAGGTATTTGTGTACTTCGGGAAGTCGATCCATCGCAAATAAATCAGTAGCGTCGGTCGCTACGATCGCTCTGAGGATTAAGCGTTCTGTTTCTATAATTTTCGTCATGTTTTCGTAAAGGGACTGAAGCAGGAGGATGAATGTTTTATTCTGTTTTAACTTTCTAAAAAGATAAAAAGTTCCAGCGTTCAACTATTTCTTTCGCTCGATCTGTTTCAAGGCTTCTTGCATTTCTTTATCTACGGCATGGTAAAAATCGGTCAAATTAGTTTGTGTCTCAATATCTACGGGTACGCCTTGATTAGCTTGTGGCTTTTTCGTGAAATTACCCATGATGGGAACATCAATTTCTATCTCTGAATTGGGTAAGCGAAAGAATAAAATATTGCCACCATTAATACCGCGTAGATTTCCTCCCGTGGCTTGACCAATAGCAGTGCCGAGTTGGTTTTGTCTAAAATCTTGGGCGAGATAAAAAGCCAAAGAGGTATTGGTAGCGCTGGTTAGTAAATAAATATCTCCTCGGAAAACAAACTCCGCTGCTTGATGATTTTGATAAGGTGGATTTTTTTCGTAGAAAATATAATAGCCATTAGTTGTGTCTATACGGTCGGGATTTAATTCATAGTACCAAGGATTTCCCCAAGTTGCTACGTAAGGTTTTAAACTTTCTGGGAAGCTTCTAAACCTTGTTCTTCCTTCGCGGGTAATGCGCTGTGCAGTAGTGGTATCAATTGGAAAGTAGCGAAACAATTCCTTTTTCATTTCATCCATTCCGCCAGTATTTTTTCGAATATCGAGGATGAGTTGTTTTACTTTTTGACTTTGTAGCGTTTGAAATACTTCGGCGAGGTATTTTTTATAGTCGATGCTCATGGCTTTCCAACCTTTCAAACCAAAAGAATTTAAACGAAGTATGCCTACGTTGTTTTGATTAATTTCAAAATGCCAGAGTTCATCGCGGTTTTTTGGAAAATCGGGATATCTTTCGAGTAGTCGCTTTGTACGGTCGCTGCGCGTAATGGTCTGAACGCTTATGGTTTTAACTTCATTTTCTCCGAAGGCTTTAGTCGTTAAGTGGAGTTGGTCGCCGTCTAGTGGAAAGCGTAAAGGGTAAAAGATGTCAAAAGCATTATATCGAAAATCAAAACCATCAACTTCCATTTTGCGAACTCGATTTTCATCCGTTGCGCCGTCGGCGGCGATGTAGGGAAGTATCTTTTTTTGGATCGTGGCGACGGGCACTTGGTTAATACTTAAAATTTCGGTTCCACGGCGTAGCGTATTTTCTTCACTGGCATTGTATTCGACAATCATCTTTTGGTCTAGCCATTTAAAGGTAAAAGGCAACTTGTCTTTTTGGTAATGAATGATCGAATTGATGGTTTTGTTTTGATTGTTAAAACCAACTTTAGTATGATCGCATTGTAATTGAGCGGTCAGTTTAGAAAGCGCCAAGTAGGCTGCTCCGTGAGAGAGTGGTTGTTGAAACTTTGCTTTGAGGGTGGCTAATCCTTTTTGAATGCTGGCTTCGTCATTGTAACGATAAGTACCGGGATGAACTTGTAATATCATCGTTTCTACCAAAGCATAATCTGCCTGCAATTGTGCGACGCTTAACTTTTTTAAAGTGCTCAAGTCAACGCTTTGTTCTACGTCCCATTCATGTGTAGTGCTTAAGTTTTTTTGATGGAGAACAAGTGTCCTATTTTCGGTCGTTTCCCAGGTTACGGCTTGATCGTGATTAAATACAACGAATTTAAACTGAATGTCTGTTACTGTTGCAGGAAAGTTTACACTAATTTCAAAGCCATTTTTGGTAGCTCGCAAGGGGAGTGATTTTTGCCAACTTAATGGCGCTTGATCTCCTCGGATGCCAACGGAATCCATCTGCATGGCAGGAACATTTTGCAGCAAGAAATGAACCCTAGTTTGAGCGACTGTTGTATGACTGATAAGGCATATCCAGAGTAGAAAAAGAAATTGTGTTTGCATAAAAATATTTTAGAATAACTTCAATTTGAGTGCTGGGAGTTTTTACCAGAAAAAGGATTGGGTCATTGAGTGCTGTACTAGTATTACTTTTCGTAAAAATAAGAAATGCCACTCGAGCGATCATCATAAGTAACGATCTCTTTGTCTTGATGAAAATCAAAATAACTGAGTAAGGCAAAGTCGCCGGAACAGAAAGTAGTGTGGGTAACCAAGACGGAGAGTGCAGTACAGATCCAAAGACCTTTGAGGAAAAAGAGTGAAATGCCAATCGCTACGCAAACGCTGAGGAAAGGCGTTAAGGCAACAATAAAAAACTCTTTTTTGTTGGCGACGAAGCGATCGGCAATGGCCATAAAATAGAATTTTTTCAAATTGGCATCGTAGGCGGTTTTGGTGGCACCGACGTAGCGATAAGCTAAGACGTGTAAATATTCGTGGATGGGAATGAGGGACAAGGCAATGAGTATTCCCATTCCGGTATAACTAAAACCGTCGCTAAAACTAAAGTTGTCTTGGGCGTAGTTGTAACTAAAAAAGGCTACGAAAACAAGCAGAAATAGTAAATTTAGCAGATTAAATAAGCGGCTACTAAAGGTTTTTTTCTTGAGGTAAGTTTGTACGAAAGGAATTAACTCCTGGTGGTTTAAGCTATCTTTTTGTCGATATCCTCGCGCGGTTAATTCTTCTGGTTGAATGTTCATGAGCCACTAAGTACTTATGAAGTTGTTTGAAAACTATATTGACAATCAAGCCTTTATCTTCGATTCTCAATATAGTTTTCAAACAATTTCTATTTTAAAACTAGGTTCGTAAGCATTGTCGTAGCTAAAATACAAAAATTAGTTCGAAGAAGGAGCTTAATACATTTTCTATGTCTGGTTTGTTATTAGAACAAGTTCTAATCGAGCTTATCTTAATAAGGGTAATATCACTTTGTCTTAGTATTTACTTATAGAATTATTTATTGTTTGGCTGCTTGCATCTGGATTTCTTCATCTTTGGATTGCAATTCATTCAGGAGCCATTGTCTTACTTTTACTTGTTGAGCTATTTCCAAGGATTTTTTGCTGAATTGTTTGGCTTGTGTGAAGTCTTTTTGTAGCGCGAATATTTTGGCTAGTCCTCCGTAAGATTGAAAAGATAAAGGATTGACGGCGATGCGTTCGCGGTATATTTTTTCAGCGATTTTGAGTTCTCCCTTTTCTAGATGATTGAGGGCAATACTGGTTTTGAAATGATCTAGGGAACCGGGAAAATGAGTAGCAATCTCCGTTTCGAGTAATTTAAGTTCGTCGGTTAATCCTTTGCGGAAATAGTAATATACAATGTTGCCAAGATCATTGCTGGGTAAGTTAAAGCGCGTTGAAAATGTTGTTGCAAAAAACTTATAATGATCCAATACTTCCTGTGCAGATTTAAAGCTGTAAAATTTTTGTCGACTAATGTGCCAATCTTTGAATAAGCTTTGTAGCGCATCTTTGATGGTAATCAAACCGACGGAGCCGTGTGTTTCATTTTCATAGTATTCGTAATTCCAATCTTCTTCGAGGGGAAAGTATTTATCGAGTACACCGACAAATTGACGAACGCCCATTTGTTTGGTATCGGCTAAAGAGATAAAGAGTTTTGCGCCTAAAGTTTTTCTTTGCTTGAGTAGACTATCTGCGCGTTGGATGATTTCGTATTCACCGACCCATAAGGAGGGGTCGATGGCAATGTAAGTATCAAAGGCAGCAGGTTGTTCTAGCAAATAATTGGTGACAAACAAACCTCCCATGGAATGACCGATGAGGATGTCATACGCAGAACTGCGATAGTTTTTTTGAATGTAAGGCTTGAGTTCTTTTTCGATAAAGGCCATGTAATTGGTGGCGTTACCTTCTTTTTGAGATTGTCCGGTGGGCGTACAATTTCTGCGGTACTTGGTGCTTCCTTTGTCGGAAATTCCAACGACGATCATTTCGGGAATGATGCCCGCCACGTCTGATAATAGTTCAATTAATCCCGTATCGTACTGGAAATTATAATCGCCATCAATGAGATAAACAACGGGATAATTTCCTGCGGGGTTAAAGTGATAATTCGGTGGTAGGTAAATTTGGAAAATTCTTTCCTCCTGCAAGTAGTTGGAAGTAAGGCTATGGCGTTCCACGGGAATGAGTGCATTTCCCGGAGCTTGCGCAAAGCTGAAATTGGTTAGCCATAAGCATAAAAAGAAGAGGTATTTTTTCATGATAGTATTTTTTTTGTTGCGAAGGACAAAATGATCGTAAGTCTAGGTATAGTAGTATTTTTAAACAACTTCAGTTTAAAATGACTTGGTATCCCAGAAATATAATGCTCAAAAATGCTCCGTTCGTCGTGGAAGACCAACTAAAGTTGTCGTAAAATCGGACTAAAATCTAGTTAAAATTAGATTAAAGACGTTGTAAGTACTAAGACAAATTAAATCACTTATTAACTTGCCTCATCTTTTGAACAGTCTTTTCGTTACTCAAAGCCTTCCTAAGCAAAGGCTTAGGGCGGTTTTCGTGCCTCAATACTGATCAAAATCTAACACAATTTAATGGCAAATTAATTTTGTCTTAGTACTTAATATAAATTATCGAACATTTTGAACCTGCCTTTTCGGCCTACTCCGCGTCGGCTCCTCACCTTAATCCTTTTCAAGGATTAGACTCCGGGGCTTCCTTAATTAGTACGAAAATTCAAAGCTCAAAATATTTACAAACTTAAAACAACTTCAGTATTAAAGGAGGTAGTACGGTTGATTGACGGAGATTTTTCCCTGTGGGAATGCGGGAGTTAGACTTTGGAAAGTTTAAAATAGAGGAGTTTGAGGTTGTAAAGGGGGAGGAGTATTTTCCACCAAGGATTTCCGGTATCGCGCATTCGCTTGACGGAGATCATTAAAAAAAGTAGTCCGAGCAAACTATATCCGAGGAAGTAAAAATAAGGAGAGATGAATTGAACGACTTCGATGTTGGTCATTTCGACGCGGATGGCGCCCCGATTGAGTAAATAGCTGTAAAGTGTTCCGAGAATACCGGGCACGAAGAAAATGCAAATGATTAAGCCGATGGTTAAAAGAGAAAGTGCCCTAAAGTTGGAGCGGCTAATTCTTCCGTGGAAGTTTTTGAAGTCTTCCGTACCGAGTTCCTGTGCTTCGCCTTCGTAAAAATAATCTTGCCAGTGAATGGTTTGGTCTCCAATTTTGATGCGATCGTATTTTGCCAAGCTTTTTCGTGTTTCTACAAGTATTCCGTTGAGGAAAATGGGAAGTGCTGGCGCTAAATTTTCCAGTACCCATTCTCCTTTGGCGTAGCGGATGGTCGCTTGTAGTGCTTGGGCTTGATTTGCCCGAAGCAGGATGTCATTATCGGCGGCGGTACCGAGCTTAAATACTTTTTCTTCGCTGCGTGTTGTCATGTTGCCTGTCTGCTAAGTGTCCGTCTGAACTTTTCGATTCTTATTTTAGAATGAAGCTATTCAACATTTTTTCTCCAACTGCTCGGAAGCTTTCCACTTTATCTACTTCGCAAGTGAAGGTCAAAACGTAGGCTTTTTCATTTTTAATGAAGTAGCGTTGTTCAAAACTAAGATTGAAGGTGGCTTGTTTGCCAGTGAACAGTACTTTTTGAAAAACTTGACCATCTTTTTCTAGTTGTTCGCTAGCGGTGAGTTCACTTTTCTCAATCATGGCTTTGATTTGTTGTTCGGAAATTTCTACGTATTTTTTTAAATCTAAGTCCATTCCTTTGATATCTTGCACGATGAGGTTGATATTTTCACCAAATTGATCTTGGTCGGATTCCATCGCGCTCATTAACACGAAAGTGGTTCCCATCTGCCCGGATTGGCTAAATTTCCAACCGGGAGCATATTCAATAGAAAATGCTTCTCCGTCAAATTTTTCCCAAGTTGCTTCGGCCAGCATTTCTGCTACTGGTGCTTCGTTGACTTGTGCTTGTAAGACAGCAGTAGCACTTAGTAAAATTGCGAATAATAAAATTTTGAAAATTGATTCCATCGTATGATTTTTAAGTGAAAAGAAAAGTAGCTTGATTTGGTACAAGCGACTTCAGTATCTCTTTCAAAAATAGTTCCTCCTTTCTGGCATTGCCAGCAACTTGATTCTTCAAGTAGGAATTAGTGCTTAGCTGCTAGTGTTTGTGCAAACTAAATTCGCTTCCGTTGGGAATATGAAATTATGGCTAACTAACGCTTGAAAAACATTTTTTTAGTCGTCGCGGTATTCAGGTAATAAATACCAGCGGGTAATTCTGCTAAATTAAGTTCGAGTAAGTTTTCCTGCGATAAATTGTGGCGAATTTGTTTGGTCACATTTTCCCCAAAAGCATTAAAAATAGAAAACTTGTTGAGTTCCTCCGAATCACCTGCTACGTAAAGATTTTCGACAGTTGGATTTGGAAAGAGCTTTACGCCTTTTACGACTTTGTTATTTTCATCGTTGCGACGGGCACATTGAACCTCCGAGTAGTCAAATTGACCACTTAGGTGCACTTGCTTTAAGCGATAACAAGTTGTTCCGGCTGCTGGATTTGGATCAACGGTGCTGTAGCTTTGTGAAGTTGCGGAATTGCCTTTTCCATCGATGCGGTGCATTGGCATCCAAGCCGCCTCGTTGAGTGATTTTTCTACCATAAAATGGCTATGATCTTCCTCGAAACTAGTCTCCCATTCCAGTCTGATCGCAGCATCTTCCTCTTCGGCGATTTCAAAATTATTGATGGTCAATAGGGCTGGACCTGGGCTGACCACGTTGGAAAATCCGTATTCAAATCGACTAATATTATTTGGGTTGGGAATGTTTGAGAGGATGTTTCCGGTTGCCGCATCAACTACGGTAATACCTAAATTGGTAAACAAGAAGTATCTTCCATTCAGGTAATCGAAAGTTGTACTGAAATTAACTAGCCATTTAACGTCCGTCAAAGTACTAAGCTCAGAGAAGGTATTATTAGATAAATCTAAGGCGGCAAATTTTTCTGCGGTGCCATTCCAGTAAACGCCAAAAACTTGATCCGTTGCTGGATCATATTCCAATCCACTGACTGTATTCGGATTAGGAATATTTGCGATAATATCTCCCGTATCGACATTAATCACGGTAATGCCCAAATTGGTATGAATAAAATATCTTCTATTCGTTACATCAAAAGCGTTATCAAAGTTGACCGTATATTGAATATCGGCTAAAGGGCTAATCACAGAAAGCATATTCGTCGTTAAATCTAGCGCTGCAAGGCTATGTTCTGTGCCGTCGCGATACACGCCGAATAGTTTGTTGGTAACTTCATCATACTCAAATCGAGTAAAGAATTCCGTCGTTGGAATATTGATAATGAGATTTCCCGTTTCGATGTCTACGATGGTAATACCTAAGTTGGTTCTCGTAAAGTACCTTCCATTTTGTTGGTCAATGGTATTCTCTAGATTGACTAAATTTTCAACACTGGGTAAAACACTTAGGTCGGTAAAAGTACTATTGAATAAGTCTAGCGGCGCGAATATTTCTTGGTTCCCATTCCAATAAAGGCCGAAGAGTTTATCTGCTTGTGCGGAGATGGTAGTTGAGTAAAAGAGGAGGGATAATAAGAGTGTAAATACCTGCTTCATACTTTATTTTTTTACGAGTCGTAAATTAAGTTCGTCTTTAAAATAAGGAAATTCTTTAGTTTGTCCTAATTTTTTATAAAAGGAGCGTTCGGGTTTGTTGCTGGAGGTAGTTTCGTGTGGTATTTTAACAGTTGTCGGGAGGAGATAGTTCGTTGGGGATTGGTTTTTTTTACTTTTTTAAGCTATTCAACTACATTTATCTAAGTGCTAGTTTCATCAATTCAAATATGTAAAAATATCGATCAGATTAGCAATGATTACAATTGCGAGTAGGAGTACAAAAAATATGTTTCCGTAGATGGTAATGGTCTTGAAAAGACCTAGTTTTTCTTTTGCTTTAATGCTTCTTATGGAGTTGACAAATCCAATTACGATAAACGATAAAAATAATA
>CALFBG010000176.1 GCA_937951685.1 uncultured Saprospiraceae bacterium | reverse complement strand
CTTAGAAATCTTATTGTTGCTAATCGTCCGTTGCCGCGAGCACTTGAATCTTCCTTCTTCAAAATCTCTGCGCTTGCTATGCTTCGTTTTTCGACCTTGCACCCTAGCGCGCCACATTCTAAAACTAGAAGCTTTCATTTCTCGACGCATTAGTTTGATCACTTCTTGTTCTTTCAAACCAAACTGCATCGTAATCGCATCAAAAGGCGTCCGGTCTTCCCAGGCCATCGCAATAATTCGATCGATATCTCTTTCTGATAATTCTTTTTCCATAAATACAAAGTATTAAAATTCGTCAGGATGAGCAATGACTTTTTGTGCGCGGGCTTTCAACGCCGCCAATTGCTCCTCCTCCATTTTGTTAAGTAAATTCATCATCATTGCCATCCGCTGATTCCCTTTAAAATAATTGCGTTTTTCATCCAAAAAGTTCCAGTATAAGGCATTAAAAGGACAAGCATCCTCCTCCGTTTTTTTGCTAACTTTATACGCGCACCCCTTACAGTAGTTACTCATTTTGTTGATATAACTGCCACTGGATACGTAAGGCTTTGTCGCTACGATTCCACCATCCGCAAATTGGCTCATGCCACGAGTATTCGTTATTTCAACCCATTCGATGGCATCAATATAAATCCCTAAATACCACTCGTCCACAGCGTCGGGATCTACTTGAGTCAACAGCGCAAAGTTCCCCGTAATCATGAGTCGCTGGATATGATGCGCATAAGCGTGATCTAAGCTTTGACGAATCGCATGGTGCAAACAATTCATCTTTGTCTTTCCCGTCCAAAAAAAATCGGGTAATTTATTTTTATTGTCCAAAGCATTGCGTTCGCGGTAACTAGGCATTTCTTTCCAATAAATCCCACGCATGTATTCTCGCCATCCCAAAATTTGCCGCACAAATCCTTCCACTTGAGATAAATCAATCGTTTCCTCGTGCGCTTTCCAATAGTCAATTACCGCTTGGATCACTTCCAACGGATGCAACATTTTGCTGTTCATCGCGAAGGAAAGCCGACTGTGGTATAAAAAACTTTCTTCGGTGTGCATCGCATCTTGAAAGTCTCCAAAATGTACCAACAAGTGCTTGCAAAAATAATCCAACACCGATAATGCTTCCTCCCGATTGGTCGGCCAAACAAAATGAGTAGCATCTATTTTTCCAATCGTTTCTACTCCCGCTTGCTCAATCATTTTGACGAGTGCCGCTAAATCTTTGGTACAATTAAGTTCCGTCGGAATCGCAGGTGTTCCTTTCCACTTTTTACGATTGCTCTGATCAAAATTCCACTTCCCTCCTACTGGCTTTTTATCTTCTAAGACCAAGAGATTGTACTTCTTGCGCATATTTCGATAAAAATATTCCATGATCATTTGCTTCTTTCCCTCAAAAAAATCACTCAACTCATAGCGTGTCGTCAAAAAATGCTCCGTATCAAAAACTTGCGACTTTATTCCTAGTTGATCACAAAATCGACTCAGTTGCTGATCTAAGCGATATTCATCCGGCATTTGGTATTCAAATTTATCAATAGCTTTTGCCGCAATAATTTGTTTTAAGTTTTCAACTAAGTCTTGCTGATTATCTTGATGATCTAATTCGTAATAAATAACTTGCGCACCACTAGCCTCCAGCTCAGCTCGAAATTCCCGCATACTCTGAAAAAATGCGACAACTTTTTGTATATGATGCCGCACATAATCCGTCTCTTGCCGCATCTCCGCCATAAAATAATAGCAATCCGTATGGTCTTCATACCAACTATGTTGGCGATTAAGCTGGTCTCCTAAAATCAATCGAAGTTTCATGTATCGTCAAGTTAATCTTATCTTAAGTAGTTCACTGAACTAAATTAATTTTGTCTTAGTACTTACTGTAAATTTATTTCTATAAAAAATGAAAAGCCTACACTAGCCCCATTGCTCCACAAATATTTCTACCGCTGGATCTGACTTACCGTAGCTTACAATTTTTAGCTCCAAGGGGGTATTTTTAAACAGATTAATCGCACCCGCTAATGCATCAAATATCCAACTCCGCGCATTTCCAAAAGCGCCACCGCCAACCAAGGTTAAATAAACTTTAGGATTTTGGCTGCGCTCAAAATGCTGTAAGGCAGCGTACAACGTAGCTTCGTAGCTCGCTTCCAAAACTAGCCTGGCAAAGGGTTCCCAAAGTTCGGCATCAAATCTAGCATAAGCAACGGGCAACGCAGAACAGTAAGCTTGTGTAACGGTATGCTTAGCCGTTGTCATTGTTACTTCCGTATTCCACTGGATTCCGATTTTCAATTTCCCTTTAAGTGCTTCGTAACCTGCTGCGTCCAATGCCTTTATTTCGCTTGCGATCCGCCGCAAACTTTCTGCACTGGTCGGTAAGGCATACCCATTTTGCATTTCCCAAAGTTGCAATTCATCATTATTAAGCGCTTTCGCAATAGCTGATAAGCAATCAATTTGTAAATCTTTAGATTGTCCTATTTGATCTTTTATTGGGACAAAATAGTTTCGATAAACCGTACCTGCACCACAAGCGATTGCACAAGCAGGACCTTGTGTTCGATCATTTTCGTAAATCCCGACACCTAATTCTGGCGTAGCTTGTGGGCTGATCATTTCCAATAAATTAAACTGGGAGGCAGCTTGAAAAAAAGCGCCTGCCTGCGCTTCACTTTGGTGTAAATGCTGCACATTGCCTACTACTTCCTCCACTTGAATTTCACCTTGATAGTCTCCTTTTGTAGAACCGGCGGTTTTTAACTCCTCCAAACTTAGTATTTCCAAACGCCCATACTGATAAGTTTTACCATTTACCCTAGAAGTAATTTTACCGTCGGCTACGGTTAAATGCTGCTGCACCTGAGCAATGCTTTCCTCCCTAAAACCAAATAATTTTTCAAACCACATCGTCACCGACTTTAAAAAAATTTCTTTAATAATTTATTCTGCCAACCATAAACGTTGAAATACGCCCGCCGCATCGTAACGACTGGCCTGCAAGCGCACATTGAATTTTCGATCTCGCGGATCGTTTCCGACCCCTGCGACGTACATCCAATTTCCATAATTACTATCTACATCATAATCAATCAAAAACGATTCAAAATAAGCCGCACCAATCCGCCAATCCAGCTCCAGCGCCTTCGCAAAATAAGAAGCTACGTTTTGCCGTCCTCGATTACTCATCCATCCCGTTGCTTTCAATTCAATCATATTTGCATTTACAAATGGTTCCTTCGTTGCTCCATCTATCCATTGTTGAATTAAAGTCGAATCATTTTTCCAATGATATCTTCGTCGCAAAATACCGCCTAGTTGAAAAATCAAATTCCCATGTTGCAAAGAAATATATTTGAAATAATCTCTCCAGATTAATTCAAATATTAACCAATAAGTAGAATCGTTCGCACCATTCGCTTTTTCATAAGCTTTGATAGCTTCGTAGATTTGTCTAGGAGAAATACTTCCGTTTGCCAACCACGCAGAAAGTTTAGAACTGTAATCAATCCCCACCAAGCCGTTTCTTGTTTTCTTATACCGAGATAGGTTTTTAGTTTCCCAAAAATAATGTGCGATTCGTGCTGCTGCTGCTTTCGTTCCTCCTTTGAATGGAAAAGCACTCCGTTCATCTATCTCAAAATCCGCAAAGCCTAAATCTGATAAACTCGGAATTTCCGATTTCGTCGAAAGTAAGTTTTCTGGCGCACAAGCCCTAAGCTCCACACAAGCACGAATGGAGCTGTATTTCTCACACTTCTTACGAAACTGCGTAAAGACCGGTGGAATATTGTCCGTAGCAAAAACTAAATCTTCGGGGTGAAATAGAAATTGATCATAAGCTTCGATCCAATTCATACTTTTGTCGAGCGCTTGAGCCAGCTCATCTTTTACCGCCACTTCTTCTGCCGTCCAAACGCGCTGCAAATATATATTTTCCACCGCATACTCGTTCACTAAGCTTGGAATAATCGTTTTGGGTGCACCATGTGCTACTCGTAAACTAATATTTAAAGCGGCCAAATCAGCCTGCAATTGTACGACGCTCTCTTGTAAAAACTTTGCTCTAAACTTCTCCGTTTTCTTAAAACCGTATTTCGTCTGCGCAAACTGCCGAGGCTCAAAACAATAGACGCCAATTACACGGTCATTCTCTTCGACGGCTCGCTGCAAAGAATAATTATCTTGAGCACGCAAGTCATTTCTAAACCAAACTATTCCTGTCTTCATGCTACTTATTCTTATTTCTACGACATCTTTCACTACAATATAATACGGATTCCCAAACTTTTTCCCATTTCTTACGCCAGGTGAAAGCTCGCTCGCACACTTTACAAATTTTAGTAGGAAGATCTCTTTTTTTCAAAATGAAATTGTTTTACAATTCAGAAAGTCAATTGGACTTCTACTTCAAACAACTCAAGGAAGGTTTAGTTTAGGAATTTGATGAGAAATGCTAACCGCTGATAAATGTAGTAAGCACTGCAACAAACAAGATTTAGTATATACAAACTTTGAATATTCCCCAAAACGGATTATCTTTATAAGAAGTGGAGATAAAAACCCTTTTCTACCTTGCCAGCCTGCTTAGAATTTTCAAAATTTATCCTATGCTAAGCTTAATGATTACTTTATTACTGAGTTTCACCTATTTAATTGCACCAGCACAAAATCAGGACACCGAAGGCACAATTTGCGTCTGGGTTCACGAATCCATCAAAAATTATGAAGCAAATCGGGTGCTTGAACTCAAAGTTTACCTTGACGGTAAATGGATAGGAATGATTCATCAATCTTTCGCGGAAACGCCTACTTGCGGTACGTTAGGCGTCTTAACCAAAAAAATAGCCGCGGGAAAACATACGATTGAGGTCAAGGGAATCCACAGTAATGCGCGCACGCACGCAAATCAACTCAAAGTAAACTGGAAGGGACAATTTGTGTTGCTGCCCAATGCACACGTTTTACTGGAGATCGGTAATCACAACACTCCAAAAGTCATTGAACCTCGAAAAGAAGACGCAGGAAACCTTTCTGTTTGGTTGGATAAATCCGTCACAGAACACGTTCGAGATATCAAGGTCTACATTGCCGGTAAATATCAAGGGCGCTTGAAAAAGGGATTCGAGAAAGAAAGAATTTGCGGCGATATTGGTACCATTAGCAAGAAGTTGCCTTTTGGCAGACACGAAGTTAAGGTTGTGGGAATTCGTAAAGACTTAAAGGCAAGCGATCCCAAACGGAAATTTGAATTCAAAAGAAAGGTTTTGCTCAAAGAGCCCTGTTTTAATTTACCAATTTATTTTAATGCAAACTAAATGAACATGGACGATAATGTTCTAGCTGCACTAGCCGAATGAGTTATTGAGGATCCGTCAATTGATAATGAATTCGGTATTCGAATTTATCAAAAAGTTGCCGCCCAGCGATCGTCAAATAATAATCGCCAACAAAGTGTGATTTTGATAAATCCAGAAATTGCATCCCCAGAAAATCGTCGTCCCCGAGTAGCGTGTCAAGCTGAAAAAAATGCGCCTGCGATAAAAACAAACCTTGCGTTACCCCTGTTTCCAATACTTGCTGCACTTTCGCTTGACTATTCCGTTCATCTAATTCTACCAGCGAAAAAACGAGATAATCTGCGTTTGCCGCGAGGAGTTTACTCCCTAAATTAAGCTCAACCGTCCGTCTCTCCTCCGAAAAGTCAAAGCTACTTTGTAAAATCGTTTTGCACTCAAACTTGGTAGCTGCTCTTTTCACCAAATCTACTTGCAAAAGTACCTCATCTGCTTTGGTACTGACGGGACTCATGTCTTCACTAAGGTTAATCGCTTCCAAACTTCGCAGTTGAAAGTGAGTAGCAGGTATTCGCTGCAAGTTTGGTTTAGGCTTAGTGGAAAAACAACTAAAAAAAAGTAAAAACCCAACGCAAAGAACTAGTGCCATGTTATTTTTCATGAGGAATCACAACTTTAAAACCCACTCAAAAAAAAATGCTCAACTTTCAAAATAGCAATCGCCATCTTGAAACCTGAGCAAATTAAGTAGTACTTATTATTGACTAGAATTCATCAATAAGCTTGCGCTTCATTTGATCAAATTCCTCATCGGAAAGAATACCTTGATCCCGAAGCGCAGCAATTTCTTTAAGCTTCGCCAATACATCTTTTTCTTCCACTTGTGGCTGTACCACAATTGGTTCCTCACTCGTAGGTGCTGGATCCGTTTTGGCGGCGGCGGCAGGTGGCGTGGTCGCTTGATTAGTGGGTTCTTCTGCTACGGTAAAAGCAGCTTCATCATCCCTCATCACCGTCGGTTCTTCCTTGCTCCAATCTTTGGCTACGGTTTTTCCTTTTTCAAATTTCTCTTTATAGTATTTGCGTAAGCGATCAGGATCGAAGTCTAGGATCGTTCCACCAGATTCAAAATGCTTTTTAAATACTTCTCCTAAAGCGTAAGTTGAAGCTCCCGCAAAGACAGAAACCGTTGCGCCACCGACGACAGATCCTAATCCCGGAATCAATTTAATGATACTGCCTGCTCCTAGTCGAGCCAAGGTGGTACTCGTTAAAGAAGTCACAATTGCTTTCCCTTGTGTTTCCTGAAAGTTGAGATCATAGGTTCTACAAAGTTGTCGAATCATGTCCAATTGCAAAGCACTCACTGCAAAAATATCCGCAATCAAAACGGGAATTAAGCCTGCTCCCATTGACCAAATCACGTGATTTCGAATAATCGTATCTGCGTGTTTTGATCGTTCACTTTTTCCTTTACTCATAATGTTATTTTTTAAAAATCGGAATAATATTTTTTTCTTTTTCATGAAGTTGAGCTAGACATTGTTTAATAATTCGAAAAGCAGTTGAGAAGTAGCAGTTTTAAACAACTTCTTAAATTAACTTCCTTGTTTGCTAAAAAAGACTTGCCAAATGGCTTATAGTAAAAAAGCCATTTGCGCTAGTCATACTAATATATGCTATGTAATCTAAAAAAAGTTTCTCGATTTATACACTGGCTACTGGATGCTTAACCTCATAACTAAACATAGACATCAAGATCAAAAACAAAGCCGTTAAACTCACTAAACCTCCCACAAATATTCCAATATCAGCATTTGTTTGAAATGCACTCCATTCAATATAGCTACCTAAATTCATCAAAAAGTGTCCTACACAAGCTAAGACTAAACTGCCAATAATAATAACTTTAGCTAATACACAATTTTGACGGATGGTCGACGGAGGTTTTTTTGAGTTTTTCATTTTTAATTTTTTTTGGTGTTCGTTAATGATTAATTGATACTGCAATCTATAACTAAGTCACTCCATTTGCATCTTTTCTCGACAATCCTAGTAGGAATTACGATTAATGACCATTTTAACCCAAAAAAAGCCTCAAAAATCAATAAAAAGGCTCTTTTGCCTATTTATTCCATATATATAATGGTTTTCATCAGAAATCCCGAATTTTCAATGGTGAAAGATTCGGGATTGCTACTCTATATCTAAAACGATTCAGATTATTATAATAATATCAATCTGACAACTTTACTTGACTTTAATTCTAATTCCTTCCGAATGGCTCGTAAATTCCGGTGCATACATACATTGCATCGTCGTAATTCCATTCGAAAAATCTCCTTTATGACTTACCCGCAATGGATATTCAAAAACGTAAGTCCCTTTCGGTAAATAAGAAATGAAGAAGTTCGTCGCAGCATCTCGCGTACTTTCATAGTAGCCTAAGCCACCTTGCCATTGATAACGACTTATCGTATTGATCGGTTCCAGACCGGCCGCGCGCATATCTTTTAAGTGTACATATTCCATCGCTCGATCTACTCGGATCTCAATCCGCACTTTCAATTTATCTCCCGGAATTAGTGCAGTTTCCGTCGTCACCGGTGTAATCTTGGGTCCGGTACTCGATGGAATTTCTTTAAATAACTGCTTTTTAATCTGTAAAGGCGTTTCCTCGAAAGTCTTGATCTTATCTAAGTTTTCAAAATACTGCCAATACATTGCTCCCCAAGCGACTGAGCTATTAGGATTACGAACGGCTACCGTACCCATCGCTGGTGTTACCTCCGCTCCTTTCCAAGTCGTTTTGAAGTAGCCCGTGCCTGCTTCTTTTTGTATTTTAGACTGATCCAGTTTTTTCCCACCAATGGTAATCTCCAAGTCTTGATCTTCCAACAACCAATTTGCTCCGCGTAACAATAATCCATATACTGCGGACGCCGTAGCTTTAGTCGTTTTCCAATTGGTCGTTTGCTTATGCTTAAGCAACCAAACTTTCAAGTCGTTGACTGCTTGATTATCTTTAGCAACTTCATCAAAAACTTCAATCATCAACGCGTGCGTTTCGATGGGCATTTGGTACCAGTTGTATCCTCGATTGTAGTTCCAATACATTCCCATTTCTTCGTTGTTCAACGAACGTTCTTTTAAGGATTTTACGATAGCTGCTGCTACAGTATTTCGATTTGTCCGCTGCAAACTTAGCGCAATCAAGCCTTCTTGGTAAAGTCCTTTTTGCAACCAATATTTTTCGGCTTGACCGAGATAATAATCAAAGGCAGTCTTTGCGTCACCATCTACCGTGTATTCCAAAAAGAAGGAACGTGCATACAAATAATGAATCGCAATATTGCTCAAATGATCGGCCTCTAAGTTACCCTTTGCTTGCTTCACGCGCTTGCGTAGTTTTTTGTAATGCTGCACAATTTCACCATCAATAAAACTAACTGCTTTCTTGACAAGTGCTTCGGTTTGATCATCTTTCTTAACGCCTCGTACGCCCAAACGATCTAAATGCCCCAAACCTTCTACGATGTATTGCGTAATATACCAATTCTCTCTACCGCCCGGAAACCAACTAAAACCGCCATTACTTTGCTGACGATCTACCAAAATTGCTAAAGCCGATGCTTGCTCTTCCGCCATCCGATTCAAATCAAATAATAATCCGATTTGCTTCTTTTGCGCAGCCTCTGACTGTGCGGCAAGTACCCAAGGCGTTTCTTCGAGGAGCGCCGTTTTGAGTTCTTGGTTTTTAGCCAAATTACTTTCTAAAGCAGGTGTATTTTTCCAAGCCTCAAAAACGGCTTTAACTTTTGGATGTGAATTTGCTACTTCCGTTGCCAAACTATTCGCATAAAATCGACTGAAAATTTGCTCTGTACATTGATAGGGATATTCCATCAAATACGGCAACGCTTGTACGGCATACCAAGCTGGATTTGAGGTAAACTCTAAGCTCAATTGGTGGTGCTGTAAGGTACTTGAACTTCCCGCTTTTTGTAAAGCTTGGAAAGTAAAATCTTTTGTCGATTTTTCTCTGATTGGTAAGGGTAAAGTTTCGGTTACCAACATTCGATTGGTTAGTACCGGTAAAGTACTTTCTTCTCCGTCAGCATAATTCCCGGCTCGTGCAATCACTCGATGCGTAATGGCCTGAATATCTTTGCCCAAAGGAATTTTCAACTTCCATGCTAAGCGATCGGATTGTCCGGGCTTGGCAGTAAACTGAATCTGCTTTTGCTGATTAGCGAGTAAATCGTCAATCGGTTTCATCGTGAGTGCGTCGTACAACTCTAAGACAGCGTCTCCACTTAGCGTTTCTTTAGTCAAATTACTTACCTTGGCGGTAAATTCGATCTCATCATTTTCCCGAAAAAATCTTGGTGGATTGGGCAAAACCATCAACTCCTTTTGCGTGACTACTTCTTTTTCACTAATCCCAATTTTCAAATCTTTGGTGTGCGCGAGTGCTAAAAACTTCCACCGCGTCAACGCCTCATTCATTGTGAATTTTACAATGATATTTCCATCCGCATCCGTCAGTAATTCAGGAAAAAAGAAAACCGTTTCGTTCAAATTTGTTCGCACTTTTACTGGCTTCGGAGCTGCATCTTCGCCTTGAGATTCAGGAGCTGGTGGTGGCGGTGGTGGTTCATTGCTCTCGTTCATTCCATCTCGATCAGCCGCTACTGGACTACTTCGTAATTTTTTCTGCGGTCGACTAGCTTTTTTACGCTCGGCAGGTGCTGCCTGAACGCCATCATCGTACTCGGCTTCCTCTGCCATACCCGCTGCCGATGCTTCATTCAAATAACCATAAGACCGAAGATAAGATGGATAGAAATTAAAATTAAACCAATTCAACCGACGATACATCCGATTGATGTTTAAGGGCTGATTATTCATCCAACGTTTGGCGATGAGCCGAGAACGAATTTGTCCGAAGTTCCGTGAAGAATAGTTATCAATACCATAACTAGATGGAAATGGCGTAAGGCTATAATCGTTCTTAGCAAAAACATCTAAAGATGCATCATACATCGTAGCAAGCATTTCTGCTGCAACTTTGTCTTTTTTATTTCCAGAAATCGTCAGTTGCCATTCTTCTTTTTGTCCCGGACTTAATTTGTCTCGGAAAGTAGCGTAGCTTATTTTTAAATCTTTGTTACTCCAAGGAATGTCCACTCGTTCTCGCACGGAGAAAAAGCGATTAAATTTCACGAAGTGCATCGAATAGCTCAGTCCACCCCGATAGGCTTCTTTCATTTGTTCTTGGATCTTTTCGATGCCATTAATGCTCAACCATTCTTGTCGAATCGTTTCATTATTTCTAGCAATTTCAAAAAGAACTTTCGTTTCGCCACCGGCGGAACCTTGATAGATAATTAAGTCTTCACCCGGTTCTACTTTAGATTTGGGTAGATAAGAAAAATTGATTTGTTCTCCCGGAACAGCTGCCGCAGCGAGATCAAATAAAGTGATAAAACCCTCAAACTCTATCGCTGCTCCAAATTGATCTTTGGTTTTAAGGGTAACGCGATAGTGCCCAACTTTCCAGTCCGATTTATCCAGCGAAATTATTTTATCTTTGGCGCTATCAAAGTTTTTAGTCATTACCGTTTCGGCAATTTTCCAATTCCTAAAGTCATTCTCTTTCTGATAGATATCATAGGGAAAAAGTTTATTATGTTCCGCTTCCGAGTAAACAAAAACGTCTGGTGCTTTCCAGTATCGCGATCGCAATACTCGACCGGGGCTTTTCAACAACTCCAGTTTTACTTGTCCTTGTGCGGGGGTAAAGACACCGTTTAAATTATTTGTAAAAACCGTTAAAGACTTAAATTGATCAATTGGAATATCAGTGCCTTCAGCAAAAGAAATACCCGCTTCTAGTGCTACGTATCCGACGCGTACGCTCGTTTGGTTGGACTGAGTTTCTCCCGTAATATCCACAACGTCAACATTCACTTGAAAATTAAACTCTGGTTGACGAGTAGCAGGAATAGATAAATCGGCGAGTGCTTTGAAATTCACTTTAAATTTACCTTCCGCATCCGTAGTCGTTTCCCCGTTGGCAATTTCCATTTGACTTTGCCCACTGCCCCAAGGATTAAAACCACCGCGATAATACCAAGGCAAGTAAGGATAACGGACGGTACGCACGACACGATACTTCACTTTTGCACCATCAATATTATTGCCAGCGTAAGCTTTTGCAAATCCAGCAACTTCAACGTTTTCGTTTAGTTTAAAACTTCCTTTTAAATCTTCAAAACTTAGCTCAAATTTTGGACGTTTATATTCTTCAACTCTAAAGTATTTTCTGGAACTTCCTTCGGAGGAACTAATACTCATTCTTCCGAGTAAGCCTGTTTTAGGAGCGATAAAGCTACCATTGAACGTTCCATAACTATTGGTGCTCAGGTTTAATTTCGCGACCTCTTGCCCATTAACATCATAAAAATTAACTAGTACTTTCTTATTCGGAATAATTTTTGGCATCCGTTTTTCGTCGTACTCTAACACCATTCCTTTAAAGAAGACAGTTTGACCTGGTCGATAGATGCCACGATCCAAAAAGAAATGCGTTTTAATTTTTTTACGCGTCCGGCGAAGGCGACTATAATTTCGGTAATTATCATTTAGAGAAAGTATATCCTCTCCTTTTTTGAATTTTACGATGTAGTTTTGTCGATCCGAAACATTGGCTTGTACGAAACCATTTGTATCTGTTCGTGCCGTACTTAAAGCCTTTTCTTCGTAAATATCTTTTTTTCGATTATACGTACGAGCATAAAATTTAGCTTCAACGTCTGCTAGTGGTTTGCCGGTACTACGATCCATTACAACAAAAGTCGTATTTCCTCCTTCGGAGCGATCCATGTAGCTCAGTTGAGAAACTTTTACCGTCATGAAACTGATGGCATTTTTATCGTAGGAGAATCTAGCATTATCCGAGGCAACGATGACAAATTTACCGAGTGGTAATTCATCAATTTTAATTTCCAAAGCGTGCGGATTAAAATCCCCATCATTGGGTAAATTTTGCTCCCAAGATTTGAAAGCTTTGAGTCGATTGAAGTATTCAACCGTCTCTTTCTCGTTCATTTGATTAAATTTCTTTTCTTCTTCCAGCCGAATTAATTTCAAATAAATTTTATCGAGATTTTTGTAATTAACTAAAGCTTTGAAGGCTTGCTGGGGAACAACGATTTTCTCGGTTTGGAGGCTAAGGTTTTTATTCTCAATTTCATTAATAATATTCTTACACAAGCGAGCCCCGTAGGACTTCGGTTGCCACTTCACCCCTTTCGTTGCTAAATCGTAGGCTATTTTCATTTGGTCTTTGCCAATATCTTCTGGATTCGGTTGATATCCTCTTCCTTTGATCAAGTGATATTGGGCGCGTCGATAAATAATTTCGGACGCTACGGGATCCAGCGCATATTCCTTTTCTAAGGCTTCGAGCGCTTTTAGATACAATTGATCTTTATGACCGAGGACTGCATTATTATGAACAAACTCTAAGCGTTTGAGGTCAATATCAACCAGTGCCGTAGGCGTTTTATCCTTTAAATGGAATTTAATCAAGCGCTGAAATAACAATAAGGTATTGTATTTATTCGATTGCTCGTCTTTAGTTTCAAACTTAAAGTTGGTAAAAACCTCAGGTTTAGCAAAAGCTTCCTCTTGATTGATATAAAATTTAAAGGCTGGCTCTGTGAGGTAGTTTTGATCGTTGATAAAATAATCTAATGCCCGATGGGTAAGAAAATCATAAAGCGTGGGTCTCAATTTATCCGTATTGACTGCTTTGGTAGTAATGGCCGAAAAATCTGAGATTTCAATTGATTTGGCTGCTTCAAAATCTAAAGAAGCGTGGTACAAATCGGAGGCTGCATTCGTTAACTTCCTAATATCCCAAGTCCGAATATCTTTCTGATCAAAATCAACGGTTTCGCTACGATTGGAATACCGCCAGCTATTTTCTTGATAATACCGAGTATACATCTCTGCTAAGATCGACTGCAAAATGGACTTAACCAAAGGGTCGGAGGCTTCCATTTCTTGTTCAAACTTATAAATTGAGTTGACCAATCCATCTTCTTCGAGTTGGCTCTCATACTTACCTCGATAGATTAAAGTTTTGACAATTTGCGACGGATTATTCTCTTTTTTTGCTCGAGCATAGAGTAATTCAACTTTTTCTAAGGCTGACTTAGGTAATCCTTTTTGCTCCAGTTCCTCAATCACTTTCCATTCTTTCTCATAATCTCCTTTATTGAAATTAATCATATTTTCATTTTGATGCGTATTACTAAAAGCATAGATACTAGCTATGATTAGGATCAGAACGCTAGTAAATGCTAAAATCAGTAAATTCTTCATACACAGTTAAATTTATTAAAAGACGTATTTAATTGCTCAAATCTTAAAACTACTCTCGATCCAAGCATCTTACAAGGTAACAGAAAACAAAATTGTTTCCTACTCGTTTAGATGAGCAAAGGCTAAAAGATGGTGTTTCCTAAGGCTTATTTAACGATAAGTTAACAACTCATGATTAAGCTCAATACCTTATACTTTAATTTTAAAGCGCATAGCATTGAGCATAATTTTCGTTAATGTGTTTAAAATAACCTTAAGCGGATGAAAGCAAGCTTATTTTTATTAAGCCTTACCTTCCTCAACAGTATCTGAGTAGCATCTTTCCAAGCCTACCGTTTCCGGCAAGGCGATATTATGAATTAAAAAATCGACAAATTGTTTGGCCCAAAAGGGCGACAAAGAAGTTCCTTTGGTCCCCAAACCATTGAAAAACCCTAAATTGGGTAAACGAGGATGCAATCCAACAAAAGGTCGGCGATCTTTAACCGTAGGGCGCACCGCAGCATAATGTGCGACAACTTCAAACGGTAATTTGAGCACTTTCTCCAAGCGTGCTAACAGTTCTTCCTTTGCCATCTGGGTGATAGCGTCATCTTCGAATTCCCATTCGTAGGTGGCACCAATCCAATAGTGATCTTTGTTTTTTAGGGGAACGATAAAAATACCGTGTTTCAGTATTTTTTTAAAATTACTATCGGGGATATGCACAATCAACATTTCTCCTTTAGCTGCTTCGAACGGAATGAAATCAAAGTAAGGGTTGAACCGAGCTTGGTGACCTTCGCAGAATATCACCTTCTTGGCTTCCCAGTCTTGATATTGTATCGTATTCGCTTGTTGGACCAATTGACGGTGGTCAAAACGAGTAGATTGTAGAAGATCCGCTGCTAAAAAATAGTCGCGGTAAGTCTCCATCAACAGTTTTACGTCAACTTGGGCAGATTGTTTGATTTCTCCGAAGGAAAAAACATCTTTTAATTGCCCTGCGTAAGCGCCCGTTTTTGGTTCTTCTGCAAGATACGCCGCTAAGTCGTAATAGGCAGTTTTGGAGAACCACAAATTTTCATCCTTTACATTTTTTAGTGCGCGTAGAATGTTGCACTCTTGAAAAATAGCAATCCCGAACTTTGCTTCAATTTCTTGATAGCATTGTTTAGCAAAAGGGATTAAAGTATCAATTTTCCAACTCTTCACGACCCTACGTCCAGTAATTGGGTTAATGATACCCGCTGCAACTTTAGATGCGGAACCGGCAAAGTGCGGGTCAATAATCTTAATCGTACAGTTTTCTTTCAATAGGTAATGTGCCAAAAGCGTACCAGCCAATCCTTGTCCTACGATAAGATAATCAATACTCGTCATGAAATACGTTGTAAGGAATTAGATACCAAGCGCTTCATCTATCTTGATACTTATAAATTTTTTAAAATTTCGCGATCTGCTTTTTTAAGTTTTTGTACCACCAAATCGTAAGAATGGTCAATTAATTCCAATAATAATTTATCTTCTAACATACCTTCGCAATTGACGGTATTCCAATGCTTCTTGTTCATATGGTATCCGGGTTGAACTTCTTCGTACTGTTCGCGCAATTCAAGTGCATATACAGGATCACATTTTAAGTTGATGGTAAACCCTTCTCCCCTTAAACTGGTGAGTGCAAACATTTTCCCCATGACTTTAAAAACTAAAGTAACCTCGTCAAAAGGAAGGTCTTCTTCGACAGCTTTTTTATTCAAGCAGTAGGTTCTAAATTCTTCAATATGCATTTTGTCAAACTTAATGAAGCGGTTAAAAAAAAGATCAATCGCTTACACCTCTCTTTAAACAGTAACTTATCCGATCGGATAAATGATTGAGCAAAGTTATTCAAATAACTTTTAAAGATAGAAATTGTTGGTGATGAATGCGCTCTTTATGACTTGTTTACCATTCCGCTCAATTCCTAAGCCTTTTGCTTCCTTGAGCCGAGTTTAAACAAGCACTGAATATTTGACAACAAAATAAGAAAAATTTGACTTAAAGTACGATTAAGTTGCATTTGTATTGCTCCAAAAACTAAAAAATTAGGCTTCCCTCACAATGCTGCAAGAGAAGCCTAGTCAAAATTAGTTTTGTGCTTTAACTTACTTATACCGCTGGCAAAATCTTACCCACTACTTCGCCAAAACCTACGCGAATATCGCCTTTTTTAGCGTGGGCGCGCATGATCACCGTATCGTGATCTTGTAAGAATTTACGGGTATCGCCACCTTTCAATTTAATTGGATTTTTTCCTGCCCAAGTCATTTCCAGCATAGAACCATAGGATTTATTGGTTTTACCACTAATCGTCCCCGAAGCCATCATATCTCCAACCTTGACATTGCAACCGTTGACGGTATGGTGCGCCAACTGTTGGTGCATATTCCAGTACATATACCGAAAGTTGGATTTACTAATTACGGTTTCTTTGGCACCTTCTGGTTGCAAGGCTACTTCTAGCTTAATATTGTAGTTTTGCTTGCCTTGATATTGTAGATAAGGTAAGACTTCTGGTTCTTGTTTGGGACCAGCCACTTTAAAAGGCGCTAAAGCCTCCATGGTAACAATCCAAGGTGAGATCGAAGAAGCAAAGCTTTTTCCGAGGAAAGGACCTAGTGGAATATATTCCCATTTTTGAATATCACGAGCCGACCAATCGTTGAAGATGACCATTCCAAAAATATGATCCGCTGCGGTATCGGTAGTAACGGACGATCCCATTTCGGTATTTTTACCGATTACAAAAGCCATTTCTAATTCGATGTCTAATAATTTAGAAGGACCAAAAACGGGCTGCGTGGAATCTTTGGGAATTTGCTGTCCTTTCGGTCGACGAATTTCGGTACCTGATACACAAATAGAAGATGCTCTCCCGTGGTATCCTACGGGCAGGTGACGCCAATTGGGCAATAGCGCATTTTTAGGATCGCGGAAAAGGCAACCTAAGTTTGTTGCGTGTTCGATGCTAGAATAGAAATCAGTATAATCTCCGACCTGAACGGGCATCAGCATGGTCACTTCAGCTTGTGCCACCAAGACTTTATCGGCTACTTTTTTGAGTGGGCTATTTTTTGCGGTGAGTAGTTTTTGTAAGGTAGTTCTCAGTGCTGACCAAGTCGCTTTACCAAGTGCGATAAAATCGTTGAGGCTATCTTTTTTAAAAACGGCTTTAGCGATTTTTAGTTCATCGAAAAACCCGAGGTTGGCTACTTCGTAAAGGTCGAGTACCATTTCTCCGATGGCTACGCCTGCTCTAGCTGTTTTTCTACCGACGGTAAAAATGCCATACGGTAAATTATGTATTGTGAAGTCACTATTTTCTGGGATATCGACCCAGCATTGTTTATTCTCCATGATGGTATTTGAATGGTTTAATGGAATTTTTTATAAAGTACCGCGAAGGGCTTGTTCTCGTTCGATCGCTTCAAAAAGTGCTTTGAAGTTACCTTTTCCGAAGGAAGTTGCTCCTTTGCGTTGAATAATTTCGAAAAACATCGTGGGACGTGCCTGAATAGTTTTGGTAAAAATTTGCAGCAGGTAGCCTTCATCGTCTCTATCTACGAGAATACCAAGTTTGCGTAAAGCATCAATGTTTTCATCAATTTTGCCGACACGCTCTTCTAATACATCATAATAAGTGGTCGGAACTTTCAAAAAGTCGATCCCACGAGCTTGCAACTCAGAAACGGTTTTAATGATATCGTCGGTAGCTACGGCGATGTGTTGTACCCCTGCGCCTTCGTAAAACTCAAGGTATTCGTCAATTTGAGATTTTTTGAGTCCGGGAGCAGGTTCGTTAATTGGAAATTTAATCCGCCCGTCGCCGCTGCTCATCACTTTACTCATGAGTGCGGTGTATTGCGTAGAAATATCTTTATCATCGAAAGATTTGATTTGTACAAAACCTAATACTCTTTCGTAAAATTCAACCCATTTATTCATATCGCCGAGCGCTACATTACCGACCATGTGATCGATGTACTTCAGGCCAACGGACGTTGTTTGATAATCACTCTCCCAAGCGCGATAGCCGGGTAAAAATGCACCTTGATAAGCTTTTCTCTCTACAAAAATGTGGACGACTTCTCCGTAAGCATGAATACCAGAACGAACGACTTTGCCGTGTTCATCTTCCTCAACGGTTGGTTTCAGGTAAGAAGTTGCTCCTCTTTTGATCGCTTCTTCGTAGGCATAAGTCGCGTCCTCTACCCAGAGGGCAGTTACTTTTACGCCATCTCCGTGTTGATCAATGTGCCTTCCGATTTCAGTACCGCTTTTTAGAGGCGAGGTAAGGACAATTCGAATTTTGTCCTGCACGAGTACGAAAGATTCCGTTTCTCGATTTCCCGTTTCTAGCCCAGAATAAGCCAAGGAACGGAATCCCATAGCTGTTTTGTAAAAATGAGCCGCTTGTTTGGAATTACTGACGTAAAGTTCGATGTAATCCGTGCCGAGGATAGGCATAAAATCCTTAGCGTTTGGGTGAATTTTGGTGGTTTCAGTTGGATTATTGGTCATGTTTAAACGTTTTAATGATCAATTGATCTATTTGTCTTAGCAATAGTTGCCATAGCAAATATATTCACAAAAATTTATTAAAACAAGTTTTAGCGCATTTAGACGAGATACTTGAGTCCCTTTGTAAGTGATAAGTTCTACTAGCCTTGGGCTGGACGAATAAAAGGTGGTTTCATTTGAAAGATTAGCGCCGTTGTTATTGTTCCTCGTAGTTCGCATAAATCTGACCAATGATTCGCACAAACTCCGTATAATCTTTTTCCTCTAGATTTTGCCAACCTTGTTTTCGAAGTTCCACGACGGAAGGCTGTAATTTTTGGTATAAAGCAATTCCCGTTTCGGTTAAGAAGATCTTGTGTTTGCGACGGTCATTCGCAAAAGGCTTTCTTTCGGTAATCTTTTTTTTACAAAGTAAATCGATGATTCTGGAAACGGTGGGCGCATTCTTGAAGCTAGTAGTTGCTAAATCCTGCTGTGATAGTCCCGCTTGCCCGTATAAAATATCCATAATCACCCACTGCTCCGTAGTCAGGTCAACGCCCAATTCCTTAAATTTTTGCAAGTAATTGTGGCGGATAATTTTCATGGTACGATCAATGTATGCACCAAATTTTTTTGCATTGCTTTCCTTCTGCATGGTGTAAAAATAGAAAAGAAGGCAAGCAATTTCAATTTTTGGTGTGTCAATTTACGGGAAAGCAGATGATTCTTGGTTTATGAATACTTAAATATTCGTTTTGTCGAGTCTACAAACAAGCGAAAAGCAATTGAAAATGGAAAAAGGTAAGTAGAAGCACTGAAAGGCATTAATATTTAATAAAAAAAAATATAACAAGAGCGCAATTGGCTTCAAACTGCGCCGAATTTAGGGAGAGATTGTGGTCAAGTTATTTAAATGAAGTTGTTTTAAAATAGATCTTAATATTTACAGGTAAAGGCTTGTAACATCATTTTAAAACAACTTCAATCATAGCGCTTAACAACTTTACTACTTTGTCATTTATGTTAACTAGCAACAAAAAAATATACGATATGAACAATTCAGCGATTAACCTTAGCAAAAGCCTTGCGCAATGCTTATTATTGATCATCTTTTTTCTTGCGGTCACGCCCCTTCAGGCACAAGAGCAAGTACTTACGGACTATAACAAAAACCTCAAAGTAGGTTTGGGGACGCGAGGGAATATCAACTTGAATTTCGAACACGCTATCAATTCCTTTAGCTCCGTTCAAGTTAATTACCGCTGGCATTCTTACGACGAACGCGATGATAAATCTACGCGCTATTGGCCTATTTTCCCACTCATACTAATAGATATATTTGGTAATAGGAACCGATTAATTGAGAATAAGGTCTCAGGCTCTAGTTTGTCGCTAGAATACCGCTTATACGTTAGCAAAAGAGAGCTTGGCAAAAAACTAAAGGGTATCTATTTTGCTCCACAAGTTAGTATTGGTAGACATTCACAATCGTACAAAGGAAGACCTGGTTTTGGCTATTTTTGGTCTTCAAGATCCAGCAAGATCATTAGCGGTGCAACCAAGCAAACGAACTGGAGTTTAGGGATGAAAATTGGCTATCAGAAAAGGTGGAACAAGTTTACTTTCGATTGTGGCGTTGATATCCGGAAAAATGCTGTGATTGGCAAGGCGGATAGCTTTCAGCTGAGTAATGGAGAAACGATTCCATTTGCAGAAGGAATTGACGGAAGAAGTACTTCCGCATATTTTGGTATTGGGATGAGTTTTTAAAATGTTGCTGGAGTGCAACCAACTAGAGGATTTTATAGGATCAATTGGAAATAGCCGTTGAGCACTAAACTTTATTTTGCAATTCAAATATACATTAGTATGAATCATTCTGTGATTAGACCAATGAAAAAATCAATGTACGGTACAAATGTGCGCTTACTTCCTATCGCTCAGCAAATCCAATAAAACGAGTCCGATTAAAAACACTATTTACAATTGTTTAAAAATTGCCTTTCGCGCTTTTGCCGAAAGGCAATTTTCCTTTTAAAAACTAATTTTGTTGTACAATCATGCTATTTGCTTTTTGTTCCATCCGAGTATCACAAGCGACACCATTTCCCGTGATCGTCCAATTCATTTCAATGGGATTGTCTTTGGTATCTTTCATCGTTAATGCTGAAAAAACCATTGGGCCTACGGCGAAATTATCACAAGACTTGACATCATAAACTTCTAAAGCGATATTGGCCCAATTGAAAAACTCTTCCCCCGTTTTGACCGTAATCGTAGCACTTTGGTTGTTCCAAGTTCCTGAAATGGTATACTCGTCTCCTTCCCTTTCGATGCTGGTGGTGATTAAGTCTCCCGACTTCATTCCTTTTAGTACTTTACTTTTTACCACTTGACCTTGTGGACAACAATTCCAACTGGCTAAACTCCAAGCTTCCTTTGCATCCTTTCCATTCCAAGCCAATACAGGTTGTAAAATGGCTAATGGACTAGAGCCATTGTCTTGCACTCCAATGAAATAGTACAAAGTTGTTTCGGCGTTGATCCCGGTGGGTTGCGCTGGTACTTGGTAAGTTGCGGTAAACGTACCGACTTCAATTCCTTCGGGCACATAGAAGCTAGCATAATTGAGCCAAGCATGCTTGATGGGTAAACCTTTTGCAGCAAAGCGATTCTTGTCTGGTGTTTTTGTAGTTGCCGCAGTCAAGTTCTTTTGCGTTCCGTCGGGATTGGTGACGGTATGCGTACCGTCCGTATTTTTAGTAACCTTACTTCCGTTGGGATGATCGTGAACGTGTTTTTTGTGAAACCAACCAAAAGGAGTAGCGATAGAATCTTTCCCAAAAAATTGCTTTACTTCTTCCGTGGCGACTTGTTCTAAACTAGCCACATCCTCTTCAAACAATAAAGTATAAACAGCTATCATTACAACGAACAATAAGAGTAAGGAAAAAAGTATTTTTTTCATAAACTTGATTTTGGTAAAAAAATCGGCAGTGCCACTTCAAATTATCTAACACAAAACTGCCTTTCTCACTAACGTTGGAAAGGCAGTTTTAAGCTTTAGGAAGTAGGTGATAACTAGTAGGCTTAAGCCCCGAATTTTTGCACCCAACTATTTGGCATATAACCTACTTTTCCGACTTTACGCGTCGCGACGTATTTCCATTTAGGGTTTAGTAAAGTCTTACGGTGACCACGATTCGGAATGCCTTCGTCGATGAGTAGAATGATGACAGAAGCCCGCACTTGATCTGGACCACCAACGAGATTTTCGTTACCATCCGTCATTTGCGAACAAGCTCTTTTGACTCGATCCCAAGGCCAAGCCCCATCGCTACCGACGTGCCCGATACTCCCCATTTTAATTAAATCCTCTCCGTGTTTTTTAGCGGCATCGTAGATACAAGCCGTTGGAGATAAGGTCGACAAAGTTGGTGTTGCTTTTAATTCTCGAATTAATTCATCCACTATATTTTGATCAATTGGAAAACCATTATTTGCCTTTTCGTTGCGAACGTAAGCTTCGACGTACTGCACATAGCCCGCAGGATTGGAGCGGAGCAAATTGATTTCGTCTACCATGCTTAGCTCTTCTTTCGTCATGTAAGTAGCCGCGGCTTGCGTGGAAGCAACCATAGGAGTTGAGCTTGAATTGGTGGTATTACTGTTCGTGGGCTTCATCGTATTTCCAGTAGCGGTAGCTGGCGGATTCGTTTGACCTAGGTTTGTCGTTTGTGTGGCCATGCCGATTCTGCCACAGCTACAATCTGAGGAAAGTAAAATAGATCCGGGTGTTACTTCTTCGTAAGGGCCCATCGCGTTGAACTTGCGAAAGCGTTTTTCGGTGTAGCCGTATAATTCTGCCAAGGCCGCGATTGTTTCTCCTGCTTTAACTTGATGCTTATTACCCATTTGCTTTTGCGTATTAAGCGCAACTGATTTATCGGTAAAAACTTCTATACTTTGTGTGTTATTGAATTCCATTGGTCGCGCGGCAGGACTTGCATTCTTGATGCTCAGTTTGGTACAAACGGGAATAGTTTGATTGAGAGTCAGTTGATTTTGTGTACAAATTTCAGCGACTGAAACGCCATACTTGGCGGCGATTTGATAAAGTGTCTCTCCTTTTTGGACGACATGAATCCCGCTTTCGGTAGCAGGACTACATTGGGCTTGTGCGGCATTAATTGTCGCTACTAATAGCATCAAGCTCAACAAACTACTTAATAATTTCATTTTATTAGGGTTTTCGTGAAGTGTACACAGGTTTTTCAAATTAGAGATTTATGGCTGACACTTCGATTAAAAATCAGAACGATTATTTTTTTAGTAAAGGTACTTTGAAGTTGCTCTAAAACGCATTTAGCATTCCATTATATTGTAACCATAGCGAAATTTAGTTTTGTAAGGCTTCCCTTTCGCTCTTTTTCAAGAATTTAAATCCGCTTTTTGATTTTAAAAGTACAAGATTATTACAACTTATCCCAATGCAATAAGAGTTTTTGTCCAATTGTCTCTCCGATTGAAATGGACGAAGTAGCAGCCGGTGAAGGAGCGTTACAAACGTTAATCACACCGGGGCTTTCCAAAATCAAAAAGTCGTTAATCAAACTTCCGTCTGCTTGACAAGCTTGTGCACGTACTCCTGCATTCCCTCGAAATAGATCTTTATTTTCGACACTTGGAATCAAGTGTTGTAAGGCTTTTACAAAAGCCGCTTTGGAATAAGAACGATACAATTCCCCCAAGCCATCTTTCCAGTATTTCATTGCCAGTTTTTGAAACCCGCGATAGCCTAGCGTTTCAAAAAGTTCGGGGAAATTAATATCCCAGCGGCTATACCCTTCTCTCCGAAAAGCGAGCACCGCATTTGGTCCTGCCTCGATACCTCCTTTGATCATTCTGGTAAAATGCACGCCTAAAAAGGGAAAGTTTGGATTGGGAACGGGATAGATTAAATGATTCACTAAATGCTCTTTTGCTTTGACCAATTCGTAGTATTCGCCCCGAAAAGGTAAAATCTTGAAATCTAAGCGTTGTCCCGTCATTTGTGCCAGTTTATCCGCATACAAGCCCGCACAATTGATAATCGTTTTGGTTTGAAAATCTCCTTGGTTGGTCAGTACTTGATGGTGCGGCGTTCCCAGTTTGACTTCCAACAATTTATGCTTTGTTAAAATCTGTCCACCCGCTGCGGTGATTAGTTTGGCGTACATTTTTGCTACTTCCAGATAATTCACGATGCCCGCTTCGGGTACTTTGATGGCTTCTACGGCGTTGACGTGAGGTTCAATCTCCAAAGTTTCTTCCTTGCTGATTTTCTTGATTTTCTTTAGACCATTCGCCAATCCTTTTTCTAAGATCAAGTCAAGCTGTGGGCGCTCGGCTTCGTTGGTCGCGACAATCACTTTACCACAAAGTTCGTATTCGATTCCGTGTGTTTCACAAAACTCCAGCAATTGATGATAGCCTTTCATACAATTCTTAGCTTTGAGACTTCCTGGCGTGTAGTAAATTCCAGAATGAATTACCCCACTGTTGTGTCCCGTTTGGTGTTGCCCAATGGCAGCTTCTTTTTCTAAAATGGCTAGTTTTAAGCCTGGTCGTTCTTTGGTCAGAAAGTAAGCGGTGGCTAAGCCTACAATTCCTGCTCCAACGATGATTACATCAAATTTAGCATCCATGAAGCCAAGATAAGTAAGTAGCTGGAAATTACTAATTCAAGAAGAAAGTTTCTTTGTGAGTCCGTATTTTTTTTGCTAAATGAGCTTATTGGGTGGAGGTTTACTAAAAAAAATCGAACAATACATTTTCAAAAAAAACAGGATTTTTCGCTACAACTTTTGTGCTTTTCCTGTTGTTGAAACTTTGAATCTTAGTAATTAGTCCAACCAACATAAATTTATGTTCTGATTTTCATCAAATGCATTGCCTAATTAATGACAAATGACCTATTAGGCTGTATATTAATTGACAATTTTAGGTAAAAGACTACTCTAATCTTAAAAGCTTGTGTATTTTTAAGATAATAATTCATTTTAAAATTCCCTCATATGAAAACCATTTTTCTACTAGACCGTATTCCACTACTACTAACTTTCCTCTTGTTGGCTATTACGAGCCAAGCACAAGTTGTGATCAACGAGTTTTCTGCTGCCAACTTTGACGCTGATCAAGATAACTTTGGAGAGTACGAGGATTGGATTGAACTGTACAATACTTCCAATACTGCTTTTGATTTGTCGGGGTATCACCTCAGTGATAGAATGACGAACCCAGATAAATGGACGTTTCCAAATGGCATTAGTATTCCTGCTAATGGCTACTTGGTGGTCTATGCTTCTGGCAAAGACAACTGGGTGGGATTGAGTGTACACACCAGCTTTAAAATCACTCAAACGAGAGGCAGTGAAGCCGTCGTTTTTGCTAGTCCAACTGGAACTATTCTTGATTTCAATGAAATTGATTTACCCAATAAGAAAAACCACTCTTGGGGAAAAACACAAGATGGAGGAGCCACTTGGGGTGTACTTACCAATCCAACACCCGGAGCACCAAACGTCAATGTCTTTACAACCTACGCTAGTCGCGCTAATATTAGTCCCGACGCTGGATATTATCCAGATCCCGTTACCGTGACCTTAGCTTCTCCAGAAATGGACATTACAATTTATTATACTTTAGATGGTTCGACGCCTACAACGAGTTCAAGCCTATACACCGGACCTTTTCAGGTAAATACCACTACCGTTGTAAAATCTATTGCGGTTAGTGCTGACCCTCAAGTTTTGTCGAGTTTTGTTGATTATCATACTTATTTTCTGGGAGCAGATCAACATACTATTCCAGTCGTATCTATTGCCGGAGAGTCTAGTCTGGAATCCTTGATGGGTGGATCGCAAAATGATCCACAAGGTAGTTTCGAGCTATTTGATGAAAATCAACTTCGAGTAGCGGATGCTACGGGAGAATTTAACAAACATGGAAATGATTCTTGGGCTTATTCCCAAAGAGGAATTGATTATATCACTCGAGATCAATTCGGAGATGATTATGCCTTGAAGCATCAGATTTTTCCCGAATATTCAGAACGAGATAAATTCCAACGTTTAATGCTAAAAGCGGCCGCCAATGATAATTATCCTTTCGAAGATGGTAGTGCTCATATTCGGGATGCTTACGTACACGCATTATCCCAAAAAGCGGGATTAGAAATGGATGAACGAACCTATGAGCCTTGTATTTTATATGTCAACGGAGAATATTGGGGGGTTTATGAGTTGAGAGAAAAAGTGGATGATCACGATTTTACCGACTACTACTATGACCAAGATCGAGAAGACATTGATTTTATCAAAACTTGGGGTGGAACTTGGGCAGAATATGGCAATGCGAATGATTGGGACGATTTGGTCGATTATATCCTTAGTAACGATATGACGGATGCTTCGAATTATGCTTACGTTGAAAGTCAACTCAATGTGCTTAGTTTAATTGACTACATGATTTTGCACTCACACAATGTATCTAGTGACTGGTTGAACTGGAATACGGCCTGGTGGAGAGGAAGAAATCCCGACGGAGGGGCACAAAAGTGGCGATATGCCCTTTGGGATGAAGATGCTACTTTTGGTCACTACATCAACTACACTGGTGTTCCTTCTACGGGCCCTAATGCAGATCCTTGTAATCCAGAATTATTAGGTGATCCCGGAGGACAAGGGCATATTCCTATGTTGAATACTTTATTACAAAATGAAGACTTTTTTGCGCTATATATCAATCGCTACGCCGATTTGAATAACTTATATTTTAATTGTGATTTCATGCTCGGCTTTTTGGATGAGTTGATTGGTAGAATTGCACCGGAGATGCCACGACAAATTAGTCGTTGGGGGGGAACGGTTGCCGAATGGGAATCCAATGTACAAGATATGCGAGATTTTATCGAAGAGCGTTGCACCGTTATTGATAATGCCATCGTTGATTGCTACGAAGATCAAGGTTTAAGTGGTCCTTATGATATTACGATTAACGTTGCCCCAAATAACGCTGGAAACGTCAAAGCGAATACAACCGTTGGCATAAACTATCCTTGGGTAACTACCTATTTTGGTGGCATTGGAATTGATTTAGAAGCAATTCCAGCAACGGATTGGGAATTTGACCACTGGGAAGTGGCGAATAATGTCTTTAGTCCGGATCAATTCTCAGATGCAATTAGCATGAGTATTGAATCTGGTGATGTCATTACAGCCTATTTTTTACCCTTGCCTTGTGCCGGTGTTAATAATGATCCAAACATTCAAGGAAATTTAGTTTTCTGTGCTGGAGAAGGGACTACTTTGGTAGCAGCTTCGGGCTACACAGACTATATGTGGTCTACTAATTCTACGGAACAAAGTATTACGATCAGTTCTGGAGGAACAATTAGTGTTACCGTTACTGATGGTACTGGTTGCCCCGGATATGATGAGGTTGTTATTAATGCTTTGCCAATTTTAGAAACAGAACAAAGTCCTACCATTTGTACGGGAGGTAGTTTAGTCGTTGGTACTTCCGTGTATACTCAAGCGGGACAGTACGTTGATATTATTCCCTCTTTCAATGGTTGTGATAGTACGGTTTTTACCGACTTAGACGTCGTTGATGAAGTCCTTACTTCCGAAAATAAAACGATTTGCTACGGAGAAGTCTTTGAAGGGACGAGTTACTTCCAAAGTACGCTAGTCAGTAAATCGGGCACTAGTCAATTCGATTGTGATAGTACACATACCATCAATTTAACGGTACTCGCAGAGATTAATTTATCGGTGAATGTTAGTGGTGATTGTACGGTTGGTCCTAAAAATATTACGGCGAATGCTTCCGGTGGTATGGGAGGATTTAGTTACGCATGGAGCAACGGTCCGAATACACCAACGCAAGAAGATGTCGCAGCGGGTACTTACACCGTAACGGTAACGGATCAAAATAATTGTGCCTCTATTCAAACGGTTGAAGTAGATGATTCCGAAGGAGTTAGTGTTGATTATGACATTAATCATATTTCTTGTGCAGGAGCTAGTAATGGTGGCATTGACTTGACCATTTTGACGGGACAAGCACCTTTCGATATCACCTGGGTGGATAATGGCAACAGCGAAGATTTGAATAATATTGCCGCTGGCAACTATACCGTTTTGATTACGGATGCAAACGATTGTAGTCTTGCGACTTCAATTGAAGTTGGTGAGCCTGATTTGGTTACTATTAATATTTCTAGTACACCAAGCAATGGTACTAATAATGGTACGGCAACGGCAATTGTTTCGGGTGGCACACCACCATTTACTTACAATTGGAATAATGGTGAAAATGGTGCCTTCCTTGAAAACCTTGCCAACGGAATTTATACCGTAACCGTGACGGACGCCAATGGTTGCTCAAGCACACAAACGGTAGATATCTCCGTTGCGACGAGTACGACTGAAATTGCAGGCTTATTATCTTTGGAATTGTTCCCGAATCCTTCGGATGGCTTATTCAACGTCAACGTGGATTTCTCGGAAGCGAAGTCGATGGGGATGTTTATCAGCAATTCAGTCGGACAAGTGGTGAGACGCTATCCGGTAACGAGAGATCAGCATTTCCAGTATCAAGTAGATATTAGTGATGCACCAGCAGGAAGTTACTTCATGGTTCTCGAATCAGAAGGCAAGAAGACGGCAAGAAGATTTGTGATCTTAAAATAACTTTAAATGCTGAAAAAATGCTGAAGTTCAGTGTTGAAAAAAGCAGCTAATTCATTCATAAAAAAAAGTCATAGCAGTTCCTCTGCTATGACTTTTTTGATTTTTTAGATACTCGACTTTTTGTCTAAGCTTTTATCTAGCTTTTTTAAGTTCTTCCTTAGTTTGCGTAAGCGCTTTCTCAGTTTTTTTTGTGGGTAAGTCTTAGCAAGAATTTCGATCCTTGACCGTAGCGCTTTGCGATCCGTAACTTTGAGTTGGGGCCAAACCTCGGGAATAAATACCAACATGGTACAACTAAAATCCTCAAGTGCCAAGGCAGGATAGCGCTCCTTACTATTTTCCAAAACATCAATAATACTCGCAACCGAACTTTCATGTGCATTCAAAATATTATTATACCCTTCTTTAAACCCTTCCGTATCTGCTTGCTTGCCGATCGAAGATTTAAGTTCATTGAGTAGCAGCACTGCATGGCTTGTTAGTCGGGTAGTTAATCGCATAATTTCTAGCACCTCACCGCCGAAACGTTCGTAGTTGGCTTCTTTTTCTGCATAAATACCTAGTAAGCGATCTGGTAGATAAGCATAACGCTCAAGGGCAACAATTCTATCTTTTAGCGTAAAATTTGAATCGAGAAGGTAATCAAAGTTTTCCGCAGCGACTAAGCGTGCAAAAACGGGCGCAGAAGTCTGACTTTGATAGCGTGGCATGGAATACTTATCCAATTCATAAATCTTAAATAAAACCTCGAAAGCTTTTTCGTAGGTTTCGGGAGTCCAAACTTGATGAATAGGTGGAATGCCATTCTTTAAAAAGCCTGCAACGTCGGTAGAATTATCCGGATAGGGAATAACCGTTTGGGCTAGTGCAATGAATGGGGTTCCCAATAAAAAAGAAATTCCTAAAACAAAAGCATAAGATTTAAAAGACATATCGTTGAAATTCGGGTTAGTATTCAAAAAAATGCTTAAAATGCCCCCAAATCTGATCTTTGGGTGGTCGAGATGAAATCTTAATTCGCTCCTTTTTTACCGGATGAATAAAAGACATCGAGGTACAGTGTAAATGAATGCTTGAATCTTTATTTGCACGGGGATAACCATATTTTAAATCTCCTCGAATCGAACACCCTATGGTTGCAAGCTGCACCCTAATTTGGTGAGAACGTCCCGTCATGGGTTTGACCTCAATCAAATGGTTGTCGGCAGATTGTCCGATCAACTTATACTTTAACGTCGACTTTTTTGCACCTGCCGCCCGGTTACTAAGCTTATCATAAGCTTTAGTGATATTACGCGTCCGATCTTTGAGTAGGAAATGTTCTAAAGTCCCCGAAATGGGATCCGGTCGTTGGCTGGTAATGGCCCAGTATATTTTATCGACTTCTTGATCCTGAAAAAGTTTGTTCATCCGCGTCAAGGCTTTGCTCGTACGCGCAAAAACTAAAACGCCACTAACCGGACGATCTAAGCGATGAATGGAACCCAAGAAAACATCTCCCTCTTTTTTGTACTTTTTTTTAATATAGGCTTTTACATAATCTGGCATTGCCGTATCTCCGGTTTTGTCTCCTTGGGAGAGCCAACCTGCAGGTTTATGCACCGCAATCAAATGATTATCTTCGTACAAAACTTGTAAACCACTAATATCTAACATAACTATTTTTAAAAAGACTGAATGGATTTTTCTTCCAAAAATGAAATCTAGGAAATATCGCCAATGTACTTATCCTTAAACAATTAGCACTGATCAAGCATTTAATTGTAGAAGTTATCCATAAATGCGAAAAGAATAGCCACTTTTACAATAACTTCTATCTCATAATCTAGTTATTTTAGCATTTTTTATGAGATTTCCTACAATAACTCCACAAAGAAAAGGAAAAAAATGAAATTATCACTTGGATTTTCGCCTTGCCCGAACGATACCTATATTTTCGATGCTATGATTCATCATAAAATTGATACGGAAGGTTTGAGTTTTGAAACCTATTTAGAAGATGTAGAATGGCTAAATCAACGCGCCGTAGAAACCCGTTTGGATATCACCAAGCTGAGTTATCACGCTTATGCCTACGTTTTAGAAGATTACGTGCTCCTCAAATCGGGAAGTGCGTTGGGCAATAATTGCGGACCACTACTCATCGCCAAGCAAGCGATGACCGAAGCAGCCATCAACGAAGCGAGGATTGCAATTCCCGGAAAAATGACAACGGCTAATTTTTTATTGAGCCTCGCCTACCCTGCTGCTACGAACAAGCAAGTTTTTTTATTTTCAGATATTGAAAATGCGATTCTTAGCGATCAAGTTGAGATCGGTTTAATCATTCATGAAAATAGATTTACCTATCAAGAAAAAGGACTTGTCAAATTGCGCGATTTAGGAGAATACTGGGAAGAAAGTACACAACTTCCCATTCCACTCGGTGGCATCGTGACGCGCCGATCCTTTGCCCCCGATTTACAACAAAAAATCAACCGAGTGTTGCAACGTAGCGTTCGCTACGCGTTTGATCATCCAGAGGATAGTCTCGACTATGTTAGCCAACACGCGCAAGCCATGTCGACGGAAGTGATGCAACAGCATATTGGTTTGTACGTCAATAATTTTACGGAGACTTTAGGAGAAAAAGGAGAAAATGCCGTTAACACATTATTCCAAAAAGCAATACAGCAAAGTATTTTACCAAAAACAAATAAAAAACTATTCATTTAAAGCAAAAACTAGGCTTTTGGCATACTCATTGCAAAGAGTATAAGTGTAAGTTTTGGTTAAAGAATTGTAAGATTCGTTTTTTCATTTGCCCGTTTCACACGGGCATTTTTTTTGCCCCTACCCTAAATTTAATACTTTGCAATATCTAAATTTAATACTTTGCAATATAATGTATTAAACTCCCTGACTACTTGTTTAACTATTTGCCTCGCCATAAAACTAATAAGATTTCTATCCTAATTTCAGCACCTAATTTTTAAGGCTGCTTTCTCTAAAAAAGAATCTTTTGGTTTGCGCGACGATACATTTTTCGAAAGGGATTAATCTAAAGGGAACAAGAAAAATATTCCTTCCATTTTGCCAACAGCACTAAGCCTTTTAATGGGCAAAATAATCTTGCTCTAAACCTTAAGTTTCCTAAAATTACAATTATATTTGCCAATCATAATTACTAACCAAAAAAATACACTATGATTATTGGCGTACCCAAGGAAATTAAATCCCACGAAAACCGTGTAGCGCTTAATCCAGCAGGAGCATTGGAATTAACCAAACGAGGTCATACCGTTTACATACAAAGCACTGCTGGTGAAGGTAGTGGATTTGCAGATAGTGATTACCAGTCGGCTGGTGCAAAGATCTCTAAGACGATCGAGGATACCTACAAAAAGGCTGAGATGATCATTAAAGTAAAAGAACCGATCAAATCAGAATATAAACTCATCCGAGAAGATCAACTCGTCTTTACTTATTTCCACTTTGCGTCTCATAAACCCTTAACGACAGCCATGATTAAAAGCAAATCCGTTTGCTTGGCTTACGAAACCGTTGAATTGACGGATCATAGTCTTCCGCTTTTGGTGCCTATGTCAGAAGTAGCCGGTAGAATGGCCATACAAGAGGGAGCTAAATACTTGGAAAAACCAGCCAAAGGTCGTGGTGTATTATTAGGTGGTGTTCCAGGTGTTGCGCCAGGAAAAGTACTTGTCTTAGGTGGTGGTGTTGTAGGAACACAAGCCGCTAAAATGGCAGCGGGCTTAGGTGCTCAAGTTACCATTTTGGATATCAACTTGAATCGCTTGCGCTACTTAGCAGATATTATGCCTGCAAACGTTACGACACTTTACTCAAATGAATATAACATTCGTCGTTTGATTCAAGATCACGATTTAATTGTCGGCGCAGTGCTCATTCCTGGTGCCAAAGCCCCCAACTTGGTCTCTAGAGAGATGTTGAAAGATATGCGTCCTGGCACCGTTTTAGTAGATGTCGCCGTAGATCAAGGCGGTTGTATTGAAACTTGTAAACCAACGACACACGTCAAACCAACTTTCATCATCGACGATATCGTTCACTACTGCGTCGCCAATATGCCCGGTGCAGTGCCGTACACTTCTACGATTGCCTTGACCAACGCTACGCTTCCTTACGCCATTCAATTAGCGAATAAAGGCTGGAAAAAGGCTTGTCAAGAGAATGCTTCTTTGAAATTAGGTTTAAATGTTATCAATGGTCACGTCGTATACAAAGGCGTGGCAGAAGCATTTGATTTGAAATACGAAGATGTAAACGATTTTATCTAAAAAGATTAAAGCAGTTGCTGAGCGATAATTCAATCTTTATATTTATGCGCTCCGCAACTGCTATTTATATTTATACTAAGAGGTTATTTTAAAAGTTGATTTCCTTTAAAAGACTAAATTATGATTAAAGAGACTAATACAAAGCTTTCCTCCGTGGAGTTAATGAAAATGGAAGATAAATATGGTGCCCATAATTATCATCCTTTGCCAGTAGTTTTAGCAAAAGGAGAAGGCGTTTACGTTTGGGACGTTGAAGGAAAAAAATATTTTGACTTCCTTTCTGCTTACTCAGCAGTAAATCAAGGGCATTGTCATCCTCGAATTGTAGATGCTTTATCCAAACAGGCAAATACGCTGACCTTAACCTCTAGAGCATTCTATAATAATCGCCTCGGAGAATACGAAAAATTCATGTCGGAATACTTTAACTATGATAAAGTATTACCCATGAATACTGGCGTGGAAGCAGTAGAAACTGCTTTAAAACTTTGCCGTAAATGGGCTTACGAAGTAAAAGGAATCCCTAATAACGAAGCAAAAATTGTTTTTGTTTCGGGTAACTTCCACGGTCGTACCATGGCGATTATCTCTGGTTCGGTAGATCCTGCTAGTACAAAAGGGTTTGGACCTTATATGCCGGGATACATCATTATTCCTTACAACGATTTAGAGGCCTTGAAAGAAGCATTAGAAGATCCTACGGTAGCTGGTTTTCTCGTTGAACCGATTCAAGGAGAAGCAGGAGTGGTTGTTCCTGACGAAGGTTATTTGTCAAAGGCAAAAGCACTTTGTGCTTCAAAAAAGGTGCTGTTCATCGCCGACGAAGTACAAACTGGCATCGCTAGAACGGGAACGTTACTGGCGACTTGCGGTAATTGTAATTGCCAATCTCATTGTGAAAATAAACCAGAAATCAAACCTGATATTTTGATTCTAGGCAAAGCGCTTTCCGGTGGTGTATTTCCCGTATCTGCGGTATTGGCCAACGATGAAATAATGTTGTCGATTAAGCCGGGAGAACATGGTTCTACTTTCGGAGGGAATCCTCTGGCTTGTGTCGTTGCCGTTGAAGCACTCAACATTGTGAAAGAAGAGGCATTGATGGAGAATGCAATGCGGTTAGGAAAAGTATTTCGTAAAAGAATGCAAGACTTAGTCGATAAAAGTGATCTCGTGACACTCGTGCGCGGAAAGGGACTCTTGAATGCGATTGTAATTAATGACGATGAGGAAAGTTCTACGGGTTGGGATATTTGTGTAGCACTTAAGGAAAATGGCTTATTAGCAAAACCCACGCACGGTAACATCATTCGATTTGCACCACCCTTGGTCATTACCGAGGAGCAAATTCATGCTTGTTGTGATATTATTGAAAAAACAATTTTAGCGTTTCCTGCTAATTAATTTTAGCGCAGCAATACGATTCAAATAATTTAAATAAAGCCTGATTTTCGCAATTGTGAAAATCAGGCTTTATGCATTTTAAGATAAAAAAAAATCTTTTAAAAGTCTTCGTACAACAAGTATTGCTGTCTCGTCTTTTTAAATTCATTCAAATCCTCTTGCCAACTTTCTCGTATCGCCGCAGCGTCAAAACCATTTTGAATTTGCTTTCGAAGCACGGAAGACCCTGCTAATTTATCAAAGAAATTATTCTTCAAAAAGAAGTTGGCAGGCTTCGGAAAATTATGATAAAAATCAATTAAGTAGTTTAGATTCAATTCTCGCGCGCGCCGCAAGTCCGCTACTTCCAAATAACTCAAATCGTATCCCTTACAAGTTTTTCCTTGGTGCTTGGGAGATTGTGCTCCTGCTTTCGGCTGTGGAATAAAACTAAAGTCGCCCATCTTAAAATCTGGATGCCCAATGACTTGAAATTGTCGATCCGTGCCTCGCCCAATGCTCACCTCGGTGCCTTCAAAAAGACACAGCGAAGGATACAAATAAATCGAGCGCATATTCGGCAAATTAGGCGAAGGTTTTACGGGTAAGCGATAGAATACTTTGTGACTATAATTGATACAAGTAATGATCTGTACATCACAAACAACACCGTTTTTTAGCCAGCCTTCTCCGTTGAGCATTCTTGCGTATTCTCCTACCGTCATACCGTGCACGATTGGCACTTCGTGCATTCCGACAAAAGAGCGATATGCGAGGTCTAACACGGGACCATCCACATAATGTCCATTCGGGTTTGGACGATCTAAAATCAGCAGTGGCAAGTTGTTTTCCGCACAAGCTTCCATCACGTAAGCCAGCGTAGAAATGTAAGTATAAAACCTTGCACCGACATCCTGAATATCAAAAACCAGAATATCCAAATTGGCTAAATCGCTGGGCGATGGCTTTTTCTTTTTCCCGTAAAGGGACAATAAAGGAATCCCCGTTTTGAGGTCCTTCCCATCTTTAATCTGCGCGCCCGCATCTGCTGTCCCACGAAAACCATGCTCCGGAGAAAATATTTTCTTGACGTTCAATTCGTGAAATCGCAATCGATCAACCAAATGATCATTACCAATCATTGACGTTTGATTAACAACGAGTCCTACCCTTTTATCGCGCAACAAATCGTGGTAATCCTTGAGTCGCGCTGCACCTACAATAATTTCTTCCGGGGCGAGTTGTATCGTATCTCGAATCTCATCTATTTCCTCTTCGGATGCAATTTCTGCCGTTTTAGCTGTCGTTTGATCGCTACAACCTTGTGGTGCATTGGGTAAAAAGAAAAGAAAAGCGAGGAGAATTTTTAGTTTTGCTAACATAATTGTAATTTAAAGCTTCGATTTAATCAACGCAGGATTCGAATTACAAATTTCCCAGTTTGGGGAGGTTTGTAATTGTGTAATCCTGTTTTTTTTTGTAAAAAGCGACCTTATCTAGTCCCCATTTACCAATACTTTCTAGGAATGACGCTTTACGGTTTTCAACAACATGAAGAAAAAGATATACGCCATTATTGACATTGAAACCACGGGAGGAAAAGCTTCTCGCGATAAAATTACGGAGATCGCAGTTGTACTTCACGATGGAACACAAATTATTGATCGCTTTGAAAGTCTCGTTAATCCCGAACGGTCGATTCCCTACAATATTACTCAAATCACGGGGATTACCCAAGAAATGGTGGAGCATGCTCCGAAATTTTATGAATTGGCTAAAAAAATAGTTGAACTCACCGAAGGTACTATTTTCGTTGCCCATAATGTACGCTTTGATTACGGTTTTATTGTGGAAGAGTTTCGGCGCCTAGGCTTTACTTACGTACGCAAACAATTGTGTACGGTGCGCTTGAGTAGAAAGGCTTTTCCGGGGCTGCGTTCTTACGCTTTGGGAAATTTGATCAAACATTTCGGAATTCCTGTCAATGATCGCCACCGTGCAATGGCGGATGTATTAGCGACCGTTGAAGTTTTTGAAAAAATACTCGCCCAAGAGTCTGGGGAAGCACAAGCTTTCGATCTCATCAATTTGGGCATTAAGGAAGCCAAGTTACCGGCTAATATTAAGCTGGAACAATTGCACGCTTTGCCTGAGCAATGTGGTATTTATTATTTTTATGATAAAAATGGGAAAGTAGTTTACGTCGGTAAGAGCATTAACATCAAAAAACGAATGATGGAGCATTTTGCCGATAAGACCGATAAAGGCGAAAAACTCCAAAAGAGCGTACACGAAATTACTTATGAATTAACGGGCAGTGAATTAGTCGCATTGCTGCTGGAAGATGACGAAATTAAAAAATTAAAACCGGTAATCAATCGCGCGCAACGGCGTAGTCATTTCCCTTACGTCATTTTTCATTACCTGAACGAAGACGGATACATTTGCTTTGGTTCCTGCAAAGCGACCGTCAAAATGAGAAAAACCTTAAACGTAATTTCGGAATATCCCAAGGCACCTTCCGCCAAGTCTGCCTTGAAGTATATTCTCAATCAATTTGAACTTTGTAATAAACTTTGCCAAATCGAAGCGGGAGAAGGTGCTTGTTTTTATTATCACATCAAAAAATGTCACGGTGCCTGTATCACCGAAGAAGCTCCCGAGACCTACAACGAACGAGCAACACTAGCGGTTGAAGCGCTGACGAGCTATTTTCAAGATGATTTTGTGATTATCGACGAAGGAAGGACTACGGGGGAAAAGGCAATTGTTTTGATTGAAGATGGTGCTTACCAAGGGTTTGGCTACATAGATATGGAAGAAAATAATGGCAGCATCGAAGATCTTAAAGAATGCATCGTTAACTATAACAATAACCCAGACACCATTCGAATTATTCGGCGTTTTCTGAACGGAAAGCACCACGCTAAAGTGGTTCCATTTTAGCGTAGCGTTAAAAGTTCATCGTTTTAGTTCATAAAACGCGCACTGATCGTCATCTTTTGAAAATATTTATACCTCAGTGGAAAACTTATTGCTGAGGATTTCTGCCATTTCTTGTTGTAGCACAATTGCTACTCGTTGAGCATGATTCGCGAAGTCTTCGCCGTTGCCTGCGTAGATGATACCTCGGGAAGAATTTACCAAAAGTCCCGCCATCGCATTCAAACCATACGCTGAAACTTTACGAAGATCGCCACCTTGCGCTCCAATACCTGGAACTAGGAAGAAATTATCGGGCGCAATTGCTCGGAGTTCCGCAAATTTTTCTGGATGCGTTGCTCCGGTAACGAACATCAAATTATCTGGATTGCCCCAAGTCTGTGCTTTGCGCATCACCTTTTCGTAGAGGGGCATTTCTTGGTCTTGCTGTGCAAATTGAAAATCTTGGCTTCCTTTGTTTGACGTCAAGCCTAACAAAATCACCCACTTATCTTCAAATTCTAAAAAGGGTTGCACCGAGTCAATGCCCATGTAAGGCGCAACGGTAACCGCATCGAAGTTGAAAGTTTCAAAAAAAGCTTTGGCGTAAAGCCGGGAAGTGTTACCAATATCTCCTCGCTTAGCATCTGCAATGACGAAATGTTCGTCCGGAATATATTCTAAAGTTTTTTGTAAAGCTGTCCATCCTTTATTTCCTAGCGCTTCATAAAAAGCGATATTAGGTTTGTAGGCAATACAATAATCTTTAGTGGCGTCGATGATTTGGCGGTTAAACTCAAAAATAGGATCATCGTATTGGTGTAAATGAGTCGGAATTCGATCCATATCGGCATCTAAACCTACGCATAAATAACTTTGTTTCTTTTGTATTTCTTGCAGCAGAAATTGACGATTCATAAACAATTGTAATTGATAGAACAACTAGAGGAATGGATAATATTTCAATCCAGCTTGATAAATTAGTGAGAAATGCTAAGGCACAAAACTAGCATTTGCCGTTAAGGCTTCAAAAATGGCGCACGCAGTTTCCCGCTTTAGGCAACTCCGTTAATGGCAACCACACCGGTAATCTCCGGAAATTTACTGCGCAGGGTTTCTTCCACCCCAGCGCGCATCGTCATCGCAGACATAGAACAATTTTCACAATTGCCTAGCCATTTGATTTTTACTTGAAAATCGTCCGTAACGTCTACTACTTCGATATTTCCACCGTCTACCGCTAAGTGAGGTCGAATATCATCAAGCGCAATATCTACCTGTCCGATTAACTCTTCTTTTTCTGTTAAAGACATATGATTAAGTTCGCATTCAAAATAGCAATTTGATCTTTAAGTACTAAGATCAAGTTACTCTATTTTGGGTCATGCTGGTTTGTAAAGTTTAAATGTAAAAAACATTCGTATGATCTAACAAGATAATATATCTAAATCTTAATTTCAACTTTTTGAGTTGGCGATTGCTCTTCGTTTCTTCGATTGACCTCTTTTACGGTATTTTCTGCGAGTTGCATAAACGTTCGGTTGGTCATCGGTTCGTTATGTAAAACGATCGGCTTACCCAAATCTCCTGCTTCTCGAATACCTTGGACGATCGGTACTTGCCCCAATAAACTAGCTTCGCTTAATTTTGCCAAACGCGCTCCTCCCCCTTTTCCGAAAAGGTAATACTTATGATCAGGCAATTCTGCTGGTGTGAACCAACTCATATTTTCCACTACGCCTAAGATCGGCACATTCACCGAAGGCAATAAAAACATATTCATTGCTTTAATTGCATCTGCTACGGCGACTTCTTGCGGTGTAGTGACCAAAATAGCGCCCGTTACGGGCACCGTTTGTACGAGCGTCAATTGAATATCTCCCGTTCCCGGAGGCAAGTCGACGATCAAATAGTCTAGATCCGGCCAGATACAATCATTAAAAAACTGCTTGATGATTGCGGCTAATCGTGGTCCTCGTAAAACAACGGCTTGCTGTGGTTCTATAATAAAACCAATCGACATCAAAGGAATGCCGTGTGCGTTGAGCGGAACTAATTTCGCTTTTCCATTGACTTCTTGCACTTTGGGTCGTTCTCCTTGCAAACCAAACATCGTGGGAATGGAAGGACCATACAAGTCGGCATCCAATAAACCTACTTTGTACCCTAAATCTTTCAAGCCGAGCGCCAAATTAGAGGAAACGGTAGATTTTCCAACGCCGCCTTTTCCCGAAGCAACAGCAATGATATTTTTGATTTGAGGTACCGTACTCGTAGATTGTTGAGCGGTTTCCGTTTTGGTAATTACGTGGATATTAACGAGTGCATCCGGATAAACTTTTTGAATTTCCGTGATACAGGCGAAATTCAGTTGCGACTTATCGGGTCCGTTAAGGGAGGCCAGTTCTAGCTTAAAATTGACGTTAAGACCGTCAACGACTAAGTCCCTTACCATTCTTTGTGCGAGAATGTCTTTTCCTGATTTTGGATCAATTACTTGACTAAGACATTCAATTAATTTAGGCTTTTCAATATTACTCATTCGTATTTTGTATTGTGGTACAAAGTTACAAACAAATAATGGGATCAAACAGTTTTCAGAAAAGTATGTTTTTAGTAAAGTGAAAGTTTCGTCCCTTAAAATAACCATGATGCTAAGCGGAAGGAAAGACTAAAAGCGCCGTTTACTCAAAGTTGAGTTGAATTTATTCCTACATTTTCACCGAACTTAGCACTTCGTTTTGAGTATTTTAAATGATATAGGACAAGTTTACAAAAATTAATCTCCGTTCGCTCAGGAAATCCCCTCAAACTAGCGGGAATCTGCCATCAAATTTATACATTTGCAGCGCAATGAATGTCTACAATAACTTAGCAAACTTACCCCAGTTTAAAAATGCCGTGCTTACCATTGGTTCCTTCGACGGTGTGCACTCTGGTCATCAAAAAATTATCGAAAGACTTAAGGAATTGGCAAAAGCCATTGATGGGGAGAGCATTTTAATTACTTTTCATCCTCACCCGAGGCACGTCATTTACCCAAACGACGATTCGCTGAAGTTGCTATCTACCATTGAGGAGAAAGTCCAATTGCTAGAGAAATATGGTATTGATAACGTAGTCATTGTTCCTTTCAATAAAGAATTTTCCAGTCAAAGCCCCGAAACGTACATTCAAAGTTTTTTGATCGACAAATTTAACCCAGCTTGCATCGTGATTGGCTACGACCACAAATTTGGGAAAGATCGCAAGGGAGATATTGCCTATCTGCGTAAGTTTAGTACGCAACAAGGATTCGAAATTGTAGAAATTGCAAAGCAAGAAGTCGAAGATATTGCCGTCAGTTCTACTAAAGTAAGAACGGCCGTAGAAAATGGCGAAATGCAAACGGCAAAGCTACTGCTCAATCATTTTTATTCCTTGTCAGGAACGGTAGTGCGCGGTGCTGGTATTGGAAAAGAGTTGGGTTATCCAACGGCGAATATTCACATAGGCGATCGGCACAAACTGATTCCCCCGCAAGGAATTTATGCCGTTTACACCTATCATCAGCAAAAGCGCTACGATGGAATGCTCTACATTGGCGATCGCCCAACGGTAGATAAAAAGACCAACATCACGATTGAGGTAAATATTTTCGACTTCGATCAAGATATTTATGAGGAGATCATTACGGTTGAGTTTGTAGACTTCATTCGCCACGACGTTAAGTTTGACTCCTTGGAAGGTTTAAAAGATCAACTTCGCAAAGATAAAATCAGTACCGAAACAATATTACAGGCTTATTCAACCGTAGCAACTACGAGCGTTAGTGAAGTCGTGAAAAAATTACCCAGCGTATCGGTCGTAATTTTAAATTATAATGGCTTAGAATATTTACAAAAGTTTTTGCCTACGCTACTAAAAACGAGCTACGAAAACCTTGAAATCATTATCGCTGATAATGGCTCAACGGATACTTCCTTGGACTTTCTTAAAAAGCAATATCCAGATTTACAGGTGATTCGGATGGGGAAAAACTATGGTTTCGCGGGAGGATACAATCAATGTTTGAAACACATTGACGCAGATTATTATGTTCTGCTCAACTCCGACGTAGAAGTTAGCCCCAATTGGATTCAACCAGTTATTGAGCAAATGGAACGAGATGCTAGTATTGGGGCTTGTCAGCCAAAAATCATTTCCTACCAAGACAAAAGTGTTTTTGAGTATGCGGGTGGTGCGGGTGGATGGATTGATGCGATGGGCATTCCTTTTTGTAAAGGTCGCATTTTTGATGTTTTGGAAAAAGACCAAGGGCAATACGATCAAATTGAAGAGATTTTTTGGGCTTCCGGAGCCGCTTTTTTCATTCGCGCGCAGCTCTTTCACGATTTGGACGGCTTTGATGCAGACTTTTTTGCGCACGTCGAAGAAATTGATTTGTGTTGGCGAATAAAAAGAGCGGGCTATAAGGTCATGACGGTTCCTAGCTCCACCGTCTATCATTTTGGTGGCGGCACCTTGAATTACAACAATCCTAAAAAGACCTACCTCAACTTTAGAAATAGCCTTTTCATGCTGCTTAAAAATGAGCCGTTCCAAAAGCTACTTTGGGTAATCCCAACCCGCTTAATTGTTGATGGAATGGCTGGCGTATTGTTTTTATTTAGTGGTAAATTTCGACATATCCAATCCATCGTTCAGGCACATTGGTCTTTTTTTCGGCACTTTCAGCATACGCTAAAAAAGCGAAAATTTTATGATGAGCTGATTCAAAAAACGCGGATTGCTCCACAAGAAAACCGCACTGGAATCTTAGCGGGCAGTATTATCTGGAAGTATTACGCCCTCCGAAAAAAATACTTTACGCAACTCTAACGAATCGTCCTTGCTGCTGCGCTGAAAACTAGTTTCTCCAAAATTACGTTTGCTAGTTAGCCGAAGTACCCAAACAACTTTTTTTAATACCGATCAAGCCGATGCATGATGCGTAGTCCTTTTCTTTTTATCATAAGTTTACTTTGTCTCCTCTGCTTTCCTACGGAAGTTTGGGCGGATAAAATCTGTGGTCGCGTCCTTGCTCCAAATGGCTTAAATGTACGTGAAAAACCTAGCTTGGATAGCAAAGTCTTACACGTACTCGCGCAGGGAGATACTTTTGCTTATTTTTCCGACGGTGAGACGGGGATTTTCCAAACGTTAACAGATGGATCAGAAACGGTACGAGGGGAATGGGTTGAAATTATTTTATACCCAAAGTTAGATGGCAGTTTTGAAACCGAAGCGATCGGCTACCTTTTTTATGCTGAAACTTATACAAGCTATATTGACTGCGAGCATTTTCGCCATCGTTTGTACGCTAAAGATTTGTACGAAAATACAGATACGGCAGCGACCGCAAAGGCCAAAGCAGCCTTACAAATTGATTTCATTCCGGCAACTACTTTTGCAAAACATTTCAAAACAGCAACCGCTCAGTTTATACAACAAAAACAACTTTACCAATTGCGCGGAGATACCATTTTACTGCGCACCAAGGCGAAACAACCATGGTATCCGGTCGTCAGCTACCCTTTCGGGAAAAATGGAAACGAAGATTTTAGGGAAGTTTATGAATACTTAGGCTATCATGCGCAACTCGACAAGCACTTGGTTGCAGGAAGTTATTGGGAAAGTGGAGACTATCTTTTTGTAGATACCGAAGCGGAAGAAATGCAGGCTCGATGCTTGGGTTATCCTAGCGTTTCTCCCGGCTCAAAGCATATTATGAGTTTAGCCGCAGATTTTGAAGACCTTGCGGGTAGTTATTTAGCCCTTTTTGCCGTGGAAAATGATAAAATTAAAGCTATTTTTGCTTTCTCGTTTAAAAATTGGGTCTACGCCGATCAAGTGGTATGGATAGACGACCGAACGATTTTGATCAAAGTAAGTAGTGCGCGAGCAGATCAACCGATCGTGGTATACGTTGAGGAAGCAAAGAATGTTGTTCCGCCATCGGAAGGGAAACGATTTCATTACCTCAAAATTAGCATTCGATAGTTAAAGAAAAGTCTTCATGAAGAAAGAAAAAGTACAAATCCTCCATCAGGACGAAGCCATTATCTTGGTTAATAAACCCGCCAATTACCTGAGTATTCCTGATCGTTATACGCCGGACAAACCGAATATTTTAGGCTATTTGAGACAAAAATTTGGGGAAGTTTTTACGGTACACCGATTGGATATGGAGACGAGTGGAATCATGTGTTTTGCCCGAACGGCAGAAGCACACAAAAACCTCAGTCAGCAATTTGAAAGTCGAAGTGTGGATAAAATTTATCACTGCCTACTCGATGGCATTCCAAGCAAACCCGAAGGAAGCATTGACAAATCCATTGCTAAAAACCTACAACGACCGGGAAAAATGATGGTTGCCGCAAAGGGTAAAAAATCTTTAACGGAATATCGAATTCTCGAAACATTCAACAATTACTGTTTGGTGGAAGCCAACATCAAAACGGGTCGTACACACCAAATTCGTGTACATTTCAAGTCGATTGGTCATCCCTTGATGGTCGATCCACTTTACGGCAGAAAAGATGCTTTTTTCCTTTCGGAATTAAAGTTAAAGAAATATCGCTCTAATCGTGAGGAAGTAGAACGTCCCTTAATGGGTCGTTGTACGCTCCATGCCCATTATTTAGCCCTAGATCATCCAGTAACGGGTGAGCGAATTGAGATGGAATCTATTTTACCTAAAGACTTTAAGGCTTTATTGAATCAACTGAGAAAATGGACGAAGTAGCATTTCCTTTGGGTTTACAAGTGCTCTAGCACTGCCTGCTCCTGATCAGCAAACAGTTTCGGTTGCAGGCATCATTTTTTAAATAATTTATCGGTAAACAATGTTTGTAACATATCCAAATTTTAGCTTATCCTAAACCGAAATATCCGTTTTACCATCATGACAGAACGCTTAAAATATTCCCTGCTTTTTGCTTTACTGGCAGCCTTTTTCTTCCTGCTCTTTAATGGAAATGCCCATTTGTTTGATTGGGATGAGATCAATTTTGCGGAAGTTAGCCGCGAGATGATTGTCTTGAAGGATTACTTGCGCGTTCACATCAACTATCTTCCTTTCTGGGAAAAACCGCCTTTGTTTTTTTGGATGCAAGCCTTTGCCATGAATATTTTTGGCATCAACGAATTTTCGGCGCGCTTACCCAACGCTATTTGTGGAATTATTACCTTGGTTGTACTCTTCAATATTGGAAAAACACTTTACGATACCCGCTTCGGTTTAATTTGGGCAGGTGCTTATTTTGGCTCCATACTTCCCCATCTTTATTTTAAATCGGGTATCATCGACCCTTACTTGAATTTATTTATTTTCCTTGGAATGTATTACTTCATCAAGGCACATTGGAAGAAAAATCAATTTGATATTGCGCTCTTTAACAGCAAATGGACTTACCTCCTAGTCGCGGGCATATTTATCGGTTTAGGCTTGATTACAAAAGGTCCGGTGGCCTTAGCGATTGCTGGATTGTGTATGATGATTTACTGGTTCTTTCAGCGCTTGCGAATGTACATCAACGTGCCGGAGTTTTTATTTTTTCTCCTCATCGCCTCCTTGGTTAGCTTGGCCTGGCTCGGGGTTGAGACTTGGAAGAATGGTCCTTGGTTTGCCGAAGAGTTTACTCGATATCAATATCGTTTATTTACTACGGAAGATGCTGGTCACAAGGGTTTCTTTGGTTATCACTTTGTGGTGCTACTAGTGGGTTGTTTTCCCGCTTCCATCTTTACCATTCGTGCATTTTTTAAATCTCCCAAGGCGAGCAAAGCGTATCAATCCGATTTTAAGCTTTGGATGAGTATTTTATTTTGGGTGGTTTTAATACTGTTCAGCATTGTTCAGTCGAAAATAGTGCATTACTCTTCTATGTGTTATTATCCTTTGAGTTTCTTAGCCGCCGTTAGTATTCATCAAATTTTTGAGCGGGAAATTCGATTCAATGGATGGATGAAGGCGGGTTTAATTTTTACGGGAGGCCTTTTCATTTTAGCCACGGTTGCGCTGCCATTTGTCGCTTGGAATATTGAAATTTTAAAACCCCTTTTTAATGATCCTTTCGCCGTAGCGAGTTTGGATGCCGAGGTAGATTGGAGTGGCGTGGAAATGCTCCCGGGTTTATTTTTGGCAGGTGTTTTATTTTTTGCCTTGCGTGCCTTGAAACGCGATCAATTTGCGACGGGTTTTAAAACCTTGTTTCTCGGTTCGGGATGTTTTGTTTTGCTAACCTTAATCTTTTTTATCAATCGCATCGAAGGCTATTCTCAAAATTCCGCGATTGAATTTTATAAATCCAAAGCGACCGAAGATTGCTACGTCGTTCCACACGGCTTCAAGTCTTACGGACAATTATTTTATACCCAGAAACCTGCCGTTACGAATCCAGACAGTTATAAATGGCGTTGGTTGATGGAAGGTGAGATTGATAAAGACGTCTACGTTATCACCAAAATTCAATACGAGGAGCGATTGAAAAAGCAGGAACCGACCTTAAGCCGAATTGGCGGGAAGAATGGTTTTGTATTTTTTAAACGAGTAAAAGAATAAACATTAGGAAAGTTCTAATATTATTTTGGCAGAAAACCTATAAAAGTCTTTCTGCCAAAATGTATGCGATTGTAATCTTTTTTACAAGGATCAATAGCTATTCTATGAATTAACTTTCTAAAGCCTCTTGCGCATCTTCCCAAACTTGCATGGCCGTATCTAGCTCATTTTTGAGCTTTTGATACTTTTCAATCACCTTTGTATGATCAGGATTTTCGTAAAAACCTACCACGCCCATATCGACTTCTAGTTTTGCAATTTTAGCTTCGAGGTCTTCAATTTTACGCTCTGCATTTTGTACGGCTCTTTCTAATTTCTTCTTTTCTTTGCGCTCCTCTTCTGACATTTCTTTTTTCTCCGCAGCTTTTTCCTTCTTTGCCTGCGTTTTATTCATCGCGAGCAAACGCATACTTTCGATGGCTCTTTTTTCTAAGAAATTCTTAACATCACCGATGTGATTATATAATTGTCGATCTCTAAATTCTACCGTACGATTCGTTAAGCCCACTAAAAATTCTCGATCGTGTGAAACTACAATTAAGGTTCCATCATAATCAATCAGTGCTCGTTTTAAAACATCTTTAGAAATAATATCCAAGTGATTCGTCGGCTCATCCAGAACTAGCAAATTGAATGGTTTCAAAAGCAAACAAGCGAGTGCTAAACGCGCCCGTTCTCCTCCTGACAAAACCGATACTTTTTTTTCTACATCTTCTCCGCTAAACATAAACGCACCGAGAATGCTCCGCAACTTCGTACGCATTTCTGGCGGTGAAGCCGCTTCCATGGTTTCTAGCAAAGTCATATTTGGAAATAAAGCGTCCGACTGATTCTGAGCGTAATATCCAATTTGAACATTATGCCCAAGATTTAGATCACCACTCGTCGCGGATAATTCATTGACGATAATTTTGGCGAGCGTCGTTTTCCCTTGTCCATTTTGACCAACGAAAGCCACTCGATCACCACGATCTAATTTTAACTCAATATTTTCCAACACCATTAAATCGCCGTATTGCTTCACCAGGTTTTTGGTATTGAGCACGACTTCTCCTGAGCGCGGGGCAGGCGGAAAAGTAATATTCATCGCAGCAACATCCTCGGAATCAATTTCGATTCGTTCTACTTTGTCCAGTTGCTTTTTCATGGATTGCGCCATTTTGGTTTTGGTCGCTTTCGCCATGAATTTATTGATAATTTTTTCTTTGTGTGCGATTTGGTTTTGCTGATTTTTGAAAGCCGATGCTTGCATTTCTCGACGCTCTTGGCGCATGGTCACAAACTTACTGTAAGAAGCTTTGTAATCAAACAACTTTCCTAATTCTACCTCAATCGTGCGCTTGGTGATCTTATCCAAAAATTGTTTATCGTGCGAAATGAGTACTACTGCACCGGGGTAATCTTTCAAGAAAGACTCCAACCAAATGATCGATTCGATATCTAGGTGGTTTGTGGGCTCATCCAGTAGTAAATAATCCGGTTTCCGCAATAGCATTTTTGCCAATTCGATCCGCATTTGCCAGCCCCCACTAAACTCATCCGTCAAGCGGTGAAAATCACTATCTTTAAAACCAAGTCCTTTCAATATTTTCTCTGCATCGGCATCCATGGAATTACCGCCCATTACCAAGAATTGCTCATTAGCTTCAGACAAATCTTCGATCAACTGCGTGTACGCAGCACTTTCGTAATCCGTCCGCGTTCCTAACGCTTCGTTGATGACTTCAATTTGTTCTTCAATTGCTTTCACTTCTTCAAAAGCGGTAAGTGTTTCGTCGAGAACCGTTTTACCTTTCGGCAAATTCATTTCTTGGTGCAAAAAACCTAAACTCGAACCCTTTGGTCGATCAATTTGTCCCGTGTCGCCTTTTTTGACGCCAGCCAGTAACTTCAAGATGGTGGATTTTCCAGCTCCATTTCTCCCTACCAAGCCCAACTTGTCTCGCTCTCCGATGACTAAATTGACGTTATTCAATAAAATTCGATCGCCGTACTGGATGTAAATATTTGATCCTCTAATCATTATGCTGTCGCTTTAACTTCACTCAACGGTAAGTTTCTTCAACTCTTCTACGCTCCACTGAGTTCGAAAATTCGAATCAGTTGGTAGTATTTTATCATCGTTGAGTCTAATTTCCCGCAAGATGCAAAGAATATTACTTTTATAAAAGAAGTTGTCCTAAAATTGCCCTTTCGAGGAAGGCTATTGAAAAGAAAAAGCCAAAATCTAGAAAATTGGCGATGGAATGCAGCAAAATGAACCGGAGCCAGAAGCGATTTGCCTAAAACTACAAAAGCGTAAACCAATGGGTTCTACGCTATTGAATACGATGCTTTGTGCTAGGAATTACTAGCATTGTTTTTAAAGAAAGCCAGCAGTAAGCTTAATTGCAATTTCCCGTTTTAGGAACTTGCGAAATAACCGAGTAAACGTCTCCTTTATTCTTCATTACCTCTTCCCAAAGATCGACAGATTTATCGGCAAAAAGATAATTGATATCCATCTTAGCAGAAACCCAAGAGCCAAGGCTAATCTCTTCTTTCAATTGACCACCTGACCAACCCGTGTAACCAACAAAAAATCGAATATTTTCCGGTTGAACCTGTTTTGCAGCAATCAGTGATTTGAGCTTATCGAAATCACCGCCCCAATAAATGCCAGGATTCACCTTTTGGCTATCTTCTAGCAAATTACCAACGTTATGTACATAGTGAATGGTATCCGTTTGTACTGGACCACCGTAATAAATGTTTGCCTCAAACTCAGGAAAATCCGAGATAAGTTCATTTACTTTAATATCTAAAATTTTATTGAGGATAAATCCTAAACTACCTTCTTTCTCGTGTTCACATAATAGCACGACCGACCGTTTGAAATTGGGATCAATCATAAAAGGTTCTGCGAGCAATATTTCACCAGGTTGAGCCGATTTTTTTGTCATATTGGATCATTTAGTTTAGTACATACAAACACCGCAGTTATTGGTAGCTCGTGTTTGCAATAGCTTCAATTATTTGCGAGGCTTTACAATAAATTAATGCCTAATGCGGAGTGGATTTAAAATGCTATTCCTGCGCGCGTACCGCGGTAAAATGAATTTCGTACCATTTATTGCAATCCTAAAAACCTAAAGCCATACTTAAGCTATTTCATTATTTATACCAAAATGTAAGAAATGGAGCTATTTTCCAAATTTTTATTTGACAAATAGCTCCGTTTAACTTCTAAAAGTTGCGACAAGTTAACGACTAGGCTTATTTATTTGGCTTTTAAAGTTTGAAGTTATTTTAGAAAACTTCAGAAGGAATCTCCCGATTGATTCGTCGAATCATTGCCCGCAAGGTTTTTCCTTTTCCACCGACTTCTGCGAAACTTTCCATTCCATCGGCAATCATGTTTTGAATCGTTTCTGTCCAACGCACCGGAGCCGTAAGTTGATCAATCAAGTTTTGCTTGATGAGTGCGGGATCCGTTTCGGCTTTTGCTGTAAAATTTTGGTAAATAGGACAAGTGGCGGGTTGAAAATTCACCTGATCAATCGACGCTTTGAGTTGATCTTTAGCCGGTTCCATTAGTGGCGAATGAAAAGCACCGCTAACGGCGAGTCGCACAATCTTTCTAGCGCCGGCGGCTTCCATTTTTAGCATGGCTGCTTCTACCCCTTCTACCGTTCCAGAAATCACCAATTGCCCCGGACAATTATAATTGGCAGGAACGACTAGGGCTTCGATGTTTGCACAAATTTCCTGAACGACTTCATCCTCTAAACCAACAATCGCTGCCATCGTACCCGCTCTTTTTTCACAAGCTTCCTGCATGGCAAGCGCGCGCTTTTGTACGAGCAGTAAGCCATCTTCAAAAGATAGCACCCCATTCGCTACTAAGGCAGAAAATTCGCCCAAAGAATGTCCTGCTACGGCAGCGGGATCAAAATTTTCTCGATTCATTCTTGCTTTGACGATGGAATGTAAGAAAACGGCGGGCTGAGTAATGCGCGTTTCCATTAGATCTTCTGCGGTTCCTTCGAACATAACGTCACTCAATCGGAAGCCTAAAATTTGATTTGCGGCTTCAAAAGTTTCTTTGGCGACTTCAGAAGTTTCATAAAGGTCTTTTCCCATCCCTTCGAATTGGGAGGCTTGTCCCGGAAAAACAAATGCTCTCATATGATGTTTTTTATTTGTAAATGCTCAGATAAAATTAAGTAACAATTTACTGATTTTATCCAAAGAACACTTATCAGATTTGGTTTGATGGGACAAATATAAGCACTTGGTCAAAATATTTGGAAAGCTCGTTAAATTAAATGCTTTTATAAAGTGTATAAAAGCAAAAAAAAACGATTGTCTGGCACAGAACCAGCGATTCATTTAATAAGTGTAAGTATGGACGTAAAGGTTTACGTCCATACTTACGCTTTTCATTTAGTGTAATTTAGTACCAATGAGGTGCAAAAACTCACTTCTTGTTTCTTCTTTTTCAAATTCTCCGGTAAAGGCAGAAGTTGTCGTGACAGAATTTTGCTTTTGTACGCCCCGCATCATCATGCACATATGTCGCGCTTCGATCACTACCGCAACGCCGACGGGATTCATCGTATTTTGGATACAGTGTAAAATTTCGTGTGTTAAACGCTCTTGGACTTGCAAACGACGAGCAAAAACGTCGATTACCCGTGGAATCTTACTCAATCCTACGATGTGACCGTTAGGAATGTAAGCTACGTGTGCTTTTCCGAAAAAGGGTAAAATATGGTGTTCGCAAAGTGAAAAGACTTCAATATCTTTGACGACGACCATTTCGCTATATTCTTCCTTAAACATTGCCGACTTGAGAATTTTGTTGGCATCGAGGTCATAACCGTGGGTAAGAAATTGCATGGCTTTAGCCGCTCGTTCTGGCGTTTTAAGTAAACCTTCTCGTTCTGGATCTTCGCCGATTTTATTTAAAATACTTTCATATTTTTTGATCAGATTCTTAGTAATTCCCGTATCGTAAGTTTCTACTTTCTTGTAAGACATAATTAGTTTATACAGTTTGTGTAAAATGAATATTCAAGTATTAAAACACCCTGAATATCAGAAAATTAGTCTCCAAAATACTCAGCGTAAATGTTTTCAGTTTCGTACAATTTAACGGCGTGCAGTTCACAATCTTTAATGTGATCTACCAATTCCTTCCAGATCAAAATCACCATATTTTCCGTGGTGGGTTGCATTTTTGCTGGAACAAAATCTACATCAAGGTTGAGGTTCGAGTGATCTAACTTATCAATCACTTTTTCTCTAACAAGTTTACTCAATTTCTTCGCATCCATTACAAAGCCTGTCAATGGATCGGGCATTCCTTTTACCGTAATAAACAGAGCGTAATTATGACCGTGCCAGTTCTTATTTGCACAACGACCAAACACGGCAAAATTCTTTTCTTCGCTCCATTCGTCCACCCAAAGTTTGTGGGCAGCATTAAATCTCTCCTTTCGTGTCAGATAAACCATCTTGATTGCCTTTTTGTAACAAGTAAAACTTGTTTTTGTTTTTATTTCAGCGTTTTCAGCCGCAAAAATACAAAGAAGTTGATTAAAAACTCCATTTAGTAGTGCTATTCTAATCCTAAAATGTGGGAATACTTGATCTCGAAGAAAGCTATACGGATGATCAACTTTGAGAAGTTGTTTAAAACTAGCCGCGCATAAAGTCTAATTGCACAAAATAATAGCTTACAAAAGCGGAATTATGACTAAATTGCCCTTGAAAGCACTAAAAAATGATTTTCATCTAAAACTAGTCTTTATTCATCTATTTAGTTGAGCCTTTTAGGAGAATAATGCTTACTTGCAGCTATGTTTTAGACAGTATATAGAAGTTGAATCTAGAAACAAATGATGCGATACGCATCAATTCGTAAAATTAATTTGAAAAAGCAGATCAGCAAGTGATGGATTTCCTCACGTTGATACACTCTGAAAATGGATACGGCATTTAAGAAAAATATACGGAGAAAAATTTGGGGTTTCTTTTCTAATCCTTGGGTATCTCATTCCATTTTTTGGGGATTGTTGTTGTGGATTTTAGTCTTCTTTGACTACAGTCAAAGCTTTACCTTTACCATGACTTGGGAGTTTGTTAACGTACTCTTTTACGCAACGATTGTTTATTTCAACTTATATTTCCTAATTCCAAATTACCTTACGGAAAAGAAATTCCTGAATTACTGTTTCTTATTGCTGGCTTCCATTGCGATCATTACCCCCATCAAGCTTTTCATTTTTTACTGGATCTTTTCTTTGTTTTCTAAAAGTCCAGAAACGATTATTAGCAATCAGATTTGGCACTTTATCTCCATCTTTTTGGCGGCGGGTACTTCTACCCTGTTCAAAATCATCTCTGATTGGATGAAATACCAGCGAGATCGAAAAGACTTACAGACACAGACGATGCAATCGGAGTTGAAGTTTCTAAAGTCTCAAATCAATCCGCACTTTCTGTTTAATACCTTGAATAACCTGTACGCTTTAACGCTCAAAAAATCGGATAAAGCGCCAGAAATTGTGATTAAACTTTCGGAAATGATGCGCTATATGCTTTATGAATGTAACGAAAAACGCGTACTTTTAAGTAAGGAAATTCATTACCTTAAGAATTACCTCGATCTCGAAAAACTGAGACAAGGGAAAAATGTAGAAATTAATTTTGAAATACAAGGGCAAGTGCTTCATCAAAAAATTGCCCCCTTAATGTTTATTCCATTTCTGGAAAATAGTTTTAAACACGGTTTGAGCAATCAGATCGCCCACGGATTTGTCAATATTTACTTAGACGTACAGGATAAATCAGTACATCTTTTTATTGAAAATAGCAAACCCGAAACCTTGCCTTTGCAAGAACACAAACGCAGCGGAGGAATTGGATTGGTCAACGTACGCCGCCGACTCAATCTACTTTACCCCGAACAATACGAACTGACCATCAAAGATAATCCAGACTCCTACGGTGTAAATCTGATCATTAATCTTTGATAAACTTAATCACGCAATCAAAACAATAGCCTTATGATAAATGCCATCATTGTTGACGACGAACCTTTAGCCCTAGACGTGCTTGAAACTTACCTTGACAAAATGCCAGAAATTAACCTGGTACAGAAATGTAATAATGCCTTAGAAGCGAATCAAGCGTTGAAGGATCACGATATTGATTTAATGTTTTTGGATATTCAAATGCCGCAATTAACGGGAATTGATTTTTTGAAGACCTTAGCCAAGCCACCTTTAGTTATTTTTACTACTGCTTATGCCAATTATGCTTTGGAAGGATTTGAGTTAAATGCGATCGATTATTTGCTTAAGCCGATTTCTTTTGAGCGTTTTATCAAAGCAACCAATAAAGCACTTGAACAAGTTGAATTGCAACGTAAAGGAGAACCCGCAGTCGTTAAAGAAGCTGATGGACCCGATTTTATTTTCGTAAAAGCAGATAAGAAATTAATCAAGGTAAAATATGAAGATATTGTTTACATTGAAGGATTGAAGGATTATGTTATCATTCGCCAAAATGATAATCGAGTGATTACTTTACAAACTATGAAAAGCTTGGAAGACAAGTTACCACAACAACTTTTTAAGCGGATTCATCGTTCGTACATCGTCAATGTCAATAAGATCAACGCCGTTGTTGGTAACATGATTGAGATTACGGAAAAAGGGCAAGCGAAACATATTCCAATTGGTAAGAATTACCGAGAAGAATTGCTGGCGATCATCAATAAGAATCGTTTATAATCTACTTTAGTACTAAGACAAAATTACTTTGCCATTCAATTGTATTAGTACTTACGTGTACGCTCCATTCTAAAAATGTAAGCATACCCTTAAAAGCTATTGATCCGTGGATGAATAGCTTTTACTCATTTTGAATCTATACGCAATAAAAAGCAATATGCCAAAGAAATTTCCTTCCTTAATCCTCGCCTACTGTGAGCATTTTTTTGAAAAACCGATTCGGGAACTCACGCCTCTTACTGGCGGAGACATCAATGTTGCTTATCGATTTAAAGTTGGAGAAGTAGCTTATTTCATTAAATACAATACGGCGAATTTTGCGGAAGATATGTTTCAAAAAGAAGCCCTCGGACTAGCCTATTTGCGCCAAGCAAGCGCTTGCAGCGTTCCCGAGGTTATAAATACAAATTGTGTTGGGCAACACGCTTTTTTGATACTTCGTTTTCTTCCTACCGAAACGGCACGGACGGCTTACTGGGGAAATCTAGGAAAAGCCTTAGCTCAATTACATCGCATTAGTTCTACTAACTTTGGTTTGGACCATGATAATTACATTGGAAAATTACCCCAATCCAATCGACCAAAAGCCAAATGGATTGATTTTTTATTAAGCGAACGGCTACAGCCACAAATCAAGAAAGGCGTTGATCAAGGGATACTCTCCGGTAGTATCCAACAACAATTTGAGCGGCTCTATCAGCGATTAGCCCAACTACTTCCCGAAGAAAAACCAAGTCTTTTACACGGTGACTTATGGCGTGGAAACACCATGGTCGGACTGGGGCAAAAACCCATTTTAATTGATCCTGCGGTATACTTTGGACATCGAGAAATGGATCTCGCCATGACGCGACTTTTTGGTGGATTTCCAGCAGCATTTTATGAGCATTACCAGCAAAGTTTTCCGCTAGAAAAAGATTACGAGGAACGATTAGAAATTTATCAACTTTATTATTTGTTGGTACACGTCAATCTTTTTGGCGTAGCATTCTTGGGACAGGTGGTTCGTATTTTAAAAAAATACCAGTAGCGAGCTCGATCATTGCTGCTAAAGTAAACGTTTTTAACTAAAAAAATGAGGTAAAAAAATAAGGATACAACCAAAGTTGTATCCTTAATATCTAACAAACAAAACCAACTAAAAACAGTTAATGATTCCCAGTTCTTTGATCGAACCTAGAAATGAAAAAAAGCCGATTAAAACACATCAACAAACAACTACAATCACAATTACTGGCTTTTTTATGCGTTATTTTCTATTACAAGCTGCTGCCTTAAAGCTTAAAAGCGCTTAGAACTTTAATAAAGTTGTTCCTAGAGGCTTTCCAAAAACATTCTATTTTCTAAACTCCAAAACAACTTGTCAGCTAATTTATAAGTTAATACCTTAAAGCTTTAGAAAATAACGCCAAATAGCAACAAAAGTATTCCTCTTAAGATAATTTTAACACTTAAATAATAAATACTTGTCATTTCAAGCTCAATTTAGTCCCTTTTAGGCCTGTAACCTTATTAAAAGGAATGCGTATATGAACTTATAAAGCGAAAGGCACTAGCAAGCATCCATTTTATACATTGAAGTTGTTTAAAAACTCCATAAAAGCCTCGTATGCCCTTAGCGTGACCTACTTTTTGGATAAAAAGCCAGATAAGCGCAGGAAACGGTTCAAATTAAATAAGAAATACCTTTAATTTGATCGGATTGGTGCTTAAAACTATATTTTTCCTATTTTGTAATTGGCTTATCGAAAATTTTAACCAACTTTACAAAAGATAGATTCCGTTTTTTGCGGACACAACTGAAAGAATAATTTCAAGATTAACACGACAAGAAGTCTACATATGACATTCGAGGATTTCAATTTTACACCAGAATTATGCGAAGCCTTAGCGGCGATGGGTTTTACACAACCAACTCCAATACAAGAGCAAGCGATTCCCGTTATTTTAGCTAAAAGAGACATTATTGCTTGTGCCCAAACGGGAACGGGTAAGACCGCCGCCTTTTTACTTCCGATCTTAAATGCGATTGCTAGTAATCCTGATCGCAAAGAAAGCATCAACACCTTAGTAATTGCTCCTACCCGAGAACTTGCTTTACAAATCGACCAACAAGTCGAAGGGTTTAGTTATTTCATGGGGATTAGTTCGATTCCGGTATACGGAGGAGGAAGCAGCACGAGTTGGGACCAACAAAAACAAGCGTTGAAATCTGGTGCAGACATCGTCATTGCGACGCCTGGTCGGTTGATTGCTCACTTGAATATGGGGTACGTCAAATTAGATCATTTACAGCATCTAGTTTTAGACGAAGCTGATCGGATGCTAGACATGGGTTTTTCTGATGATATTGCTAAGATTGTTTCTAAACTTCCAAAACAGCGGCAAAACTTGCTTTTTTCTGCGACGATGCCTTCTAAGATTAGATCGCTAACGAGTAAGATTTTAAAAGATCCTGTTCAGCTTAATATTGCAATTTCGAAACCTGCGGAAGGGGTGCTTCAAGGGGCTTATCTTGCGTATGACAGTCAGAAAATCAATTTGATCGAAAGCTTACTTTCAGGTAAGAAAAACTATCCTAGCATTATTATTTTCACTTCTACGAAGAAAATGGTGAGAGAGATTACCCTCGCGCTCAAACATAAGAAATATGCGGTGCAAGCGATCTCTTCGGATTTAGAACAAAAAGAGCGAGAACAAGCGCTATTGGACTTCAAAAGCAATAAAACACAGATTCTCGTCGCCACTGATATTTTGGCGCGGGGTATTGATATCAAAGGTATTAGTTTAGTCATCAATTACGATGTCCCACAAGATGCGGAAGATTATGTTCACCGGATCGGAAGAACGGCGAGAGCGGATGCGACGGGGGTGGCACTGACCTTCATCTCCGATAAAGATCAGGCTCGTTTTCACAATATCGAACAATTGATTAAAATGGACATTTTAAAGATTCCGCTACCGAAGGCATTGGGCGAAGGACCAGTCTATGATCCAAATAAACGACCACCGCGCAAGAGTTTTGGGAAACACCGTAAAAAAGGTGGTGGAGGAAAACGCCGTTTCACTAAGCGCTAACTAGTTATTACTTTATCGCCAGATAGGACAAAAGCCCGGAATACGAATTGTGTTCCGGGCTTTTGTGATTTGTTGTACCCAATAGTACCAAATAATCATTCCTCGTTGACCGTTTCATTAAATGCCATATCGCAATCTAGACCATATTGACAATTGAACCGTTGAAAGTAAGTTTTAGCTCAATTCTTTTAGTAAAGTATTAGCTGCTAATTTCCCCAATTTATCCGATGCTAATGGACTTGCGCCAGTGATTAGTTTCCTATCTAAGCAAACAGTATCATCTGACTTTGTATTCACAATAGTGGCTCCTAAATGCTTTAATTTTTCACTTAAGCCCCAAGGCATATGCCCTGGCAAGTAGCCAATCATTGGCGTTTGTTTGTCAACAGAATCAGGAAACACGGCCATTTTATATCCATCATATAAAAATTTCTGATTATCCAAAGTGGTTGCTAAAAGGGAACTTGGTCCATGACAAAGCGTTATTGTAAACAGACCTTCTTCCTGCGCCCATCTCAATATTTTTCCAACATTTTTGTCTTCGGGAATACCTAGCATAGCTCCATGCCCACCGGGTACAAACACTGCTGCGTAAGAGGCAGAATCCGTAAGGGAATGATCAACAAATGCTTGCAATTTCTTGGGTTGCTCAAAGCTTGACTTATATGCTTTGTAAATAGCTTGTACGTTCTCGTCTTTATTTGGGAAAGCCCACATTTCGAAAACGACTGGTTTTCCCGTTAGCGTAGCGATTTCAAAATCAAACCCTGCATTTTTTAGATGTAACATTGGTACAAGGGATTCTACTGGATGGTTGCCCGTAGAAAACATTTTACCATTTTGCATGGTCATGTTTTTTTGTTCCGTAAAAATCACCAAAATTTTTGACTGCTTTCCTTGATATTTTGGGTAAGAGATTTTTTCAAAATCAGTTTTAGCAGAAGTTGCCATCCACAAAGCAACCCTTGAAGGACTGTAAGAGCCATCTGCCTCCAATTTTGGAGCAAGACCCAGTAATCTTTTGAACATTAATTTGAATTTATAGCTTGAAATAAAGTATAAAGGTAGTACTTCCTTCCTCCCTAAAAATTGATCTATGGTAATAAATTAAGTTAAGGATATTTCTTTTCTAATTCTACTTAAACTCTCGGTCGTAATTCCTAAAAAGGAAGCAATGTGGTAGTTTTTCACCTTGCGCTCAATCGTAGGATAAGCATTGACAAAATTCAGGTACCGATCTTTTGCCGTCAAGGTTAAATTTTCTAAGATTCGATTTTGAAAACTTGCAAATGCTCCTTCCATTTTTTTAATATAAAAAAATCCGATCCTGGGGAACTGCTCACAAAGACGATCAAATTCTCGTTTAGAAATTCTGTAAACCACTGCTTCTTGGATACATTCAATATAGGAGACCGCTTTCGTATTTGTACTTCCATAAAGCGTAATATAATCACTAATCCACCAAGCTTTAACTGCAAACTGTAGAATATGTTCTTTACCTTCTTTATCGATAAAATAACTTCTTAAGCAACCCGTATGCACATAAAATATTTCTTTAATTTCTTCCCCTTCCTTTAGTAAAAAATCTCCTTTCTTAAGGCTTATCTTTTCCAGTTGGTGGTAGAGAAATGTTGATTCGTCCTCCGTAAATATAACGTCCTCAAATATTTCTTTAATTATTGGATTCACTGTTTCTAACTTTAATTGTGCACAACAAACAAGAATGCTTTCCCCTCAGAACATAAAAAATCAAGCCGTACTTCTTGGTAGAAATACGGCTTGATTAACAAATTATAATCCCATGAACATATCCAAATTGGTGGGCTAAACTGAATTAGCCGGCTGGTCTCTTTTTCTTATCGCTGCGCTACTTTTCTGACCAGACTTAGTTTTTGTTTTTACTTATCTTTTGAAAAGGATAAGTTTTTGTTTTTTGCTTTATTGTTAATACAAATATAGGCGCTACATCCAGCATCGACAAAGACAAAATAGCACGACAATTATATTTAAAATATTAAAATTTATTTTAATAAATTGTATTAAATATTACATATCAACGAATTAGTCTTCTTGTAATAGATTCGTACTTCCATTTTTGTGAATATAATTTGATCTCATTTAGCAAAAAATCTACGTAAAAAAGTGGATTTTATATTCAATTCGGCAAATTGTAATCTTATTATTTCCATTCCGAACGGCTAAGGCTGGCAAGCGCAAGCTTTTAAAGCTTCCCCCTCTCCTATTCAGCGCATCAATTCCTTACAACTTTAGGAGTTTAACTAAGCAAACAAGTACGTTTCTTCACCAAGGGGCAAAAGAAAAGTCGCACAAAGTGCGACTTCTTGAAAATTATATAAATCCAATGAATATATCCAAAATGAGGGGATGACGAATAATCATCATCAGTATAAAAATTTATTGAAATTGCGTTGATTAGTTTTTAAACTTCATTACTTCAACTTTCTTGGTAATCACACCTTCTTCGGTGATTACTTCTACAACGTAAAGACCGTTGGCAATGTTCGTCACATCAATTGCTGTTTTCTTGAGATCTACCTTATTACCAGAGTTGTATATCACTTGACCATTAAGGTTATACATCAGAATCTGTTCCATTGGAACGGTACCATTCAAATGTAGATTCAAAAAGTCTTGTGCAGGATTAGGATAAGCAATCAATAAAGATGGATCAATGCCATTATCATAATTAGGTGCTTCCTGAATCGTAAGCTCTAAGTTTTTCGTAGTAAGCGCAATGTATTGACCAGAAGGCGTTAAGTATAAGGCGTCTCCTAAGTCGATGCGTAGTTTTCGATCTTGGTCTGGGCGGAAACCATCAACAGCATCATCCACGATGAACTTCACTGTTCCTACGGAACCAAAGCCACTCACAGAAACACCGGAAGTTCTCGTATATCCAACATCAATTTTATTAATATTGCTAAAAGGTTTTTTCGTTAAGCCTAACATGGGAGAATTGTAGGACATCCAGTTTTGATTGAGAAAATCAATCTCTAACGTTCCTTCCTCGACCACACTACTATTATATCTGAAAGAAAAAGTAAAACCATGCATATCAAAGGCCGGCGTTGCTTCCGTCCCCAATACAATATCCATCACTAATAAATCCCCTGGTACAATATTCGGATTCCGAGGAACCAGATATAAAGGAAGGTTTGCGACGTAATATTCTTGATCTGGTGTTAATGTATGCAATCTAGTGTAAGACGATAATAGCGCTGCCGTATCCGCCGCAGAGATTAAACCGTCTCCATTGGTGTCAATGTGCTTCAAGTCAGAATCACTAACTTCAAAACCATTATCCCAATCTTCACAATATTGTCCGTACCATTCTAAGCTCGCTTGCGGTCTTTCGACGCCTGCGATACCCACACAATAACCCAGTGGCAATAAATCTCGCATATCGACCACGCCATCGTAATTGGCATCACCTGCCCAAACGCAATCATCAATACAGAATAAAGGCTGCGGATAAACTTCCTTGATGTGGACTTCGATTTTAACCGTTGTACAGGTACTTCCTACACAATAATTTAATTCGAAATCATCATAGCCAATAAAGTCTTCCTCAGGTGTATATACAATCAGGTTCGTCCCCGTAACGGTTTGACCATTAATAGTAGTAGAAGTATATCCTGGATAGTAATTTACCTTTCCTCCGGCATCGTCCGTTACAACGAAATCGAAATCAATCGGTACGTCATAATTAACGATTAAAGGTGTATTTTTAAGCGTTACCAGGTTAAACGTTTCTGGATTTGGATTATGATTTCCAACGGCAATAAAGACATCTGCATATTCAAATAATCCAAATAAAGTAGATACTTTATATCGAAATTTAACGACTCCGCCTTCGTAATCTTCTGGATCATAGCTAAATACACCATCGCCTAAATAAGTAACCGTACCGAAAGCAGGTTGCTCTAAAAGGTTAGGATTTACGAATAATGGATCTCCAAAATCATTCAACGTAACGTCTACATCAACTGATTCACCGATAGCGGTAAAAGCATAGTCATCAAAAGCGAATGTATTAGGATCGGGTGCATCGAAAACGGTAATCATTACCGTAAGCGCAGAAGTTGGTGCATTAGGATCAATTGTATTATAAACAACTGTAAAATTATCCATGCCAACGTAGTCCAAGTCTGGCGTGTATTCTAAAGTTCCTGCGTTGGCGTAATTGACCGCACCATGATCAGGATTATATCCGATTAAATATCCTTGTTGTAAAGGTACCAATACACTGATTGGGGTATTTTTCGGTGTGGTTAAATAAACCGTGTCATTCGTAGCTACATTATCATTCTGAACGAAAACCGTAACAACAGCAGCGTCACAAGTCCCAAGAGAATCGCAAGTCGTATAATTAAATTGCGCCATCCCTTCGTATCCGGGGTTAGGCGTAAAATCAATAGAAACATTATCGGGGTTGACAACGGCAGTTCCGTTATTGACCACCATAATACTCGTCAAATCAATCGCTCCAGTACTGGAATAATCATTTCCTAAAACATCAATGGTAACGGGAGTATTAATATTGGTCGTAACAAAGTCATCTTCTGCCTGTACAACGGAAGCAGATACTCGTATTTCGATAATTTTGTGGGTCAATTGGACAACCGAGTTGTCAAAAGCCCAATAATTCATTTGTATAGAATCTATTCCTTGAAAATCTACATCTGGTTGGTAAACTAAAATATTATTCCCGAAATTTCCGAAATTTGGATTTGGGCCACCCAAAGAGGCAAAACCGTGGCTCGGTGGCGTCGTAATATTAGGTGCATTAACGGAATAAAAAGGATACGTCAAACTTTCGTTCATCGTAAGCTGAATGGATTCAAACTCCTGTCCAAACATAGATGCAGGGAGCATCAGTATCGACAGATACAAGATCAGCTTTTTTAGGTTAGGTAAAGATATATTCATCATCTTGGGTTTATCATGTTTAAAATCTACATAAAGTAGATCCAATAAAAAAATTAGGTTGAATAAACAAATCAGAGTACGCCCATAGTTATTGGGTTTTAGGTTTGTTCTCTGTTTGTAAGCTTTGTTTTGGCTAACTTTGTAAGTTTTAAAAACAAAAACAACAAAATTTTTCTATTAACATTCGTTTTTTACTTTTCTCAAAAAGAAAAGCTTTTCATCGGATTTTGCTATTTACTAGCAATTTGCATGGAAAATATATCGGTTTCAAGGACAATTTATCTACAATATTATATTTATTTATTAAATATAAAAAATATTTGCCCTATATAGCTAGTTAAATATCAGAAAAATACATCTTTTAGGGTAGTTTTTCTCTAATACTTTGTGAAACTAAGTTTTTGAATTGTCCGAAATTTTAATAATTTGTATCAAGACAAAAGAACAAATTAAATATTTTCACAATTAAACTTAAAGGCTAATATAAGGAAATATTTAGATTTTATTTAATTATAGCTAGATTTTATTACGAAGCTGTTTTAACTAAAACTTTACAATACCCTGCAATTAGCCTCATTTTCAAGAAAAATTTCTACAAACGCTTGCCGTACATGCAGAATAATAAATTATACTCCATTCTTAGTTTTCTCGACCGTTACGAACAAAATCGTTTGCGCAAATTTTTGTCTTCTCCTTATTTTAATAAAAGTAATACGCTCATCAAGCTATTCGAAATATTTATTAAGCAAATTAACAAAGAGAAAACAGAAGAGTTAAGTAAAGAAACATTTTGGAAAAAATTACACCCGAAGCAAGCCTTTGATGATGTGCGCTTTCGGAAAGCCTGTTCTGATTTGTTACGATTGGTAGAAAAATTTCTGGCGCAGCAGGTCTACGAAGAAAATCCAATTAAAGAAGCTACCAACCTGATTAAAGCCGTTGGTAGAAAAAAACTGACCAAACTCTATAATACGACCATGACTGCTGCTCGTAGAACCGCCGAACGACAATATTATCGCAATTCCAAGTTTTATCTGGATCAGTACCTGATTGAGAATAATTACTATGAATTGACCGATTTTGAGATGAAGCGGGCCAGTAAGTCCAATATCGAAGATATTATCAATAATTTAGATCATTTTTACCTATCGGAAAAATTAAGAACCTATTGCACCATTCTAAGTCGACAAAATATTATCTCGCACGATTATAAAGTGCTCTTAATTGATGAGATTATGGAACATATTCAAGCACCAGGTTTTGAAGAAATACCTCCTATTGCGATTTATTCGCAAATCGTTCTGACACAACTAGAGAATAATAAGCAAGAACATTATTACAAATTAAAATCTTTACTAGAAAAATATGGCAAGCAATTCCCGATTATTGAAGCGCAATTTATTTATACTTCAGCTTTAAATTATTGCATTCGAAAAATTAACTCAGGACAATCAAAATTCTTGAAGGAATATCTTGACTTTTACGATGAACTTCTAGAAACAGATATTCTCATTGAGAATGGTTATCTCTCCCCTTGGAAGTTTCAGAATACAGTATTAATTGCTTTGAGACTAGAAGAATATGAATGGACCGAAAACTTCATTAAGAACTATCAGAAGCTTTTGCCAGAGGTGCAAAGAGAAAATGCCGTAACTTTTAATTTAGCCCGATTATATTTTTATCAAAAAAAGCACCGAGAGGTTGTGTCTTTACTTCAAACGGTTGAATACGATGACTTTTCATACAACCTTTCGTCAAAAGCGATGCTACTAGTTATTTACTACGATACAGAAGAAATTGAAGCGCTCTATTCTTTAATGGAGAGTTTTAGAACGTACCTCAATCGGCATAAAGATATTCCTACCAATCGAAGAACAAATTATTTAAATTTAATTAGTTTTTTAAAGTTACTGACCAAAACTGGCCCTAGAGATAAAAAAGCAATCGAAAAACTGAAACAAGAACTCAACAGTAAACCGATCGCCGGAGACAGAAAATGGCTAGAAGAGAAAATTGCAGAGCTTGAATAATAACTTTGTGGAATAGTTGGATACTACCCACAAAGTTACTTTCAAATATTATTAGATCAAACTAAATCCCATTTATATCATCAACAATAAAACTGGAACCTCCTTGCACAATATTCCCACCGCGTAAACTTAATGACTGATCCGATGAAACTAGCTGATCCATTCCTAAGTGCTGCGCAAAATTTCGAATTGTGTCTTTCATATTTTTACATTTCATAGGTTATAAAAAACATATACACAACAATATATACACAGAAACATGGCAGTAATTTTAACAACTCATTATTGAGATGATAACTTTAACAAAATGCACTACTTCCTATTTCCGGATCACCACAACCTCCGGCTCACTCCACGCTTGCCATTCATTCTGATAATACTCGTACACTTTAGAGGCGGGCGCTTCGTACGTCCCCGGAATATCGGCCTTCAAGTCTAAGCGAATCGTATGCTGCGCTTGCGCCGCTAAATCGTCGTAATAAAAAACCAATTGGTCTTCAAAAATTTCATAAAAAGCCATTTCTTGGCGTTCTTGCATTTCCTTAAGTTGCCAAGCTTGTACACTCAATCCGGCCGGAATACCAATCATGGCAATCGGTGAAGCCAGCACTTCCTTCGTCAAGTTCGTCAGGGTTCCAGTGAAGCGAACCGTTTCGCCCATCTTGATTTTTTTGCGCTGCAATTTAGTGCTTAAGCCTAGTCGACACGCTGCGTCGGAGGCGGGCTGTCGACTGGTATATTTCAATGAAAGCTCTAAGTCCAACGGTTCCTTCGTTTCCAAAAATGCTACCGATACCGTTTGCTTTCCTGGCTTTAGATATTGCGCTAAGTTGTCAATTTTCAAAGCGTCTGCTTGGCTCCGATCGTAGACAATACGTTTTACTTTTTTGCCATTCACTTTTACCACAATCTTTCCCGAACCTGCTGTGCGTTTACTCAGCTCCGCAAATTGAATTAAAGCCTTCAAAGCCAAGATCGTTGACTGGGTATTCCCAAAACCATAATTGTTTTTTGACTTGGTAATAAACTGAATCGCTTGATTCAAAACATTCCCTGTTTTTTTTGCATTCATCATCGCCATTGCAACCAACGCCGTCGTTTCAATAGTCAACGCGTCCCCTCGCGAACGCGTCCCCGAATGCGATTGCCCTTTCCAACTGCCGTCCTTATTTTGTCGAGTCATTAAATCTGCTAATAAATCCATCGCCCGAACATCTCCTACTCGTTGCAAGGAATTAGCCATCAAAGCCATTAGGTATGGATCCTCACTTTTCAAAGCATCCGCGTAAGATTGATTTAACTCCATAGCCAAAGCTTCGCCGAAACCCGCTTCACACAAAGCCCATACCACGTAAGCACCACCAATTTCATTATTGACATACCAACCGTGGCTGCCATTCGACAACCAACCGCCTTTGCCATCTCTGCGCCCCAAAAGCCATTTTGAAGTTCGCTCAATCATTTTTGGATCTACGTTAAATACCTTTGCCATATCAACGAATTGCATGATACCGTATGCCGTTAAAGCTTCGTGTCCGGGATCTCTTCCGTACCATTCAAAGCCTCCCGTTTTCGCTTCAAATCCCGTTAGTCGAGCGTAACCAACTTGTAAATACTGCTTCGCTTTGGTTTCTATTTCTGCTTCCGCCAAATTGTATTTCCGCAAATAATTTAAAACTAATACGTTAGGATAATTACTGCTAGAAGTTTGTTCAAAACAACCACCCGGATGGCGTAACATTTTGTCCATGCCCGTAATCACTTCACTCAAAACACTAGGAAAAAAATTCAAGGTCGCTGCTACTGAACCGTCAATAGCTTGCTGCAAATCCAATTCAAAATCTTGTTGTAACTGTCGAGTGCCTACCTGATTGCTCACCACCGGAAAACCTCGACTATACGTACGAATCGAACTTGCCAATTCATCCGCTACCCCATTCGCTGCAAAGCGAATAGCCAAGGCACCATCAACTAGTTCATCCTTAACCAAGTACTTCAAATAAACAGTCTTTTTCCCAAAGGCTTTTAACCGCACTGACTGTTTTGCCTTACGATCTAACAACTCAAAATTACTCGGACTCGTTACTTGTAATTCTCCTTTCAAAACCTCCTCCGTATTGTTGACCAAAGTAATTGGAATTTGCAATTGATCGCCCGTCAAGACTCGCGTCGGTAATTTAGCCAAGACATTAAAAGGCCTTTGGGTATAAAATTTAGCAACTCCTTGTCCAATTCCTCCCTCCTGACTCAGTCCTTCCAAAGTAGCTCGAAAGGCAGTAATCTCATCCGACGCTGGAAACTCCACCTCCGCTCGTCCCTGCTTATCTAATACTAAGTTGGGATTCCAATAAATGGTAGATCGGAAATCAGTACGTTTTGCCACGGGAGCATTGCTTTCATACTTCGGCGTGTAATATTGCTTTGCCAAATAAAACTTAGTATTAGCTTTTGCTCGGTGTGTGGATCGCAACGGAACATGCTTGTTGCTTTCCTCTAAACCTTGTGCCAGCCTAAAGCTAATCGGCATATTATAGCGTACCGGAACCGCTACTCCTCTTTGTTTCCCCGGTACAAATTCGTGTACATTTGCGTGTACCGATTCCAAAGCTGCTTGCCCGCAACCGCCACCGATATCCCGAACTAAAGTTAAGTCTTTCAACCTTCCTTCCTTGTCGACGGTAAAGCTTACGATTACCCTTCCTTGGATGCCATTAAGCAGCGCTTCTTTGGGATATTTTAACCGTTGATAAATCGCTCCGCTCAAACTTTCATTCGCACATTGGTTGCGTTCCTTTTGTGTGGGCAAAGATTCACAAGCCGCCGAATAATAACGAGGCATTTCTTCTACAACGCTGAAAATTTCCTCTTTTTCCATTACGGGTGGTGGTGGCGGTGCTAACGCTTTGTGATCAGCTTGTTGCTTAGCAATCGACCGATCTTTCTTTGCCTTAGTTTCTCCTACGAGCGATTCCATCCGATCTAATTCTGGCTCTTCCGCTACGGGTACCGCCGTTACGGGAGGAATGGCTGCTTCCAGTTCATCTTCCTCGATCACTTCGCTGCTGCTTAACAACCTTGGTAGCTCTTCTTCTGACAGTTCCGCAAGCATATCCGTAGTCGTCACTTGGCTTACCGTTCCTGCCAAAACGATATCTTCCGTATTTCTTAACCGAAGCGGAGAAGGACCACCTACGGACAAATTAGTCACTCCTTCTTGCAGGCGAACTTGGATGGAATATTGGCGATTTGCTGTTCCTAGCCAGAGTGGAACCTTCGTGGTATTGAAACCAACATATTTATATTCCAACTGAATATCCCCAACTACTCCAGCGGGAATATCAAGTTTGTACTTTCCATCAAAATCAGTATTCACTCCAGTTAAAATCTTGCCGCGCTGGTTAATCGTTACCGTAGTAAAAGGCAAAGGTTCGCCAGTACTTTGATCAATAACAATCCCGTTAATTACATTCTCCTCGGCATCTTCCTCCAAGATTGTCCAAGGTGCTTTTTTTAAGCGAACCTCCATTGGTTTCGTGTAATCCGTCACCGTGAGGTATTGCGCTTCGTACCCCTCCGCAGAAACGACTATTCTGCTTTCGTAGGTAAAATCTTCTAGCGGTAAATCAAAAGCGCCATTATCTTTACTGTGAGACAATAAGTATGGCTCAATCAAAGCTACTCGGGCTTGCGGAATTACCTTACCGTAAAGATCCGTAACTTTCCCACTCAGTCCTAAACATTCATTTTGAAACGCAAAATTAGGTAACTTATCGTTTTGGATCGCTTTCCAAATGGTACCACGCCAGCCTTGCGTCAGCATGAGATAATCTAAAGCCTGATCGGCCTTTTTTTCCGTAGGATCAAAATAAAAGTTAGCCTCTTCTACCTTCGACTTCAACTCACTTTCCAAGAGTAAACTGGCTAAAATAGTGGCTTGTTTATCATCCGCAAAGTTTAATAATTGATCGTTGGAAACGGCGAGTGAAAAACTTCCTTGTACGGGTTTCCCTTTCGCATCTTTTACCTGCACACTCATCTTGACTTTTTCACGAGGCAAATATTCTTTTTTATCCGTTTGGATATCAACCTTAAGTTGTTGTTGTTTATTAATAAAAACTAGCCGCTCGCTTCGCACGCTTTCCCGACTATCAAATAAGGTAATTTGTAACACGCCAATCGGAAGTTTGCGCGTAGAAATAAAAACTTTTTGGGGCACCCCTGAAAGCTGATACTGCTTTTTAAAGACGACCTGCCCATTTACTTGAGCAATTAAGAAGACAGATTCGTTCAACACCTTATTATTAATACTTAAGTAAACGCCCGATTTTTTGATTTCATTTACGGCAATGGTGTAACCTTCCAGCAGCGAACTTGGTAATAAATACTTTTTCTCCAGTTTGGCGGGATGAGTAATTTTCGCATAATACGAAACGCCATGTGCGGGAGTAAATTGAACAGCTCCCATTCCTTGGTGAAAGCTCTTAAAGCTGCTAACAAACTTATCATTTTGATCATAGATGACACCTTCCACGTCTGCCGGTTTCCCATATTCATTGATGGCTTTGAAAGCGTACTTTATTGGCATACCTACAATCCCCAGGCCGCCTTCTGGTAAAAATTGTAAATCAATATCATTCAACACAATGGGAATAGAACGAGCGATTGATTCTCGCTGACCTTGATAATTGATTAGTACATTCAGTAAGCCGTCCGTGGTTGCTAAATCTTTCGGTAAGCTAAATGTCACCTTCGCTTTTCCTAAAGCGTCGGTTTTTGCTTTCTTTTTTAGATAATTACTCCCTTGCAATTGCACTACAAATTCAAAGGGATGATTGGCTAAAGCTTTATTCGTTAGACTTTGCAAATCGAGTGTTGCCACCACCTCCGCACCTGGACCAAAAGCTTTTCGATCAAAATCCAGTTTCATTTTAAGATTAGGTAAAACCGAACGTTGTACGAGAATTTCTTTTTCAAAATAAGTTTGCTCATTCTTTTGCCACTGCGTATACGCTTTAATTTTATACCTTCCGCCCACCGCATTGGCTGATAATTGAAAGTCTCCGTGCGCCGCACCATCCTTAGTGTGCAATCGCAATTGCTTGATCAGACTCGACTTAGGACTGTATAACTCCACGTAAAGTACCTCGCTTCGCTCGCTCACCCGCAAGGATTTAGCAGCTCGCAAAAAGGCGTTCAACCAAATGGTTTCTCCTGGCACGTATAAAGTACGATCCAATTGAACGTAGACTTTTTCTGGTGCGGTATGTTTCCAATACCGCGTAATTTGTTGCGTAATTTTTGTTAAGAAAGGATCCGTTTTCCCCTCAACGGTAAAGGCTACAACACCTAACAAAAACGCGGTACTGATAAGCAGCACCATGGGATAAAGTAAAATCTTTTTCATTCTTTTTTTTGATATCGAACTGTGAAAAAATAGTTCAATAGTTTTTATCGACGAAATAAGTACCCAATAAAAATTAACACTGATTGCTAATCTTGGTGACTTACTTTTCTAGATGCGGAGAATCCTTCTTTTGGTGCTTTTGCTTTTTTTTTCCTAAAAAAATATAGGAACTGTTTAAAAATTTGATGGTAAATTCCTTATAAAGTTTGTCCCCGTCACTAGCTTAATCAGATTTAAACAAGCCCTTAGTTTCAAGTTTCAAAAAACAACACCCTTTAATACTTTTCGTAGGCAAAAAAAAATGTCCATCAACCAATTGGCTGACAGACATTTTTTATTCGTTTAGAAATATTACTTAGAAAGACTAGTTCTTTCTGAAACGCACCTCTACGCGTCGATTGTTTGCTCGACCCGCTTTCGTATCGTTACTATCGCTAGGGTCAACGTTACCCATACCTTCGTAGTTAATTCGATTTTCAGAAATACCTTCTCTGATTAATCTCTTGTACACGTTTTGCGCACGCACATCGGATAAAGTCAGGTCTTTTCCACTACCGCCGTACAAACCACTTTCTCTACCGTCAATGTGACCATACAGATCAATGGAAATATTAGGACAAGCTTTCAAGAAGGCTGCTAACTCTTTAATTTGAGCTTTACCGCCAGCATTTAAATTCGCTTTATTGGAATTAAACCTTAGTTTATCCAACGCAAATTTCTTAGGCGTATCTCCGTCCGTTGCTTTCAAGTAATCTGCAATGTTTCCAATGAAAGAACCTTTTTCGTATTCTAAAGCACTCAAGTAAGGATCAACTACTTTTTCTACTACTTCTGGTGTTTCCTCTGGTGTTACCGGAACCTCCGTTTTCGTTACTGGTGCAGGCTGCGCTTTATTGCAACCACATTGCTCTGGGCAGAAATAACAATACAACAAGATCAATAATGGCAACAATAAAAGTAACCACCAAAATCTCATACAGCCACCTCTTTCTTCTGCTGGTGGCGGTGGTACGATTACCTTTTCTTTGGTAACAACCGTTTTCTTCGAAGTACTCGCTGCTGCTACGATAGGTGCTGCTGCTACTGCCGCCGCTGCCGCAGAAGTTGCTCCGACTGCCGGTGGAATCACGATTGCTGCTTTGTTTTTGTGTGCACAAGTACGACCGACTTCTCGTCCTGTCATATCTTTTAAGACGTCGATGTAATACTCTCCCCGTTTGATTCGAGAATACATGTCCTTATTGTTGACGTGCTTAAGTGCAGCTGAAAGTTCGACCTCGCGCTCTTTGGTAGTTCTAAAACCTTCACTCCGCAAGCGAACGCTACCGTTTTGATTATAAAATGCAAAGTAGTACTGACCATTCTCATGTTGGAAAAGAGCTACATTATTTTGCTTGTCAGTAACCTTACGATTAGCATATTCTTTACAAACCAAATAGTCATCTTCTTTATCTTTAGGAACCTCCGCGACTGGTGGTACCGCCGTAACTTTAGGCGTAGCAGCCACTGCAACGGGAGCAAAAGCAGCCGTTAGTAGACCTAAACCCGCAAGCATACCTGCTTTTTCAGTTTTGTAACAAGTTCTAGCAATTTCTTGATGATTGCCTGCTTTCAAGATAGAAAAATGATACTTACCATTCAGCGCCGTTTGTTCTTCCCAACGCGCTTTGATGGGTGCATTCTTTTTCACGGATTCGATACCATTATCACGTGCTGCTGGAGATTTGTAACCTTCACTACGCAATAAAGTATTGCCATCTTTATCATTGTAAGCAAAATAAAACTCCCCGTTCTGCTCAAACTTATGGAAGCCTGGTGCTCCTTTATATTGATCGCAGGGCAAATAATCATCTAAGCGTAACGCTTTTCTTCTTGCATCTTCTGCTGCTTTGTCTGCTGCTAGTTTTGCCGCTGCCGTTGCCGCCGCCGCTGCTGCTGCCGCTTTTGCTTCAGCCTCCGCTTTGGCCTTTGCTTCGGCTGCTGCTTTTGCTTCCGCGGCTGCTTTTGCTTCGGCTTCTGCTTTGGCTTTTGCCTCAGCTGCTGCTTTTGCTCGAGCTGCTTCCGCCGCCTTTGCTTCCGCTTCCGCTTTCAATCGAGCTGCTTCCGCTGCTGCTTTGGCTTTTGCTTTTTCCTCTTCCTGGCTAATCATCCAAGCGGACATCATGGTGCCACCAACTAATTTGGAGCCCATTCCAAGCGTGGAACGATCACCACGTAACCAATTAAAGGCAGCCATCATGTCGGCTTCTGATTGGTACGCGCAACTTCTGGCAATTTCTTGGTTATTTCCGGCCCGCAAATAATAAAAATGATATTTACCATTTAAAACACTTTCCGTTTTCCAACGCTCGTCCAATGGTGCATTTTTAATGACCGATTCGATTCCATTATCTCGAGCGGCTTCACTTTTATAGCCTTCGCTACGCAACAGGACTTTTCCTTCGTTGCCCATGAAGCTGAAATAATGCTCTCCTTCTGCATCAAACTTTTGGAAACCATCGCCAGCTTGGTGGTAAGCTTTACAAGGTAGATAGTCATCCGTTCGCATCGCATTGCGCTCTGCTGCTGCTGCTAATTTTGCCGCTTCAGCTGCCTGTGCGGCTTTAGATTCTTCTGCTGCTTTGAGCCGTGCCGCCTCCATTTCTGCTTTGCGCTTTGCTTCTGCTTCCGCTGCGATTCTTGCCGCTTCTTCTTCTTTCTGACGAATCATCCAGGCTGACATCCAAGCACCACTGACGAGTTGTGCGCCTGCGCCAATGGTAGATCGTTCGCCCATCAACCAATCTAAATCAGCTTGTGCCGCAGCAGTAGAAGCATATCCACAACTTCTAGCAATTTCTTGATGGTTACCTGCTTTGAGGCAAATGAAAAATTCTCCCGCTTCTTCTTTAATCGTGTATCTTCCAGCAACTGGAGAATTTTTGATGACAGATTCTATTCCATTTTCCCGAGCCGATTCAGATTTGTAACCTTCACTACGTAAAAGTACTTTCCCTTCACTGTGATTATAACAGAAATAGTGTTCTCCATTTTCTTCGTTCGTAAAGCGAGAGAAGCCACCGTCTACTTGAGTAGGATAAGCTTCGCAGGGCAAGTACTCATCGATGTCTCCTCCACTGGCTGCTCCTGCTGCGCCTCCAACCATAGGAACGCCCACGCATTGTAATAAGCGCATGGCCGCTTTCATATCTTCCTCATTATCGTAGAACAGACTACTACGACCTACATTTTTACCGTCTTTATTTTTGATGTAGAAATAGGTCTTTCCATTCTTCGTTTCCTTGATTTCATACATCTTATCGTTGGGAGCATTTGCGAATAAATCTTTGATCCCATTCTCTAAATCCTCCTGTGTCTTAAAACCACGCACGTCACCATTAATCAATACCGCTTTTCCTTCAGGGCTTTTAAAAACAAAGTAATATTGCTGATTCCCGCCACTCTGGAAAGAATCATATTTCAAATTATTGCATAAATAATCCTGATTTTGCGCAATGTAAGTTCGTTCTACAGCTTCTTTTTTGACTCGTGTTGCTTTTTTGCGTTTGCGGGTTCCTCCAGTACTTTGCAACCAAGTGATTGCCTTTTCCATTTCTTTTTCGCTTTCAAACCAACGGCTCGTTGCAATTTCTTGTTTATTACCTGCCAACAAGTTGAAATAATGATTGCCGTTTGGATGAACCATTCGGACATACCGATTTTCCTTCTTGACATTCTTCTTTACGGATTTGATTCCGTTATCTCTTCCCGCTGCGGAAGTATAATCTTCACTAATTAAAAGCGGTTCTTTTTCATAATTGACCGAAAAGTAGTACTTATCCGCTTCGTCGAAAGCATCAAAACCAAAATCCTCTCCCGCAATTCTTTCTTGATAAAAGCCCAATGGCTTGTACTCCTTATAAATGCCTACCGCATCACTAGCCGGAGCAAAAATTCCGCTTACAATACCATTTCCTTTCCCTCCAGAAAGTAGCAAGGCAATTACTTTGTCCATGTCCTCCGCCGTGTCAAACCAGCGACTCGTAGCAACTTCTTGATTGTTGCCTGCTCTTATCCCAAAATAATGTTTACCATTACTGTGCTGACCGCGCTTGTATCGCGCTTCAATTGACATATTTTTGGTAACCGATGCAATCCCATTGTCTCGAGAAGCTTCCGAAGAATAGCCTTCACTAATCAGGACAACAAGTTTGTCTAAGTTATAACTAAAGTAATGTTCATTTCCTTCTTCGTCGTAAAAACGATCAAAACCATTTTCTTCTCCACTAATTTTACCTTCATAGAAAGCTAAGGGTCGATAATCATCACTTACTTTACTCGATTCAGTAGTTTTAGGCATAATAACGGTTGCCGCTGGATCGGTAGCCGTAGGATCGCCTTCGACCGTTTTGGATGCGCGCAAGGTTTTCATCAAGGCAACCGCGCTATTTAACTCCGCCTCAGAAGCAAAAGTAACGCTGGTACCGATTACTTGGCCATTAGCTGCTTTCAAGTTAAAAAAGTGATTTCCCTCGTCGTCCACTTTACGTTCATAATTTGCGTCATTCGAGGCGTTTTCCAATACCGAATCCTTGCCGTTTGCGCAAGCTTCTTTCGTTTGATACCCCTGACTTTTCAAAACCGGCTCTCCATCGTCCGTTAGGAAGTTGAAAAAGTAAAGCTGACTTTTTTTCGTTTTAAAGGTTCTTATTCTCATAGAACAAAACTTAGTTGGTTAAAAAATTATCTCATAAAAGTAGTACTGTCACTGATTTTGACTATGCTACCTCCCTAAAAGTAACAAATTTATAAAGCTTTTCCATAAGCTTTAATTAAATTATATTTTTAAAAATGTATAACTTTGGTGTTTTCCCAGAGTTAGTGATTATTAAAAGTCAATTATTTGTTGCAAAACTCCCTAAAATATGATAAAACCAACTAAAACAGCTTGTTTTTTTTGAATAGCGAATATATTTGGACTTGCTCAAAATAGGTCGTTAATTGGAGATAAGCGCATTAACTTTTGAGCGAAGTGGTTTTGTAATAATGTCACAAAAAGCCAAATAATAGTTATTTCATTTGTATATTAATAAGTTTGATAATCCAACAAAATCCCTACAATTATTTAGTATATCTTTGACAAAACAATAAGATTTAACACTACTAAATCAGGATTATCGGCAGCCAATCGTAAATACACCATCCAATTCACCAAAGTCGTTGCTATATCGTTGCTATAGATTTCAGCAAACGGCTACAAAACTTCCCCAATGACAACTAGAATATTCTTTCCCGTATTTGTCCTTAGTTTTTTACTTTGTACCAGTTGTAAGCCTCTAAAAAAATCGCAAAGTGAGCTAAATACGGATGATCAAAAAATAGAAATTGTCCTACTACAGATTAATGATGTCTACGAAATCGCTCCACTCCAAGCAGGAACCGTAGGAGGAATGGCCCGTGTTGCAACGCTTAAAAAAGATTTATTGCGACAAAACCCCAACACCCTTGCCATTCACGCAGGAGATTTTCTTTATCCTTCCTTAATTGCTACGATGAAATACGAAGGAGAACGCATCAACGGTCGGCAAATGATTGACGCCATGAATGCAGCCAAAATTGATTTGGCCACTTTTGGCAACCACGAATTCGATCTGAAAGAAAAAGATTTGCAAAAACGACTGAACGAATCCACTTTTGATTGGGTTAGTTCTAATGTGCAGCATAAAGTTGGTGATCGTTTGGAAGCGTTTTATAAACTTCAAAATAATCAGCAAAAAACTATTCCCAAAACTTGGATTTGGAATGTAGCGGATCAAGATGGGACGACCTTGAAAGTTGGCTTCTTCGGGGTGACGCTGCCGTCAAATCGTAAAGATTATGTGCATTACAATGATTTTATCAAAAGCGCCCTAGAAACGGCAAAAGCGTTGCGGAAGGAAGTCGACTTGGTCATTGGAATTACGCACTTAAACTTAGCAGACGATCTCATTTTAGCCGAAAAAATAATTGGAGTACCTTTGTTTATTGGTGGCCATGACCACGATCATTTATTGGAAAAAGTTAAGCAAACCACCATAGCGAAAGCAGATGCTAATGCTAAAACAGCTTATGTACACACCATTAATTTTGACAAAAAGACTAAGCAAACAGCATTAAAATCTAAATTACATTCCATTGATACAAGTATTAAAGAAGATCCAACCGTGGCAAAAGTAGTAAAAAAGTGGACAGACATCGCCGATAAAAGTTTTAGAGAAAGTGGCTTTGACCCCAATGAAATCGTCGCAATTAGCAATACGCCACTCGATGGCAGAGAAACTAGTATTCGGCATCACCAAACCAATCTTGGAAAGCGAATTGCTCAAGCTTGCTTTGCTGCGGGAAAAATGAATCCAGACTGTGCCTTTTTCAATAGTGGCTCGGTTCGGCTAGATGATCAGTTACAAGGTAGTATTTATCAATTTGATATCATTCGTACCTTGCCATTTGGCGGTGCCGTTTACGAAGTAGAAATGACGGGCACGCTCTTAAAGAAAATACTAGAAGTAGGTCTTAAGAATAAAGGTTCCGGAGGTTATTTACAATGGTTTCGGGTATACTTTGAGCCCAATGAGCAAGTTTGGAAAATTCAGGATAAAATCATTGAAGACGATCAATCTTACGTCGTAGCGCTAAACGACTTTTTGCTCCTTGGTCTAGAAAAAGATATGGCGTTTTTGACTGAAAAAACGCCAGGCATTCTCAACATTCATAAACCGAATGCAGAAGATGAAAATGACCTTCGTCGGGATATTCGACTTTGCATTGTAGATTTGATGAAGAAAATGAAGTAAGTATTGCTAGAAGTTGTATAAAATTCCATTTAACAAAACAACTAAGCTAAACACGAACTCATTGAGTCGCTACTTGCTTAATGGGAGTCAATTAGCTATCTTCGCTGCATGAATCAGCTTAACCTCAATGGTGTACTTCAAGCGGCCGATCAGCCGATTTTCCGTGCCGATAATCGCGCTTTTCATTACGGAGATGGTTTATTTGAAACCATTCGTGTTTTTAGCGGCAAGATACCGTTTTTGCAATACCACTTGGAACGATTGACGCGAGGTATGCAACACTTGCGCTTGGTTCATCCAGCCTTACAGAAACTCGATTTCGTTGCTAATGAAATCCATAAACTGATCGGTAAATCGGGGAATTTCAGGGTGCGCATCACCGTCTTTAGAAATGGCGCGGGTCGCTATACGCCGACGGAGCTAAACGCTAGTTTTTTAATCGAAGCTCAAGTACTAACTACGGATAACTTCGCCCTTAACGAGCAAGGTTTAACACTCGGTCTTTGCGATTCCGTTCAACTCTTTCCTACGGCGACGAGCAGTTTAAAAACGTGCAATGCGTTACCGTACATCCTTGCCGGATTATACAAAAAAGAAAATCAGCTCGACGATTGCCTCTTGCTCAATCACCAGCAACGCATCGCAGAAGCTTCGAGCGCCAATATATTTCTCGTAAGCGGAAAAGAGATTTGGACGCCTCCTTTGAGCGAAGCTTGTCTCGATGGTACTTGTCGGAAATTAATCCTTGAAATTGCTCGTAATTTAAATTTTACAATTAATGAAATTCCGCTATCTTTAAGCCGAATGAAAATGGTAGAGGAAGTATGGTTGAGTAATGCGATTACGGGGCTACGTTGGGTAGCTCAATTCAAAGATCAACATTATGGAAAACTTATTGCTACTATATTCGTTCAATCTTTACAAAAATTAGTCATTGAAGCCGATACAAAATGAAAAAAATACTTGTTGCTAATCGAGGAGAAATTGCTCTGCGTATTCTACGGACCATCCGAAAAATGGGTATCAAAACCGTTGCCGTATATTCTGAAATAGATCGTCATTCTCCTCACGTTATTTTTGCAGACGAAGCCATTTGCTTAGGTCCACCGCCTTCTAACCAGTCTTATTTACTCGGTGATAAAATCATTGAAATGGCGAAAGCTTTAGGCGTGGATGGCATTCATCCGGGCTATGGTTTCCTCAGTGAGAACGCGGACTTTGCGCGTAAAGTAACGGAAAGTGGCATTAAATTCATTGGTCCTTCGCCCCACTCTATTGAAATTATGGGAAGTAAGCTCGCAGCGAAAGCAGCCGTCAAAGCTTATGATATTCCCATGGTTCCGGGAATAGACGAAGCCATTGAGGACGTTGAAGAAGCCAAAGCCATTGCTAAAAAAATTGGTTTCCCGATTCTCATTAAAGCCTCCGCAGGTGGTGGTGGAAAAGGAATGCGAATTGTGGAACACGAGGAAGAATTAGCGGAACAAATGAAGCGAGCCATTAGTGAAGCCGTTTCTGCTTTTGGAGATGGTTCTGTCTTTATTGAAAAATATGTTGCTTCGCCCCGACACATTGAAATTCAAGTGCTTGCCGACGAAGCCGGTAATACCGTACATCTTTTTGAAAGAGAATGTAGCATCCAACGTCGGCACCAAAAAGTAGTTGAAGAAGCACCTTCCGCAGTCTTGACGCCTGCCCTGCGAGCAGCGATGGGAAAAGATGCCGTAAAAGTTGCACAATCTTGTCAGTATACGGGAGCAGGTACCGTTGAGTTTTTATTAGACGAAAATCTCAACTATTATTTTCTTGAAATGAACACTCGCTTACAGGTAGAACATCCCGTAACGGAGTTGATTACTGGAATTGATTTGGTAGAACAGCAAATTAAAGTAGCTAACGGAGAAGATTTGGCATTTTCGCAAGCGGACTTAAGCATTACAGGACACGCCGTAGAATTGCGCGTATACGCTGAGGATCCACTAAATAATTTCTTACCGAGTGTTGGGAATTTAGAAGTTTACCAAGCGCCCGAAGGAGAAGGAATTAGAGTTGATGATGGTTTTGAAGAAGGGATGGATATTCCGATTTACTACGATCCGATGATTTCCAAACTTATTTGCTACGGACCGACGCGATCCGCGGCGATCCAGCGCATTCGAGAAGCGATTCAAAATTATCAAATTGAAGGCGTAGAAACAACGCTGGGTTTTGGACAATTTGTTTTTGAGCACGAAGCCTTTCTTTCGGGGAATTTCGACACGCATTTCGTAAAACAATATTACGACCCTAAGCATTTGAAAGCCGCGCAAGAAGAACGCGCAAAAATTGCGGCACAAGTTGCCCTTAAACTCTTATTGGAAGAGCGCAAAAATCTGAAAGTAGTTGCGCACGATACAACAAATTGGAAATAAGTAGCTTGAAGCTATTTGGCAGAAAGGGTGTGAAAGCTGATAACCTTTACGGCTTTCCCCCACATAAACATAGACATATCCTCTTTTAACACCTCAACTTTTAGCTCTACTTTTGCCCCTTCCGACTTGAGCTGTTCGGGCATATTGACTGGTCGCCATTCCTCGGCGTTATCACCAATAACGCCCCAAAATCCCATTCCTAAATGTTGAAATTTAACTGTTCCTGAAATCTTTTTTGCCATGATAAAATATTAATGAAGTTGTTTTTCAAAACTTAAAACTAATAGAAAATCTAAGAATTGATTCATTTTTTCTACAGAATTAAACATTTTGACGGCGAGTGCTTTGAACGGCGTCAAGCAGCAGTTACAAAGTACCCGATTGTTTCAACAATTTTTCGATCGTTAGATTAAGATTTTCGATCAAGCGAGACTGTTGTGAAATGGTTTGACGCAATTCATTGACTTCGTCGTGCAAGGTAATTTGGAGGTTTTGCGGCGAAGGCAAAAAAGGACTAATTTTGGCGCGCACGTACCAGATTTCTCGGATATCTCCCACGTTGACCGGGTATGGTTCATAAAAAGAATTATCTGAGCTCAAGAGCAAACGCTTTTGGTCTTTCAATTGGTTTGCAACGCGCTTAACTACTACGTCTCCACGGGTGACAATAATATAGACGTAACTATCTTTTAAGGAACTTTCCCAGAGCGTAGGTTCCAAGAAACTACAAATTACTTTATCGCCTTCAAATAAGGTCGGTTCCATGCTATCTCCAGCTACGTCAAAAGAGCGGTGCGTACCCACTTTATATTTATAATCTGGCAAGGAAAAAGAAGGCAAATCTTGGATAAAAGTCGGATCCGCTAATTCTCCTGCGTAACCCGCTTGCGCTGGAACAGGAACGTGAACAATCCGTTCATCATCTTGTGAATTAGTAACAATCGTCAATACCCGAAAACTCTTATGATCTTCTTCGCTCATGAACATTGGTCCTTCTCCGGTGTAAATATAAACGGGATTGACCTTATATTTTTCGACGGCTTTCCGCAATAGTTCGATGGTAACGTCTCTTCTTCCTTTCAGAATTTCACTCAAACTTTGCGGGAGATACTCTAGAGAAAGTGCAAATTGGCGACTAGAGCGTACTCGATTTTCATCGCGTAACTTTTGGTGACACTTAATGAAGCGTTGTGTGACGATACTATTCATAACTAAAATTTTAAGATCAGACTAACTGACAACTGGGAAGCACTTCAATAGGCTTACCAATAATTACAGCGTTTTATTTACAGTTCGTACCAAAGGTAATACTTTTGTTCCTAAAATGCGTAATTTTCCTTAAAAATCTATCCAAATTAGTTACACTCTATCATTTTTTCAAAGATAGCATCCTAACTTAAAACAAGCCATAAACTTATATTTCACGGGCGTTTCCCCCCCAAACCGTGACTAAAAAAACGAGCTAGATTGCATTAATAATTCCACCAAAATCACTGGCTTTTAATGATGCGCCTCCTACCAAACCACCGTCAACGTCTGGTTTTGCAAACAATTCTTTGGCATTCCCAGGCTTAACGCTACCGCCGTAAAGGATGGTTAGATTTTGAGCAATCTTTTCTCCGTATTTTTTGGCGACTACTTTTCTGATGGTCGCATGCATTTCTTGTGCTTGCTCCGCACTTGCAGTAACTCCCGTTCCAATCGCCCAGATTGGTTCGTAAGCGATTACGACTTTCGACATTGATTTTGCCGACAGGTGAAAAAGACCATCTCGCAATTGTTTTGAAACAAAAGTATTTGCCTTCTTCGCTTCGCGTACAGAGAGTGCTTCTCCACAGCAAAAGATAGCTTGCATTTTTGCGCCCAAAACACGATCTACTTTTTGTGCCAGCAAAGCACTTTTCTCTCCAAAATCAGCGCGGCGTTCAGAGTGACCGATTAGGACATAATCTACCCCGATAGATTTCAACATACCCACTGAAATTTCTCCCGTGTGTGCACCACTTTCTTCGTGGTGACAATTCTGCGCAGCAAGCTTTACGTTGGGTGCTGCTTTGATCAAGTCCGCAACGGCGGCTAAGTGAATATAAGGCGTAGCCAAAACTACGGTAGCTTCCGTTTTTTTAGCTTTATTGATGACAGATTGAGTAAGTTTTAAACCTTCTTTAAAGGTCTTATTCATTTTCCAATTTCCTGCAACGATAGATACTCGACTCATAATATTTTTTTTGTTGGATTTTAAATTTAGAAAAATTTAGAAATTGAAGTTGTTTAATCATTCTAAAAGCAGTAGAGAAAGGCTTTGCCTTCCCGCAAGCAAGCAGCGTTTTTCTGTTCAACTTAAAGCTTAGCGTTTTTAAACAACTTCATTATTAAAAAAGTGCTCGCGGTAAAGCTAAAGCTGAATGGTAATTTTCTCTCCCAAAAATTTAGGAGACTTTCGTAAGACAAACACATCCAGAATTGCCTTGGTTCGTGCTAAAAATTCCCGTACTTCGATGCGTAATTTACTACCCCGATAAGGCACCGTTTTGGCGTTAAATGCTACAGCATCAATACCATGTTGACCAGCGAGGAAAACAGCACGGTAGTTATGAAATTCTTGGGAAATAATCGTTAATTTTTGCTGCTGAAAAATAGCCTTACTTCGCACCACGGAATCCAAGGTACGGAAACCTGCGTAATCCAGCGTAATCGCAGCTTCGGGAACGCCACGCGCCATCAGTCCCGCTTTCATCTCGGTAGGTTCGTCGTAAGTTTTGCGACTATTATCTCCACTCAAAATGAAATGTTTTACTTTTCCCGCTTCGTACAAAGCAATCGCGGCGTTCAAACGATATTCAAAATACAAATTTTTGAACTTAGTATCTTTACGATGAATATAAGGATTCGTCCCCAAAACCAAGGCAACATCATTTGCTGGCAAGCTATCCAAATCAGCAAAAACGCGATCCTTGGAATATTTAAACACCCAATAATTACAAAAAAATACAAAAGCGCCGGTCAGTACAACGATCAAGGTCGACCAAAGCAATACTTTTTTTAGAATTGGTAAAAATTTCATCTACTAGTTGTTTATGAAGATCGTAATTAAGCTTGATGCCATCGCGGTTCATCTGATTCTTTAACTATACGCTACGCCTTTTGTTCATCTTTTAGGTTTTGCCGCTTTTCCTTGGCTAATTCCTTATACTTGATATTTGCTTCGATTTTATGCCCTGGTCTACTCCACTGCTCACTGGCTGCCGTTTCGTTGACTGCTAATTCGGGTCGTTGACTATTTTCCGCTTTGGCGTAAGCGGCACGAGGTTGCAAACCTAAAGCCTTGAACAAAGCATTATCTTCATCTTCTTCGGGATTCGGAGTAGTTAACAATTTAGCACCCGCAAAAATAGAACCTGCACCCGCTAAGAAACAAAGCGCCTGTCCTTCTGGTGACATTTCGGTTCTTCCCGCAGAAAGTCGAACGGTTGTGGTAGGCATCACGATTCTTGTAGTCGCTACCATTCTTACCATTTCCCAAATTTCAACGGGTTTTTGTTCTTCCAAAGGCGTACCTTCTACGGCTACTAAAGCATTGATTGGCACCGACTCCGGTTGCGGCTTCAAACTTGCCAAAGTCAAGAGCATCTGACAACGATCTTCGATGGATTCGCCCATTCCGATAATTCCTCCCGAGCAGATGGTCAGTTTGGCTTTACGCGCGTTGTCTAAAGTTTTTAAACGATCTTCGTATCCTCGCGTAGAAATAATTTCTTTATAAAAATCTTCCGACGAATCTAAGTTATGATTGTAAGCATAAAGTCCCGCATTAGCCAACTTCTTCGCTTGATTTTCGCTCAACATACCGAGCGTACAGCATACTTCCATATTCAAATCGTAGACTGTTTTCACCAAGTCAAGAACGTGGTCAAAATCAGCATCGTCTTTTACATTTCGCCAAGCAGCTCCCATGCACAAACGGGACGAGCCAGTAGCTTGTGCTCCTAATGCCGCCGAACGCACTTGTTCTACCGAAAGCAAATCATTTTTTTCAATATCCGTGTGATAACGAGCCGCCTGTGGGCAGTACGAACAATCCTCTGGGCAACCGCCCGTCTTAATTGATAAAAGGGTACTAATTTGCACTTCGTTAGGATCGTGATGCTCGCGATGTACACGCGCAGCTTCGTACACTAAATCCATTAGGGGTTGATTGTAAAGGGCTTTAATTTTTTCTAAGGTCCAAGCGGTAGTTGCTTCCATTATTTTCCAAAATTTATTTTAAGTATCAAGTATAATTTTTAGGCTTTCCGTAATAAAAGACTAACTGCATTGCCTCCAAATCCAATTGCATTAAAGAGAATGCGCGCTAGTTTTTCGGGTGTTTTGGTGGTAGATAACCAAGGAGGACTTGCGACCAAACTTTGCTGCTGGAGCATCAAGATGACCATTTCCATACTCATGGCACCCGAAGCACCTAAGGTATGACCAATTTTCCATTTGTTTGTAGTCAACGCGGGGATATTTTTGCCAAACAACCGCTGAATGGCGCTCTGTTCTGCCCAGTCTCCTTGGCAAGTTCCCGGACTATGACAAACTACCAAGTCCACTTGATCTTGGTCAATATCTTTGATGGCCGCTTGCATGGATTTAAATAAACTATCACCAGCTTTGGAGATCGCGGTATGATGTGGCACTTTCTCCGAGGCGAAACCATATCCTTCAATTAGGGCTAACGCATTTTCTACGTTGTTAGACAACGCAAAACACGCTGCGCCTTCTCCTAGCACCATCGTATTTTGTGTCTTTTCCAAATCCAAAGACCGACAGGGAAATGCCGCCGTTGAATCTTTTGCATAAATGCGGAGGGCTTTCATTTGTGCCAGCGTAAAAGCGGTAAGTGGCGCCTCCGTTCCACCTACTAAAAACTGTTCCGACAAGCCTGCTTTCAACCAAGCAATTCCATTTAAAACACTATGTAAGGCACTGCTACAAGTAATCGAGTGATCAAAACGCAAACCTTGCTGACTTAAATGATTACCAAGCCAATAGGACAAGTTACCTAAAGTAGTAGTTGGCGAACTCAACGGAGAAAGTTTGTCAGCAGTATGTGTGGCGAATGCGTGATGATATTTTTCAAATTTTTCCGTGGCGCCCCGCGAAGAGCCGATGTTAATTCCGTAGACACTATCCGTTTTCCAAGCGGCTTGCTTAACGGCTTGCTCCGCCGCCAGCATTCCCAGTAATACGGATCGATCAAGCGCTAGATAATTTTTGTTGCTACGCTTTAATGCTAAAATTCGCTGCGCACCTAAGTCATCCAACTCACAAACCAAAGCTCCTAAATCCGTCTGGTATTGAATCAAACTTTCTGGCTTTTGATACGCTTCCCAAACCGCTTCGCTACTATTTCCCAAGGCAGAAATGGAGCCCATTCCTACAATCCCAATCGCTGTTGACATTCCTAAAATTGATCTAGTGCCTGTTTGATTAATTGATATACTTTGTTGAGTTGCTCTTTCGTAATGCAATACGGCGGCATAATATAAATAACGTTACCCAAAGGGCGTAAAAGTACACCATTTTTCAAAAAGAAATCATACAATTGATCCCGAATTTCATTGAAATAAGAAGTGTCTTCGGGGGAGCTGAACTCTAAGGCTAAGATCGTTCCTCGTTGTCGAATCGCTCGTAAGCGAGGATGATCTTTGATTTTTTCTTGGTATTTTTTATGACTGGCTTCGATCATTCTAATTTGTTCCCAACAAGCCGGATCTTCAAATAAATCTAAGCTGGCCAAAGCTGCTGCGCAACCGACCGGATTAGCCGTATACGAATGTCCATGAAAAAAAGTTTTGTATTTATCTTCCGATAGGAAAGCATCAAAAATATCTTGGGTACAAATCGTAGTTGCCATCGGCAAAGTGCCCCCCGTCAAACATTTGGAGAGGCACATAATATCGGGGGAAGTTTTCAAGTAATTACAAGCAAACAACTTGCCCGTTCTACCAAAACCCGTCATTACTTCATCTGCGATGCAAAGCACATCATTTTCATGACAAATGGTAATCAGCTCATCTAGCACTTCCGGTTCGTACATCAACATTCCACCCGCGCCTAAAACCAATGGTTCAAACAAAAATGCATACACATCTCCCCCCGCCAAAGCTTTTTTTAACGCTTGAATACTCTCCGCTTCTTTCCCTGGAACGGGAACAGGAATACGATCAACCGAAAAGAGTTGTTTTTTGAAAGGATTATTGAGGGAAAGATCACCACTTGCCGACATTGCCCCAAAAGTTTCTCCGTGAAAGCCGTGATCAAAAGCAATTAAGCGCGACCGTGGTTTACCGAGATTATGAAAATACTGAATGGCCATTTTGATTCCGATTTCTACCGCAGTAGAACCATTATCAGAGAAAAAGACTTTGGATTGATTGGAAGGCAATACCTTTAATAATCGTTCCGCCAATTCTACGGCAGGTCGATGCGTAAAACCTGCGAAAATCACGTGTTCTAGTTCGAGCATTTGTGCCAACACTTTTTTAGCAATGTATTCTTTGGCGTGCCCGTGTGGATTCACCCACCAAGAAGCAACGGCATCAATGTACGCATTGCCTTGATCATCGTAAAGCAAGGTATCTTTCGCTCTTACAATTGGTAGCGGTGCTGGAGCGGTTAGCATTTGTGTATACGGATGCCAGATGTAGCGGCGATCTTTTTCTAATAAGGATAAACTCATAATTGAATGTTTTGAGCAGCTTTTTTAATGGAATTTGGATTAAGTTCCGCCAACCAATCAATGCGCCCTAGAATGGGTACTTGTCCCTGTTGTGCAATAATCTCTTCGGTAGTTGGGTGTTCCTCCCCAACAAAAATAATCCCTTTGATCTCGATTGCCCGTCGTTTCAGGGCTTCAATACTTAGTAAGGTATGATTGATGCTCCCAAGGTATATTTTAGAAACTAAAATGACGGGGAAATTTAATTTTTCCATCAAATCAATCATGCAGTCTTTTTCGTTGAATGGCACCATCAAACCGCCTGCGCCTTCGATAATCAATGGATTTTGGGTAATTGGTGGTACAAAATCACCAAGAGACAACTCAACACCTTCTTTGGCGGCGGCAGCGTGGGGAGACATCGGCGCTTGTAGCAAATAACGTTCGGGGAAAAAAGTAGTCGTTGGATGACTGATTAAATCCCTTACTTTGTTAGCGTCAGTATGTTCTAAATCTCCACACTGGATTGGTTTCCAGTAATCTGCACCGAGCGCTTCCACCAAAATGGCGGAGACAACCGTCTTCCCCACTTCGGTATCAATACCGGTGACAAAAAATTGATCTTTCTTTTTTAACATAATTCTTGGTTCAAAATTTCCGCTAAGGTATTGATTTCTGCCAGAGTATTAAAACTGTGCAAACAAATCCGCAAACGCTCTTGTCCGGCAGGAACGGTAGGCGCGAGAATTGCTTTGATGGCAATCCCTTGTTGCGCAAAGCTTTGCGCTAATTTTTTGGCGGCTTGATTTCCCGGAATGAGTAAAGATTTTATAGGACTTTCCGCCGGAATAAAATTTGCTAAAATAGCTGGCGGAATCACTTTTTTAAAATGTGCTTGTAGTTCGACTAACTGCTGCTGAGCTTGCGTGTGTGCAAGTAACTGATACGCTTCGTCGATCGCGATTAAACTATCCCAAGGTAAGGCCGTCGTATAAATAAAAGAACGGGCATAATTAATCAGATAATTCCGTAGATTATCATTCCCCAACACGATTGCACCGTGGCAACCTAATGCTTTTCCGAAAGTATGAATCCGAGCAAACACTTTTTGCGTCAAGCCCAGTTCCACCACCAAACCTTTGCCTTGTGGACCGACTACGCCCGTTGCGTGCGCTTCATCTACGATCAAAGCTGCTCCGTATTGCTCTGCGATTTGATGGATTTCCAATAAAGGCGCTTGATCGCCATCCATCGAATAGATACTTTCTACCACAATAATTCGCGCGCCTTCTTTTGCGTGTTGTAATTTTTTTTCGAGATCAGACAAATCATTATGACGAAAAGAAAAAGCCTTACTTCGAGACAGCCGAATCCCATCTCGAATGGACGCGTGTGCCAATTCATCGTAGATAATGGTATCGTTTCGATCGCTTAAACAAGCCAACAAACCCAAGTTAGCATCGTAACCCGAATTAAAAATCAAGCCTGCCGCTGCCTCATGAAACTCCGCAATCTTCGCTTCCAATGCTTCACAAAAATGGCTATTACCAGAAATCAAGCGAGAACCCGTCGCACCAATTGGCGGTATATCCGCTTCCAAACGCTCGTGAATCCGACGTTTTAAGTCAGCATTTCGAGCAAAACCAAGGTAGTCGTTAGAACAAAAATCAATCCTTGCGGAACCGTAATCGACCAGTGACCGAAAGCTATCTTTTGCTCGACGCAGACTTAATTTGTTGTTTATTTTAGAATCCAGACTTAACATGCTGCGAAATTAGGAAATAAGTCGAAAAATTCCCTATTATTGCAAGTGTAGATTGGTCATAAAAATGACTTCTTTGCACTAGATAAACACTAAGGCAATTCAATGACCATTCAAATTGTCTTAGCCCCTATCTTGCAAAATAATTAGCCACTTAAAAAAGGTAGTTCCACATGAAATTCGGTAAAGTAGCACATCTTGATCAAATCAACTTCGATTTACCCGATGATCCTCCTCGCAATACCGATTTTCTTGCTCAGCTTCGCCCGAGTGAAAGTTTACCCAAAGTTTATATTGGCTGTACTGGCTGGAGCATGAAAGAATGGATCGGTACCGTTTACCCAAAAGGGACTAAAACCAAAGACTACCTCAAACAATACAGCAAGCAATTTAACACCATCGAGCTCAATACGACGCATTACCGTACGCCTGACCAAGCAACGATTGATAAATGGTATCAAGAAGCGGCTCCGGACTTCAAGTTTTGTCCAAAGATTCCGCAGTCGATTAGCCACCGGACAAACTTTGCGTACGGCTCGGGCAACTTACTCCATTTTTGTGATTCGATCCAAGGGTTAAAAGAAAAACTAGGTTGTTGCTTTATGCAACTGCCACCTTACTTTGCGCCCGATCGCTTAACGATTTTAAAGCACTTTCTGCAAAGTTTTCCGGATCACATTCCCCTCGCCGTGGAAGTCCGACACGAGGATTGGTTTAAAGACGAAGCCACACAGCAAGCGCTTTTTGGACTATTGGAAGAGCAAGGTGTAACGGCAGTGATTACGGACGTTGCTGGCAGACGCGATGTTTTGCATCAACAACTAACGACGCAACGCACGATGATTCGGTTTGTAGGCAATGGTTTAGTGCCGAGTGATTATACGCGCATTGATGCTTGGGTGCAACGCCTAAAAACTTGGTTTGCGCAAGGCTTACAAGAAGTTTACTTTTTTCCACACGAACCAGACAATATATTAGCGCCAGAATTGGCATTGTACGTATATGAGCAGTTGCAACAACATTGTGAAGTGATCGTTAGAGGTCCTAATTTAGACAACAATGAACCGCAGCAAATGAGTTTATTTTAAGCATTCTTTTGAAAATTTATTACCCTAATGGAGACAAAATTCCCTTACGTTCACCGAGATATCAGTTGGTTATCTTTTAACTATCGCGTCCTACAGGAAGCTAAAGATCCTAGTGTACCTTTGATGGAAAGGATTAAATTTTTGGCTATTTACAGTAGCAATCTTGATGAATTTTTCAGGGTACGAGTGGCTAATATTCGACATTTGGTGCGGGTGGGAAAAAAAACGCGGAAGCAATTGGACTTTGATCCCGTTAGCTTATTGGATCAATTGCACGATATTCTTAATCGCCAGCAAGAAGAATTTAGTGATATTTTTGAAAATCAAATCCTCAACGAGCTCCGTGAGAATAACATCTATCTCCTCAAACGGAAAGACCTTAGCCAAGAGCAAGTCGAATTTGTAGAAAACTTTTTTCAAGATAAGCTCCTCCCCTTTGTACAACCTGTAGTTTTAATCAAAAACAAAATCCGTCCTTTCCTTAATAACGCGGCCTTGTATCTCGCCTTAGATTTGAAATCTAAGGACGAAGATTCTGATTCGGGGGAACTCGATCGCTACGCAGTAGTTAAAATTCCCTCAGATCACTTGGATCGTTTTATCTTATTGCCTTCTAGCGATCCTAAAATTAAAGAAATCATTTTGCTCGATGACGTTGTAAGACATAGTGCCTTGTGGTTATTTCCGGGTTACACGATTGAAAATACCTACTCCTTAAAATTAACACGGGATGCAGAGTTGTACATCGACGATGAATTTTCAGGAGATTTGATTAAAAAAATCAAGAAAAGTTTGCTGAAACGGCACGTTGGTCCTGCCTCTCGTTTTGTGTACGACCGAACCATGCCGAAGTCTTTGCTAGCGTATTTGATCAATACTTTTGAATTAGAAGATTTCGACTTATTACCGGAAGGACGCTATCATAACAATTTTGATTTTTTCCAATTTCCAGATTTTAATTTGCAGCATTTAAAGAATACGCCAATGCCGCCAATTCCGTATCCACCATTGGAAAATGCGAAGAACATTTTCACGGCTATTCGGCAACGCGACCATCTGATTCACGTGCCTTACCATTCCTACGAATCCGTTATCCGTTATTTTGAAGATGCGGCAAAAGATCCCAACGTTACGCACATTAAAGTCATTCAGTACCGAGTAGCCAAGAAATCTCGAATCATGAAAGCTTTGATGGACGCTGTCAAAGTAGGAAAACTAGTAACCGTGTTTATCGAAGTAAAAGCACGTTTTGACGAAGAAGCCAATCTAGCTTGGGGCGAGCGTTTGGAACAAGCCGGCGTTAAGGTACATTACAGCTTACCGGGCGTTAAGGTACACTCAAAATTAGCCATTGTCATTCGAACCGAACGAGAGAAAAATAAGATATACGCTTATATGAGTACCGGAAATTTTCACGAAGACACCGCAAAGATTTATAGTGACTTTGGATTTTTTACCGTTGATCCACGGATTACTTTGGAGGCGAATCGAGTATTTACTTTTTTGGAAACCATTAAAGTGCCCCAAGAAGATTTCAAGCATTTGTTAGTTGGACAGTTCAATCTTCGAAAAGACCTGAATAAGTGCATCAATCAAGAAATTAAAAATGCCAAAGCGGGAAAACCGGCAGCCATCATTTTAAAAATGAATAGCTTGCAGGACCAGAAGATGATTGAAAAACTCTACGAAGCCAGTGGCGCAGGCGTTAACATTCAACTGATCATTCGAGGGCTTTGTTCTTTGGTGCCCGGGATTAAAGGTTTTAGCGAAAATATTCGAGTGATCAGTATCGTAGATCGCTTTTTGGAACACGCACGTATTTTTATTTTTCACAATAATGGTCGCGAAAAAATCTACCTCTCTTCTGCCGATTGGATGGTGCGAAACCTAAGTTATCGCATTGAAACCATTTTCCCAATCTACAATCCAGCTTGCCGAAAAATCATCAAAGACTTTATCGACATTCAACTACGCGACAATGTCAAATCCAGAATTATCGACGAAGCCATGAGCAACAAATACGTCACGGGCGACCCGAATCTAATGGTTCGCTCGCAGCTAGAAACTTATTTTTACATCAAACGCATGGACCAAGTCGAATGGCTTCAATCGCTAAGTTGAGCGGGTGTAAGTATACCCTGTAACTCATTGAACCTTCTATGGTTTGCTTTGTTTTCCAACTACAATATCACTACAAAATGACTCAAAGTCTTCGCTACAGCGCACTTTGAATTAGCCATATTAATATATAAACCTACTCATCATTGGTCTTTTACCGACCGTAAAATGCTCTTTTCTATGACCATACAATGGATAAAAGTTATTGGATTATTTTTATGTTGCCTCAGCAATGTAACTATTACTGCGCAAAGCAGCACTTGTGATTGTACGACGGACATCAATTTTCTACACGAAAAAATTAAGCAGATGCCCGTTTACAAAATGAACAAAAAAGAGTATACGGCAAGTTATCAAAAGGTCTTAACAGCATTACCAACCGTACAAACCAACTATGAATGTTTTAGTTTGATGAATCGAATGCTTCACCCTTTAAATGATAATCACGCTAAAATTTATGGCGTGCTTGATTCCACCGAGGCAGTTGCGACCAATCTTTTAGAAAAGCCAATGTCGGAACTGGAAAGTTTGCGGGAAAGCCTAGCGACGAAGCCTTTAAAAGACAAAGAAGGCATTTATTATGGTAGAGAAGGACTAGAAATTGCCGTTTATCGGGAAAAAGACGCCGATGCATACCGAGCAATTATTCTTAAAACGGATGCTTCGATTTGGCAAGTTGGCGAATTGATCTATCGTTTTTTACCTTACGGAAACGATTATCTTTTGGGCTTTGGCGCCAAGTATAGCAATAAACGATTAATCTCATTTAACGAGCGCATTAGCCAAGGACGATTTTTAACTTTGGGTTGGAAAAAAGACAAAGCCATGCTCAATTTCTCAAAATCGCCTTACCCTGATACTAGCTTTTACCGCCTTGAATTGACGGATGAAATCAGCTATTTGAAAGTAGGCAGTTTCAATTCCTTTTACCCCAAACTCGCAGAAGCGGAAGCTTTTTATAAAACTTTGGAAAATAGTTTAACGAAAAAACACCTAATCCTCGATCTAAGAGACAATCCTGGCGGCGGAGCACGCAACTCTAATATCCTCCTAAAAATACTTAAAAAGTACCTCAAGAAAAATAGCGTTTACGTTCTGACCAATCACACGATGGCCAGTAACGCAGAGCATTTCACCATGAAAATAACCAAACTTTCTGATCGTTGTGTTACTTTCGGCGATCGTACGAATGGTACGGCTGCGTTTGAAATCAAAAACAGCATTTTTAATTTACCTTGCGAAAAGTATATCGCCGTATTGACTTCGAAGAAACATAAGAAGTATTTACCAATTGAATCGCAAGGAATCACGCCCTTGGTTTATTTAGATTATGAACGAAGTTGGATTGAGCAAGTACAGGAATATATTGCGAAAGGATTTTAAGCTTCAAGTTTTCGAACAAATCTGTTTGAGGAATTCCTGCAAGTTGTTTTCGACGCTCGCAGGAATTTTTTCTTTTTCTAGCCAAGTGTGTACCTCCCCGAGGTATGGCATTCCAAGGTAATTTGCTGTTTCCCGAAAGGGCATATGAAATCCCGCTTTTAATTCCCGATCTGCACCACAACTCAGTACGGCCATTTCCATCCCGCGCAACTTCCTTCCCGTTGCTTTTTCAATCATTAAACAATCCGACAGGCGATCAAAAAAGGTTTTTAGGATGCCGCTCATTGTGTACCAATAGACGGGCGTGGCAAAGACAATCAACTCGTAGTTGGCTACGATCGCTTTAATCAATGGAAGAAAATCATCTCCCTGATTTTTAAATTCGTAGTCAAAAGCACCAATCGACTTTGTTTTCAAATCGATGATTGGAAATCCCGTCGCAAGGCTTACATGATGAGCTACTTGAAAAGTTTCTCCTCGACTGTTAGCACTGCCTAAAAGTATAATTCCTTTTTTTTGAGTTTTTATTGAGACCATTTTACAAGCAATTTATCATCAAAGCAAAAAACAGATTTAAATCAAAGCACCAACGCTTGAGCATTATCAGAGAAAATCAATCTTTAAGATACACAAAGAAATTGTTTAATAAAAAAACGCTAAGTACTAAGACAAAATTAATTTGCCATTAAATTGTGTTAGATTTTGATCAGTATTGAGGCACGAAAACCGCCCTAAGCCTTTGCTTAGGAAGGCTTTGAGTAACGAAGAGACTGATCGAAAGATGATGCAAGTTAATAAGTAAGATAATTTGTATTGGTACTTAACACTATTATTTTTTATTAAAACAAAA
>CALFBG010000175.1 GCA_937951685.1 uncultured Saprospiraceae bacterium | reverse complement strand
GCGATCTTGGAGCTCAAAACTAAGCGCTTGATCTCTTTCTTCTAACTCAAAGTCAATCCTTAAACGGCGCATCGTATGTTCTTGCTCTTTCATTTTTTTATTTTAAAAAAGGGGAACCTATTAACTACTTTGTAATTTAAGTTTGTGAATATTTTGAGCGTTGAATTTTTATTCTAATCAAGGAATGCCCGGAGTTTGATGGCCTTAGCTATCATAACGAGGACAAGACGAAGAGTAGGATAAAAGACCTGTTCAAAATAGAACCTTACTTAGTCCATAGTGTACTAAGTAGGTTTCCCTTTTTTTAAATAAAAAAAATGAAAGAGCAAGAACATACGATGCGCCGTTTAAGGATTGACTTTGAGTTAGAAGAAAGAGATCAAGCGCTTAGTTTTGAGCTCCAAGATCGCTTTAGTAAGTTGACACACACAGCGTTGACAAAGACGATCAATTCGGTATTTGATGAGTTTACGGATGCTTTGACTTGGCTAAGGATTGATCAATTAGCAATAGATTTGGGGGAGATCGCGCTGGAGGATTTAGAGCAAACCGTACCGAGCCTTCTGGAAGAAGAACTACGAAAAGTACTACGACTTTATTTACAGAAAAATAATTCTTTATTACCTGCGGTCACTCCGGGCACATCAAATATGCGCTTGCTTGATCTGCTGATGTTTTTTTTAGAAAAAGGACACTATCCGTGGTGGGTGACCAAGGAGTATCAACTTTCCCCGAGGGCATTGTTGGAGTTGTTGCTTACCGAACAACCTAAGGCATTGGCACTTGCTATTCGATCCGCGGAAGGGAAAAAGAAGGTCATTATACGGATGGTACAAATTGCTGGTGCGAAAGCTTGCAGTGGAACGTTGAAGTTACTTTTTCCACACGAAGCGCCAAAATTACTTACTCTGATTAGAGATTTCGAGTTGATTTATAAAAGTAATCCGATGGCCAATATGAGGCAATTGTCTTTTAGTGCTTTATTATGGCAAAGTACTTTTGACTATTTGTTTGATTTGCCAACGCATCAATTCGAAGAGCAACAATTCATCACCGCTTTATTGGCGAAATTATCCATCGCCACGCAAAGTAATATGGGGGCTTGGCTTGAGTCAACGGAAAAGCCAAGTGAATTATCGGCAACTTTTATCCAGCTGATCAATGAACTAGAAGAAAGAGAAGTCATCAAAGTTCCGCAAGCCACTCAAAAAGTATTACCGCTTTGGTTGACGACCTTATTGCAAAACTTAAAAATGCCTTTCAAGCGAACCGCAGAGAAAATCTTGACACATTATATTGCTACGCAGCAATTGCCGAAATTAGAAACTGAAGACTGGAATCATTTGCCTTTAGTCTTTACTAAACTCTGGGAACTGTTTCCCAACCAAGCCATCGGCGTCATCGATACTTTGTTGGCAGATAAATTGTACCGAGAGAAATCTTTAGTTCTGCTACCAACGCCGTTACTCAAAAAGCTGTTGCGGGTAAAGTTTCCGATGCTGTCCGTACATTTATTGCAGTTGAGTGAGGATTTATTACTTGTCTTGAAACCTTATTTTCAAGGACAGACTTTCTTGGAATTAGAACAACGCATCCTTAATCATTATCTCCTTTATTTTGCGGCACACCACGGGAAATCATTTGACTTTAAAGACTTATTACGCAGTACTTTTTTGACCCTCGCCGGACCACAGCAAACCAGTTACGTTAAATTATTAGAAACAGTTCGTGATACGCTCCCAAAAAGAACAAGGGACATCAACATTGGATCTGACTTGGTTCAATATCTAAATTTAATTTTACTCGAAGAAGGACTAAAGGGCATTCGAGTGGAAGTATTAACGAGCTTAACGCCGCATTTTAATCTAGGGGACAAAGTGGAAGCATACTTGGAAGAAGAAGTAAAAACCAAGGAAAAAACGGAAGACTTCCAAGATGATTTACAAATTTTTAGTTTTTACTTAGAAAATGGAGCTTTAACAATTGGTCTGGAATTGACCGATATTCATCAGGCAACGGTTCGATTGTTGCAACGAGAACCTACTCGCTTGAATCGTTGGTTTCGGCATTCCAAACAACAGGTGCAGGTCTTAACGCGGATGGTAGCATTTTTCCCGACGGAAATTTTAGTGCCCTTGTTTAATATTTTTAAACCCAACTTAGGAGACTTTGGGGTGAAGTTAAAAATGCTATTACAATCCTTGGAACTAATTCCTAAAGCGCCCGAAAAAAATGATAAACATTTCTGGGAACTATTCAAATCGGTGGCGGTAGAAGAAGTCAATGAAGTCTTTAGTCCTTATATTTTCACACAGAAAATCTTGGTTAAAATTGTAGAACGTAATGATAGCAGTAGCGAAAAAGCTCGGGAATATCTTTACGCTTTGATTCATGAAAATCCCAAACCAGCATGGTTTAGTAAAGTCTTTCCCGTGATCGGAGCGGCGAAAACTACTCAGCAGCGAAGGATGGAGGAACCTGTTCGATTAGTGGACAAATCGGAAGCATACTTTGCGCAAGCAATAAAGACCCAAACGGAAGATAAAGGCACGAAAGACGACCTCGAGATTTTTAGTTTTTATTTAGAAAATGGAGCCTTAGCAATTGGTTTGAACTTGACTGATATTCATCAAGCAACGGTTCGGCTGCTACAACGAGAACCGATTCGCTTGAATCGTTGGTTTCGGCGTTCGAGAAAACAGGCGCAGGTCTTAACGCGGATGGTAGCATTTTTCACAACGGAAATGTTAGTGCCCTTATTTAATACTTTCAAACCCAACTTAGGTGATTTTGGGATGAAATTAAAAACGCTATTGCAATCCTTGGAATTAATTCCCAAAGCGCCCGAAAATAATGATAAATATTTTTGGAAACTATTTAAGTCAGTGGCGGTAGAAGAAGTCAATGAAGTCTTTAGTCCTTATATTTTGACACAGAAAATCTTGACTAAAATTATAGAACGCAATGATAGTAGTAGCGAAAAAGCTCGGGAATATCTTTACGCTTTGATTCATGAAAATCCCAAACCCGCATGGTTTGGCAAAGTCTTTCCTTTGATTGGAGAAAAGACGACTACGTTCAAGGAAATGGTAAAAGCACCCGAGGAGGAGGCACTTAGTACAATCACAACCAAAGAAATAGTTATACTTAAAAAAGAAACGATAGCAGTAGAAAAAAATGATCATATTTATGCAGTTGAGCATGCAGGCATAGCGATACTTAGTCCCTATTTGCCAGTATTATTTGAACGTTCGGGTTTGCTGGAAGATGGCGCTTTTCGAGATGACCAAGCGAAGCAGCAAGCCATTTGTCTCTTAGCGTATTTGGTGACGGGCAAGCAAGAATGGTCAGAGCATCAATTGGTTTTGAATAAAATTTTGTGTGGCTATCCGACGACGGAACCACTGGAGTTAAATTTTGAATTACCCGAAGATTGGACTGCTTTGTGCGACTCTTTATTAGCCGCAGTAATTGCACAATGGGCGATTATCGGGGAGGTGAGTATTGATTCTTTTCGGGAGACGTTTTTGCTGCGTGAGGGAAATTTAGCTTTTCGAAAAGAGCGTTGGCATTTACAAGTAGCATCAAAAAGTTTTGATGTGTTGATGCGAGAACTACCTTGGGCCATTGGTGTAATTAATTATTCGTGGTTGTCGGCCGTTATACAAGTAGATTGGAAATATTAAATAACTGCGCAGTTTTTAAATTTTAAAAAAATGGATAATACCACTTCTTTACAAGCGCACCTCGATTGGCTAAGTGCGGTACTTGATTATCGCATGAAAGTGTATTTTGAGCAAGTGCCACCGAGCGAACAAGCAGATTTTCCTGCTGCACCAAGCTTAACGGAAGGCCTAGCGCTTGATGATTTATTATTACAAGAAAAAATGGATTGGCAAGAAAAGCTGATGGTAATGTTAGCTTTAGCGCCACATTTGAATCCTCAATTATTAGATATTTTCTTTACGAAAAATACTTTATTTGATCGTGGATTTACAGAGTTTGGTGGCTTGAAGGCAGAAGCTCACAGTGGTTTTTTACCGACGATTGAAACGGCAATTTTTGTCATTGCTGGTCGGGATTTGAAACTTCGCTTAAGTGTAATGCAGCGCTTACAAGCCAACGGAAATTTATTTCAAAAAGGTATTCTAGCGCCGCATTTCGCAAAACCAGAAGAACCGAGTGCCAGTGCACAATTACAATTGAACCAAGAGTTGCTGTATCGAACGCTTTGGGGTTTGGAGTATTCTCCGACCTTTGGGAGAGACTTTCCAGCAAAAGAAATTACTACGGCATTAACTTGGGAGGATTTAGTTTTAGATGATTTTACCTTGTCGGAGGTTTTGAATATTAAATATTGGATAGAACACAATAGTTTGATTCAGGATACTTGGGGATTACGAAAAGTACTCAAGCCAGGATTCCGTTCATTGTTCTATGGTCCTCCGGGAACGGGAAAAACCTTGACGGCAAGTTTGTTGGGAAAAGCGATTAATCGTCCCGTCTACCGAATTGATTTATCGATGGTAGTTTCTAAGTTTATCGGTGAAACCGAAAAGAATTTGGGGAAAGTATTTGACATGGCCTTACACAAAGATTGGATTTTATTTTTCGACGAAGCTGATGCTTTATTTAGCAAAAGAACAACGACCAATTCTTCCAATGATCGTTACGCCAATCAAGAAGTATCTTATCTCTTGCAGCGAGTCGAAGATTATCCCGGAGTTGTAATTTTAGCGACGAACCTCAAAGGAAATATAGACGATGCTTTTATTCGTCGATTTCAATCTATGATTTACTTTACGAAACCGGATGCGAAACAACGATTGACACTTTGGACAAAATTATTTGACTTGGGCATGAAGGTGTCCGAGAATGTTTCCCTAGAAGCACTTAGTCAGGAGTATGAACTTACGGGGGGAGAAATGATTAATGTGATGCGTTATTTAGGCATCAAACTAGCCCAACGAAAAGATCAAGCAGTGCAGATGGCTGATGTTGTAGAAGGAATCCGTCGAGAGTTTCGGAAGAGTGGGAAAGTAGTAATCTAGGTACTTGACCACCATTTGCTAACCGTTTACGGATCGGGTCTTTTGACTTTGCTCGTCGCTATTTTCTCGCTCAAGGGTATAAAAAAACTCGATGCGGTTAAACATCGAGTTTTTAAAGAATAAAAAAATTGAGGAGGGTATTTTAAGTTTCAATAGCTTTTTTTATAAAGCATAAAGTACTAATGCCCCTAAGAAGCAGGAGAATTAGAAGCACTTACACTATAATCGGCACCTTGCTGAGCCGCCAAATACTCGGCGTTCAATTGGTCAACTACAAAGCTGAACTCACTAACCTTGTCGTTTAAGAAATTTACTTGTGCGTCAATGACACTTAGTTCTCCTTCCAATTTAACGAATTGCGCATTCGCCAATCCATTCTCTTTGGTCAGTCGATTGACGATTAGTTGTAGCGTCGCTTGGTAATCGCTAAACTGTTGGAAAAACATATGCGTCCGATAGTTCACTTGCAGATTTGTTACCAAGGCTTCAAAACTTTTACTGGTAGCCAGCGCCGCCGCTTTTAACGCAGCAATTCCTTTGACGTCGGCATCTTCGATGGATTGAACAAAGAGGCTGGTCCATTGTTGTTCTGGATCTAACTTTTCCGCCTTGTTGGCAGATTTGGTTAAAGTCATAATATCTTCTACTCGATCAATGCCTTTATCTGCGAGGAAGCGAGTTGCTTCGTACATTTTAAGGGCCATTTTTTTGGAGACACCCACCATTACTTCCGTGGTGCTCTTACGAGAATTAAAGAAATCTCTAAGCGCGGTAATTTTTTTGAGTGCCAACTCGCCCTCTGCTAAATTACCTTGCGTTTGAGCTAAATTCTTCTTAGCTCGATTGTATTCATCAGAAGTGTTCTTCTTCTGATTTTGTGCCAACTTGATTTCTGCCGTATATTTTTTGAGCTGTGATTTTGCCGTACTTAATCGGCTGTTGATTTTATTGATGTATTGTTGAGTCTGATAAGTGGCGTATTGATCTGAGCCAGCAGCACTCCCGGTTTTATTATTATTAGAACTCATGATAAGTGATTTTAAAGTCGTTAAATGGATTGAAAAAAGAGAAACTTAGATTGCCTACTGTAAGGCATCAGTGTCAGCATTCATAATAGCATCGCTCATGATTTCTGAGAGTACATCTTTTGCATCGATGATTGCATTGTGCTTTAATTCATCGTACGCAAATTCTTGTTTCTTGTTAATAAAATCCCCCATACCTGTGAAATAGCTTTTGGCATCATTCGCATAAGTTTTGAGAATATTGTTGAAGGCTAATTCTGCGTTGGCTTGAAGTTTAGTCAATGCTTTTTGTGCATCTTTCTCTTCTGTAATCAAAATTTTCTGTAGGGAAAGGTTGAGTCCAGCTGATTCTGCTGCAATTTTTACACCTTGGAATTCTGCTTGTTTGATGAGAGGGTTCGGAGCGCCATTTCCAGTATAAATATAATTGCCTAAATCTTCGAGGGTAGATAGTTTCGAGTTTTCATTGTGGAGTACCAGTTTTTCAATTTGTTTGTAATTTGCTCCAGCGGCAGTGTGCTTCGTCTCGTTTTCAAAAGAGGCCTGTAACTGACTGAGAGAAGTTGAAAACTCTCGGAACGAAACAGCCGCGGCAGTAATGGATTTCGCAGCATCTAAAGACTCTTTGCTGTTCTTTGGAATTTCCAAATTCAAATCATTCGTTAATTCCGAAATTAGCGTTGTCGCATAGTTTGAAATTCTAGCAATTCGTTGATAATCATAAGTTGTACTCAACAGCGAACCTTGCGAGCCGTGCTCAGAAAGGTCGTTGAAACTATTTGCAATCGCGAGCTTAATGGCCGCTTCTATGTTTCTTGTCAATAAAATCGCAAGTGATTTAGGGTATTTGTGTTGTGCGAAGAACATCTCCACAATCTGGCTAAGTCCGCTAGTAATTGAAGGCGTAAGGAAGATTGGTTTAGCGGACGTTTTAGCTGGTTCATTCGGATCCGCGGTCGCATCTGTAGTCTCACTAGTCGTTCCTTCTTGATCAGGCTCAGAAAGATTATCTTTTAGCTCCGTAAGGGTCGGAGAGAGTGTTGTAGGGTTGATGATATTCTTGTACAGAATCTCCTGGAAACTATCATAGAAGAAAGTACCATCTGCTTGTGGAAAGAGTTTGGTAACAACTTGCTCTAGCTCTGCAATTAATTCTTCTTTTTGTAAATTCGTAATTCCTACGGCTTTAGATAAACCGGTAATGGTTGCAACGATCCAAGCACGGATTGATTCTTCGTTAGCAAGATCGTACTGACTCAAGTTGACGTGCAAACGATTGAGAATTTCGTCTACTTCGTGATTGATGACGTCTGGTCCGTCCTTAGTTTTTAAGAAAGCTTGAACGAGCGGAAGAAAATGGGAAGGCCAAATTCCAGTACCTGCTGGATTCTTTTTTGTAACAGATTTAGGATCCTCAAAATTTTTCCAAGTTGCTTTCCCTAAATTTGCTTCGTTGGTAATCACACCATTGGTTTTGTCGAACATAAAACTGTCCATCAAAACTTGCTGAGAATTTTGGGTGATTTGAGTACCCAATTGAATAATCGCATCTTGCACCCAATCTACGTAAGGCTGTAATGCCGACTTACCCGTAGGATTTTTGCTAGGAATTTTAGATTGATTGTATACCTCTAAAAATTGATTTTTAATCGTTTCTTCTAGTTGCTCCTGTATAATTTTATGTTCCTGCTGACTAGCCGTTTTTTCTTCTAAAACCCGCTTGATGATGGGCTTAAACTTCTTTTGGTAAGTATTCCAATCCGGGACTTTAAAGAATGGAGAAGGACCACCAAATTCAGCAGAAATAGAATTCATATTGCCTTCCGCTTGAATGAATTGATTCAGTGCGGTATTTTCAGCTACGGCATCACTTACTTCTTTGGTTTGTAGCTCATCTAATATTTTGAATAGATTTTGCTGAACTCCAGCTAAGAGTTTATTTGCATTAGAACTTTTTTTTCCTTTTTGTCCTTTTGATGCGCTTTTACTAGTCATCGAATCAACTTTTTTGAGGTGAATAAATATATTTTAAGCCAAAGTAGTTTCCCTTAAAAGGAGTCACTTTAAGTCTCTGAATCCTGCGAATGCGCAGTCTTTAAAATACGATTGAAGGATAAAAACTACTAGACTTGATCCTGAAATACTATAGAGTCTAACCAAGTACTCTTCTTTGTTTAACTACTTGAGCGAAGCCTATAATTTATGCTTCTAACTGATTCTCAAATGTATGAAGTATTTTTATAATATCATATAGGTATTTTTACCTGAATTTTATTTGTAATCTGTATAAAGCTGTATTTCCAAGGATTAAAGATGCAATATGTATATATTATACTTATCTTGTTGTAAATAAATGCGCGCATCGGCGCCTAATTTGTCTAACTCAAAATTAGGCAAGACCTTTGCTTTTTATTAAAAAATTCGTCAGATGAAATCTTATTCCGATCAAAATAAAGTTTTGCAGGAACGCACGCACTCGGCGGCAGAGCTTAGTTCCACTTCGACCACCCATCCGTCTTTGGGAACGAAGCCCTATTCTGCGATACAGAAAAAGCAAGCCCAGACCCAACAGATGATTGCGCAAAGTTCGCAAGTCAAACAGTTAAAAGCGAAGCAAGCCGTCGTGTTGCAAAAGAAAAATAAAACAGGGATGCCAGATGCTCTAAAAAGAGGAATGGAACAACTCTCCGGAATTTCAATGGATGACGTTAAAGTAAATTATAATTCTGCTCGTCCCAAACAGCTACGTGCGCACGCTTACGCACAAGGCAATCAAATTCACCTAGCACCAGGGCAAGAGCGCCATTTACCGCACGAAGCTTGGCACGTGGTGCAACAAAAGCAGGGGAGAGTAAAACCTACGATCCAAGAAAATGGCGTTAAGATCAATGATAATGTCGGCTTGGAGAAAGAAGCAGACGTGATGGGACAAAATGCGTTGAAAAAGGGCAAGAAAGGATAGCTTTTTGAACGCTACTTTCAAATCGAAAAATTAAGTATTCAAAACCAGCATTCCCTACCGCCGCCCATTCCGCTGTTGATGCGCAAAAGCCTTCACCGCATTCGCAATCTGCGTTTCCACCTTTTCCCAACTCGCATTAAAATTATTAGCGATGACCTGATTTTTCCACTTAAGTGCTGGATACTTTTCTATAAATTCGTACATTCTCAATTGGGTAGGAGAGAGTAAGTGGTCCGGATTTCTTTTCTTACCCAAAAGGGCATTGACCCGAGAAGCTTGCACCGAAAGCATCGGAACATATTTATAGGAACTCTTAGAAATATAATATTTGGGATCATCATCTAATCGAAAAGTACTGACTGCTTTGATTTTATCTTTTCCAACCAAAGTCTCCGCAATTTCTTTTTGCGTGTCATTCCGATAATAAACTTTACTATCACATTTCAAGCTTTGTGCTTGGAGCGTCAAACTTTTGTAGTCGATGACTTCAGGGTCATAACTTACCGTGACAACTTCGTGGCTATCCATTTTTCCTGCTTTCGTGGATAAGACGCCTTCGAGTTCCCCCAGTAAGGCTTCGCCGGTCCAGAAACAGTCCATTGCGTAGGTCGCACTTTCTTTGTGACTATCTTCCGCTTGTAAATCAATTGACAATAGCGATAAGTACTGTGGCACAAATTGCTCAAAATTATGCAAAGCCGTATTCATACTTTTTACCAGCGTCGTCGATTGGTAATTCGCAATTCGTGGGCAAAGTTCTTTTCGTTCGCTGTTGATAATTCGTACGACTGGATTATTCCAAGCCGCTTCGTTAAAACTTTTGAGGACTTCAGCGTCTTTTCCTGATTTATTGTTGTGAATGGCTAAGGGGATAAATTCGTTTTCAATCGCGTCTACAATCAGTGGATGGCTGAGTGCTTCCTTACCGAAACCTTTACAAGTGCTACAACCCGGTACTTCCTGAAATAAAATGAGCACCGGTCGATTCTTTGCTTTCGCTAAAGCTATTGCTTCGTCGTAGTCTCTTAACCAATTTACTTTTCCGAGTTCTTCTGGGTTAGGAATTTCCATACGGGTGACAGCATTTGTATTGTTGGAGAATTGAGCATTGAAGCAGATAACTGCCGTGATTAAAATGAGAAGGAGGCTAAGCAGTAAATAAGTTTTTTTCATATCAGGGTATTTTGCACTTTAAAACAACTTCTTTAAATAACAGGATGCGAAGTTCCATCTCAGGCATAAGTTCTCTCAAAAGTGTCTTGCTAAATTTAACGAAATTAAATTAACTTCAATAAGTTTTAGCGTAAAATCATTTGGGCTGTAGTAAAATTAACGTAGCTAGGGAGCAGAAAGTATTAGGTCAATCGTTTTGTGTAAGGGAATAAAGGCAAATGTCATTTTTAGACAAATCGAGCAACGGCTTAGCGTTCAGCCTTGCGCTTGATGTCTACCTTGCTGACGGAAAACTAGGCTAAAAGATTTAGCCCTTTGCCATACTGACAAAAGCAATCCGCGATCAATTTTTATGCTGATTAGCGGAGCAGTACATTCTTAAAGGAGAGATTATAATAGCTATAACGTCAAGGCGGGAGAATTGTTTTACCAGACATCAAAGATATAAAAGAAAATATATTATATTTATATTTTGGCTATAAAGTAGTTGTTTGGCTTTCGAATCTAAAATCTTGGATGGGAATTTAAACGAATCAGGATTTGCCTCAGTACTATTTTTTTAAAAAAACGAAGCCTCCTAATCTTTCCAATAGAAAAATTAGGAGGCTTATAGGACTAACGATATGATTAATCACTTTAGCTGATTGCCTTGTATTTAGAACCGTGCCGTCACGCCACCCAAGACGTTGAATCCATAGGTTGGGTAATTAAACCAACGTTGTCTTTTGTTTGCCGCAAGGTTATTAACGTTGAGAAAAACACCGATATTTTTAGTGACAAAGTATTCAGCGCCGAGCGAAATATCAAAAAGACTATTTAGGGTTTCTGCATTTCCTCCC
>CALFBG010000174.1 GCA_937951685.1 uncultured Saprospiraceae bacterium | reverse complement strand
CGACCGCTATAGCCATAAGCATCATTTGAACAAGTACAAACGACTTCTGTTTCTCCATCATTATCGATATCTACAACGATTGGATATTCCGAAGCGGTGGCAGAACCACATGCGAAAGTAGATAAGTTAAAACCAGTAGGTCCTGAAATAATTCTTAAGTTATCTTGATCTCGATAAACCACTTCCGTAAGGCCATCTGCATTAAAGTCAAATGCGGATGCTCCTGTCATACCAGAATTATCCGTAGTAGAAATACTCCAAAGTACGCCACCCGTACCATTAATATTTACGGTGTGATCATCAACAACTTGGTAAACGAAGTTTCCACAAACACCTATTTCAGGTCTTTGATCACCATCAAAATCGGCGACGGTTGGATTACCTGCTGATCGATACCAACCTCCCGTTGCACCATTATATATAATATGTGTATTTCCAATTTGAGTATTTGTTTGTAAATCCCATACATATAGGTAAGAGCCATTGGCATCCGTGGTAGAAATAATACCATCTAAATCACCATCTAAATCATAATCTGCAATTGCTGTAGGCCCATCTAATAAACCAGTTGGAGCTGTTCTTTCTACTTGCATCGTGCCGTTGGCGATGTCAACAGAGTATACTTGGTTACCTGCTACCAATTCTAAACCGGAACAATCTGCACAAGCTCCGTCAGGAAGTACATCGACCGCTACCGTATAAGCATGTGGGTGAGCGTGTGTTGCATAGTTGAAAATAAAACTACCAATTGAATTAGATCCACCCGTCGCAATTCTTGCTCCAGTTATCGCATTGAAAACTTCATTCGCACAATATACTTCAGGAACACCATCTTCATTAAAATCAGCAACATTAACGGCAAACAACTGTGTATAACTTCTATTCGCAAAACTTAACCCAGCAGTAACTCGATCACTTGATACCCAACGAAAATCATAAGTACCCGTACCAGAACCTGCTGGATTCGTACCCAGTGGATTAAATTCATAACAAGCAATTTTTCTAGCATCTGTTCCACCACCATTAGAAACCATGAAATAGATTTCTGCATTTCCATCTCGATCTGCATCCGCAACTGCTAGACCTTTATTATTCGCATTAATTGGCAAAGTGATTGGATTGTATTTTAACGTTCCATCATCTCCGTCAATAATATAAAGTGGATTAGTAACATTTGAACCGTTGAAGATATTGACTGCTCTAATACCTACAACTTCGCTCGAGGATGGATCGCCATCAAGATCAGCACCAACCACTGGCACTAAGGTCATGACGTCGTCTGTTCCGGTCCATTCAATGGTAATATCAAAATTATTGATATTAGGAGTAAACTCACAGTCAGGTTCGCAAAGCCCAACCGAGCTATCATCCGTACAAGGACAATCAGGATCAAAGACATCGATCAGTCCATCACCATCATCATCTATTTCATTATCGCAGATCTCTGCGGGTAAGTTCAGCGTAGCTTTTGCTCCGTAAGCGGTAGTCCTAGACGTTTCGTCCAAAGACAGCTGATTTGAAATAGGAAAACATGGATCACTTTGAATATCAAAATGTCCATGAACAGGAATTGCGGTCTCCTGTGCGTCCTCAATAGTAAACCAGCCAGGCTTGCCTACTAGAGTGGGTTGAGCGATAATCGCAGGTTTTATTATAAATATTAAAAATATTTGTAATAAAACTATGTATTCTTTGTTAGGCATACAGTCACTACCTTTTTAGCTTAAGAAAAAGAAGGTTATCGAAATAACATCAAATAAATAATAGGAGGAAGAAACATTGATTCATTAAGTTACCAGCCAACCGTATTACTACTGGAGGCGAATAAACTCAACATTTTTCTTTAATATAGTACTCTTAGGATATAGCAATCATTATGCCTAAACAAAGATGTTATAATAAAAAATAATATTATTATTATTTGCATTTGAAAAACAATAAAGCTCCGACATACTACTCGCTGTTAATCAGCAAATTAAACCTTATAATAAAAAATCTATGATATATAAAAAAAAAACGTGACCCACACAAAACGAAGCTATATTTGGAGTATAATCATAAGACAAAACGTACTAAATTAACACTAAACCATGTCACAAAAACAGGGTTACAGATAAGAAAATACAGCAAAATTACCAGCGCGTAGTTTATTATTTGCAGTTAAATTGAATTGGAAGTTGGATCAGAGTAGAAACATTTCTCGATTGGCAACTATTCCCCATAGCAGTTTAGACCACTATGGAAGTAAAGCGGAATAGCCAGTACGAATCGGATGGTGGTAAGAAAATGAATTAAAAAAGACGGAAAAGGTCGCATTGGGTGCGACCAATTATTGTAAATGCAACCCTACAAATATGCTCTGTATATCTACCCGCTCGAATAGTTAAAGTAAGTTATTTATTGTTTAAAAATAAGCTTTCACTAAAACTTTGCGTTGGCGTGACTAGCTTTAAAAAGTATAGCCCAGAGCTTAATCTAGTAAGATCAAGTTGAAGACTTTTTGCAGGGTTTGGTACCAAACCAAATTCCTCATAAACTATTGCTCCTTTAGTATCAACAACATACACATCTACAGTAGTTACCCTAGATGGCATTTCTATGTTGACGATACCCTGAGATGGATTAGGATAGGTTTTTAAGGCTTGATAATGAGCGACAGTATTTAGACCAACCGTACAATCTTTCACGTCCAAAACAAGGAAATTAGATTGTACCTGATCAACGGCTAAACAAGTTTCGGAAGAGATTAAGGTACAACTAACTTCGTCCTCATCAGCTAGAAAATCAGTAGAAAAAGTCTGGGTATTGCCTCCCGTAATTGCAGTCCCATTTACATACCATTGAAAGCTAGGATTTTCTCCCGAGTGCGCAAAAGTGCTTTCAAATAAAACCGTATCTCCAAGACAAATTTCGGTCTGCTGCGTTTCGATTTCAAGGTTAGGAATCAAATTCGGTAATACCGTCACAGTGATCACATTAGAAGTATCAATACTTTGATTTAAGCAAGTAGCCGTAGATTCTATCACACAAGAAACTCGATCCCCATCATTAAATAGCTCAGAAGAGAAGTCCTCAGTGCTTACGCCAATAGATGCTCCGTTAATGTGCCACATCAAATTAAAATTATCTCCCGAATTGATCACATCCGTACTAAAATCTACACTTTCGCCTTCACAGAATGTTGTCACAGAAGCTTCAATAACTACCTCTAAATCTAGTTGAGGAGACACTTCCATCGTAATGGTATCAGAAGTAACGAATGGATTAATTGTGCAACTTTCTGAAGATAACAAAGTGCATGACAGCTTATCACCATTATTTAAATTATCCGTTTCAAAAACATCACTATTATTAGCGACTACTTCTCCATTTAAGTACCAAGTATAAATGGGGCTTTCTCCCACATGATCGCCCATTGCGACAAATTGAACCATCGTTCCTGCACAAATATCCGAGGCGCTCGCATCGATCGATAGCGTTACGTCTTGCAATGGTGCCACAGTAATACTAAGCGGATTTGACCATACTTCTTGCTCCACCACACAAGATTTTGAAGAAGTCAATTGACATTGAATTTCGTCTCCATCCAACAAGTTAGGGAGTACCAAAGTATCATTTTCTTCCATTAACACTACTCCATTTAAGGTCCATTGATAGCTTGGGTTTGTCCCTCCTTGGATCGCTTCCGCGAAAAAACTAACCGTCGATCCAGCACAAATATTCGTGTCAGAAGCCGTGAGATTTAGCTCCGCAAGGAGCAAATCGTTGACCGTAAAATGCAGAACGTTTGAAGTTGCCACCGCGTTGCTGGTACAGTTAATTGTGCTATTTAAAATACAATATACCGAGTCTCCATCCATTAAATTATCTACTACTAATGCTTCACTCGTTTCGGTTAATAAGCTCCCGTTTAAGAACCATTGATACGTTGGGTTTAGACCGCCATTGGTCGCCGTCGCGGTCAAAGTAACTAACTCTCCCGCACAAGTTTCCGTTGCGGTAGCAGCGATGGAAACCGCAACTTCTAGGATTGGATTTACGGTAATTGATACTATATTTGACATCGCAATCGCATTCACAATACACGATGCTGAACTAGTTAATTGGCAAGTTATTTCGTCATTATCGGACAAAGTAGAGATGCTTAAAGTACTATTATTGGTTCCTATAGCAACACCGTTTAAGCGCCACTCGTAGCTGGGATTTATGCCAGCATTCGTTGCCGTAGCCATAAATTCAATTACTTCTCCTGCACAAATTTCCGTAGCAGTAGCGGTAATCGCAACACCAACGCTGAGCACAGGATTAACCGTAATTATCAACGGATTCGAGCTTGTAAGCGCATTCCCGGTACAAGGTTCCGACGAGGCTAATTGACAAATAATTTCATCCCCATTCGACAAGCTAGTTAAGCTCAACGTATCGTGATTCGCTCCTACTACCCCGCCATTTAGACGCCACTCGTAAATAGGGTTCGTACCCGCATTCGTTGCTGTAGCAGTAAAGAACACCACTTCTCCCGCGCAGATTTCTATGGCACTAGCCGCGATAGCAAGACTAGCGGTTAGTACTGGATTGACTGTAATCACAATCGGATCGGAGACAACTGTAGTCGTTGCGATGCAGCTTTCCGAAGAACTCAATTGACAAGTTAATTCATCGCCATCCGATAGATTTGAGATACTTAAAGTATCACTATTGGTTCCGATTAGCATACCGTTTAACTGCCATGCGTAAGTAGGATTAGTACCTCCGTTTGTGGTCGTAGCAGTAAATAAAACGGTTTCCCCTGCGCAGATTTCTGTTGCCGTAGCGGTAAGGGAAACACTTGCATTTAGGATCGGATTTACAGTAATGGTTAAGGGATCGGAGACGACAATCGGATTGAGAACACAAGTTTCAGCGGAAGTCAATTGACAAGTTAATTCGTCGCCATCCGATAAATTTGCTAGGACTAAGGTATCGTTATTTGATCCTACCATTGTACCATTTAAGCGCCATTCGTAGCTGGGGTTCGTACCACCATTGGTTGTTGTAGCAGCAAAACTAAGTACCTCTCCTGCACAAATTTCCGTCGTTGAACTTGTAATTGCAATGTCTGCGGTAAGCACTGGATTAACCGTAATTACTTGTAAATTGGAAATTGCGGTAGCATTCGTCGTACAAGTTTCGGAAGAACTTAAACTACATCGCACTTCATCACCATCGGACAACGCAGCGGAAGAAAAGCTACTGCTATCAACATTTTGATCTACATTATTAACTTCCCAAATGAAGCTAGGATTCGTCCCACCATTGGTTGTGATAGCAGTAAAGTTAATCGTTTCTCCTACACAAATTTCCGTTGCACTCGCATTGATCATTATTGAAACGGCTAGATTGGGTACAACCGTTAAAGCAGCGGGAGAGGAAGTAATCGTATCGGCTAATACGCTAATCACCCTACAAGTATAAGCTGCTTCGTCCATTGCTGTCAGTCCATTTAGCGAAAGCGACATCTGATCTGCTCCAGCAACAATTGTATTATTTTTAAACCATTGATATTGTACGGGCGTAGTGCCTACTACGGTTACCATAAAAGTCGTATTTCCATTTTCGCAAGCGGTTGTGGCGCTAGGCTGCATGGTAAAACTCGGTACTTCGTAGGGCATAGAACCATATTCAAAAGCGCCGAGATCGACCAAGCCATTAAAAATACGGAGATGATCATCTAGGTCAAGGTCTTCAATCATCATTGTATTGTCTCCGGCATCTATTGCCGGTGAATTTGCTAAAAGGCGAAAATCAGCATTAACCGTATCTACAAAGTGAGGCGCTTGATTGAATATCATGCCGCCCGTGCAAGTAACGGTATTGGTTCCCGTACCGCTATTCAATGCTTCGCAAGAACTTGCGTCTACCAAGGAATGGCTAATCGTGGGCGTACCACTGACGTTTCGAAAAATGTGGGCGTCTGCAATTTGAGTCGCAATATTTCCCCAAAAAATACAATTGGCGATGATCGGACTACTGATGCCGTCACTGCTACTTCCTGCATTATTATAAATACAAGTTCCATATTTGGCAATATTTCCATAGAAGGTACAATTGGTAACTTCCGGACTAGCATTTCCATTATTGGAACCGAGGTTGTACATACCTGCGCAAGAGTACGCTTCATTTTTATAAAAAAGACAATTTGAAATTTTAGGGCTACTGTTTCCGGTTTTACCATGATTGTAAATACTGCCACCGTACGTGCTTGCAAAATTACGACTAAACTCGCAACGTTCCAAGGTTGGGGAAGCCGTTCCTTCAATTCCAAAATTTAAAATAGCACCACCGATTGCGCCGGAATGATTATCCTCAAATAAGGTACCTGCGATATATGGATTACTAATTCCATTTTGGTAAGCCCGATTAGAGATCGCACCACCACCAGAATCGCAAGTATTATTTCTAAATACACAATCAATGATAATTGGGCTACACCTCCCCGAATAACCACCATCATTACTCATTCCTCCTCCAAATTGAGTCGCATCATTATTTATGAAAAGGCAGTTGCGAAGCGTTGGAGTACATTGACCTTGATGAGAACCATCATTAAATAAGCCTGCACCTTCTTTTGCTTGGTTGTCAATAAAAGTAACTTGCTCAAAATAAGGAGAAGCCTTACCTGAGAAATCAGCACTATTACAAAATCCTCCGCCAAATCCATTCGCTTTATTATCTGCAAAGGTACAATTGCGAATGGTAGGACTCGAGGGTTCGGTGCTCGACGGACTTTGGTTAAACCAAGCAGCGCCACTAGCCTTTAGACTACCCAAAGAACTAAGGTCATTCGCATTACCATTAATCAAATGCAGTCCGTCAACAATCGTTGCGGCACTTACGCCTTCGGTATAAACAATCGTATAAGAATTGAGAAAGGAAGAATGATCGTCGTTGATATCGCCATCGAGGTAGGTTAAATTATTTTGCCAATCTCTTTGTTCTCTTAAAGTTTCTGTCCCGACAAAACCGCCATAAAATGCTACGCCGTCAGGGAGTTCAAAAGAGATACTTCGATCTGCTTCGCTACAGCTATTACAACTTGTAGGATAATAATGCCCCGCGGCCAGCCAGACCTCATCTCCCGCTTGAGCCACACTAATTGCTTGCTGTAGGTCGGTAAAAGCATCCGACCAGCTAGTACCATTATTAGCACCCGTGGCACTCTGGTCTACGAAAATCGTTTGGGCTGATACATCAAAACCGGTGGTTAAGATTAGCTTGAGGGATAAGAATATTAGGATAGGCACTTTGTGCATATGTGATATGATTAGCGTTAGCAATTGGGACTACAAAAAAATTAAACTTGTAAGCTAAGTAAGAACGTAGTTTGTCTTAATCATATTAATTACTACATTTTTACTGCTCACACAAATATAACATATTATTTATATATCTGAAAGCTGTTCAGCTATGCTTCGCTTAGTGTTTGAACGCAACGACAGCAGCTTGGTGCGGAACAGGTACTTATAATTAATTTTCAAGAAACAATCCACAGTACTGATTAATACAAAGAAGTTGTTTAATGGGGGAAATCTAAAACTTAATTATTGGAGGTATGAGGAGAAGAGGAAGACTTAACAAAGATACGATAATTTCAAACAGGAAGGCATACCCTAAAAACGTTATTTTTAGGGTATTTTAAGCTGTATGACGACATCTATAGCGGATAATTGATCTGATTCAATTATCCGCTAAGTTTAAAATTGGTGCTAAATGATTTTATTTGGTGGAAGTTTAGTAAAGCTTTTATTCTTCTTTCTTCTGATCGAATGAATGCACTTAGAATCTTAAAATTGGACCTAATAGCCCAAGATTTTCAGCATATCAGCTGCCGTTTGTTCTTCGCGGTACAATCGATCGACAATATTTCCTTTGCTGTTTCGGGTAACGATCACTTGTTTGGGACCAGGAATTAAGCAATGTTTGATCCCGCCAAATCCGCTCAATGCATCTTGGTAAGCTCCCGTATGGAAAAAACCAATGTAGAGTGGTTCTTCATCTTCGTTGCTAAAACGGGGTAACATCACCTGATTTTCATGTACTTCAGAATTGTAATAATCGGAGTTGTCGCAGGTCAATCCGCCGATATTCACCCTTGTATATTCGTGTTTCCATTTGTTGATGGGCAACAAAATAAATCGCTCAAAAATGCCCCAACTGTCAGGAATCGTATTCATCAATGAATTATCGACGATGTACCAAAGCTCTGAATCATTTTGTTGTTTTTGACCGAGGACGGAGAAGATTGTTGCGCCACTTTCTCCAACGGTATATTTCCCGAATTCTGTAAAAATATCTGGATCTGGAATCCCTTCTTCTTCGCAAGCCTGTTGGATCAAACTAACGATTTCTTTAATCATTCCTTTATAATCAAATTCAAAACCTAGCGAATTTCGAATCGGCATTCCACCTCCAATGTTAATCGCTTTCAAATCCTTACAGATTTTTTTCAGCTCGCAGTAAGTTTTGACCGCTTTCTTTAATTCGCCCCAGTAATAAATAGAATCCTTGATGCCCGTATCTACGAAGAAGTGTAACATTTTAAGCTGAAACTTATCATTGTTTGCAATTTTATCCTGATAAAAAGATAAAACTTCCGACTTTCGAATCCCCAGACGAGAAGTGTAGAATTCAAATTTAGGCTCTTCTTCCGTTGCTACCCGAATGCCGATTTTGCAAGGTCCTTCGATGTATTTCTCATAGAGTTCCAATTCTTTAATATTATCACAAACGGGAATAATATTTTTAAAGCCAATTTTGATTAATTGCGCAATTTTCTCGACGTATTCTTCGGTCTTATAACCATTATTGACAATAATTTTTTTCTTGGAAATTTTCTTTCGCTGATAAAGGTTATTGATAATATCAATATCAAAAGAAGAGGATGTTTCTAAGTGAACATCGTTGTTGAGGACTTCGTCTAGAATGTAACTGAAATGATTACTCTTGGTGCAATAACAATAATGATATTTACCACCGTAACCAAGAGATTTAATAGCTCGATTAAAGTGATTTCTAGCCCTTTTAATCTGCATACTGATCTTAGGGAGATAGGTCAATTTGAGCGGTGTGCCATACTTTTCAATTAAATACTTAAGAGAGATGCCGTGAAAGGTCAATTCTTCTCCGTCAAGATCGAAGCCATCCTGAGGAAAGTAATAGCTTTGATCGATTAAATCAAAATATTGGTTATTCATTAGCGTTTTGTCTATTCTTTCTATGATTTTGAATTACAAATTAAGCGACAATCCTTGGCATTTGCAAATTTTATTACGTAATCAATATCTGCTATTTTCAACTTTCCAGCATCGTATAGAAAAGCCTTTGTATAGACACGAAAAAAGCCCCATGACGTTACAACGTCTAAAGGCTTTTTCTTAGCAGTCAGGAGGGTATTATAGTTTCTTTCTAAATTTTTTGTTTCCGTTTTTTCAGGTAACTATTTTAGGCAAGAATGAGCAAAAACAAACCGTGGGGGGCTTATTTTTCACTCATTCTAATCCTTAGAATAGTTTTAGCTAATTTGGCATTAAGTACCAATACAAATTATTTTACTGATTAACTTGCATCATCTTTCGACCAGTCTCTTCGTTACTCAAAGCCTTCCTAAGCAAAGGCTTAGGGCGGTTTTCGTGCCTTGATACTAATCAAAATCTAACACCATTTAATGGCAAATTAATTTTGCCTTAGTACTTGTAGTTAAAATAAATATATACGTGCTGGCTATGCACCCTTGCGTACGGCAGATACGCGATTATAATTCATCCAATACTTCCACAATGCTCTCAAGGGTGGTAGGAATTGGTTCCATAATTTCAGTTTGATTTTCCGTAATGGTTAAGCTATGATTAGCAAAATGATAATTGTCCGTTCCTTGCTCGGAAATCACCAACAATTTTACGGTTGCACCGACAGGGAGACCGATTTCACAAAATTGTTTTGAATCAGGACTTCCACGCAGTGGCATCACACCATTCCAATCCTCAAAAGTGACAAAGACGACGGCGTTTTTATTCGTATACAGTTCTGGCAATTCTACGCATAAAGCGGTCAATGCATCCGGATTGATATCTACAAAAGCATCACAGTTTATCCAATTAAGTTGTGTAATCGAAAAGCTATATCCCGTTCCAACGGTTCCGTCTGGATTATCCCAAGAGTCGGAATTAACGTTTTCCCATAATTGGGAGTTTCCATCTGCTTCAACCCAATTGAATCCCGAAGGGTCCGTATCATCGCCGTAAAAGAGTTCCATTTTAGGATTGATCGTTTCGCTTTCTATGCGAATTTGAATTTCATGGTTTGGAGAAAGCGATAAAACTTTGTTTCCTTGATTCGCTTGCAAATAAAATGCGCCACTAGAAGTTAAGGGTCGTCCGTTAGAACTCGTTGGGCGATTAAATTTAATCATGTCTCCTTTCTCATAAATCTCGATGAGTTCAAATTGTATTGGTCCCGTTACGACTGTACCGCTATCATCAACAAAAGCATTGGGCGGAATTTGAATATTGGTTCTTCTTGGCGTAACGATCGTTGTTGATTCATTTCCATTAAATAAATGGATAGCAGTTCCCGTATGCATTTCTGTAAAAAAATTAACAATATTACCTCTAGTTAGTAAGGTTTCTTCCTCTACAATAAAGGTATCAATGTCCTCCTTACAAGTCGTAAAGACGAGACTCATGAATGCTAGCAATATGAATAATTTAGTATGTCTCATAATTCCTAATTAAAGAATTCCTTTCTGCTGATAGTGATTAAAGTTCAGATTCCGATCCTCCTTGAAAGCTAGATACCCTAACTTTCTAATTCGCTGCCTGATTGATATATTTTTTTATTTTTTTGGAAGTTTACTTAAAACTTGAAGCGTACTCCCGTGATGAAACCCGCTGTGATATAGCTTTGGTCTATCAAATATTCCTTACGATTGACAGGGTTAAGGTGATATCGAATATGCGGTTCGAGCAGAATCTGCATATGGTCATTCAATTTATAGTTAAAGCCAAAACTTCCGAAGAGGCTAAACCCTAATTTATCCTTAAATGCTCGGTATGCATTTGGCGCAGCATCCGTACGATTAGAGGTAAAATTAGTAGGATTACCATCTTTAATGAAGTCTCCTTTCTGGGTGAACAGTAAATTAAGGTATACGCCCGCATTCAAACTATAGGTAAAATTCTTAGTTTCTACTTCGTAGCCTAAGATCAGAGGAATATCAATCATTCGGTAACGATTATAACTCGTTTTGAGGTGTGTTCCTACTTGTATCGTCGTATCCGAAGAAATGACATTGCCATCTGGATCTAATTCATTTTTGATAGAAATTCTCGTTTCGTTACCACTTTCATAATCAAATTTTTCATTGATTTGGCTATAAGCAATACCCGAGCGAAAAGCTAAGCCATTTTCAGCTACCGCTGAGAATCGAAGTCCCGTGCTATAAGCATATAAATAACTTTCTGTCTCATCTCGTCGAGCGGCTTCTTCTAAATATTCCGCGCTTTTTGCTTCCAAAGTACGGAACGCATAATCAGGTGAAATGTACCAATCCAAGTAAGCATTAAAACCAAAACTACTATTTCCGAATTTCGCACATTTGGGATCAGGTAAAGAACCGAGAGGAAGGGGATTTGCGTTGAGCGAAATAAATTCGTTTGGCAAATTTTTAATCTCCTTCAAAAATGACCCGTCTTTGATGGCATTTCTTACCCCTAACTCGGTTTCTTTGATTACGGTCTGAGCCTGTTGTTCCTCTTTGGCTGTTGAGGAAACGATCTCTGTAGATTGCAGTCTATTAAGACTAGGCTCGGCATTTGAAATTTGGCGATTATTACGCTTGGCTAACGCAATAACTTCTGTTGCTCCTGAGGAGCTTTTCTTTGGTTTTTTGATAAAATTATTGGTGGTCTTTTCTAAATTGGCTTGAGGTGCTACCGAAGTTTTTGACAAAGTAACTGCGTTTTCTTCGAGCGTCGCCTCCTGGTTTACCGTAGTGGTAGATTCCGCTGGCAGAGCGGTTGTATTTTCATTGGTATGGTTTGTTGTGTTTTTGCTAGTTGTATGCTCGTTGGTTGTATTTTCCTTAGTGGGTACAAGTGATAAATTTTGATCGCTCGTTCCGGTCGTCGTTTGATCGTCCGGCGTTTGATTATTTTGGAGGATCGTCCAAGTGCCCGCACTTCCTACCAAGAGCAATAATAAAAGCAGCAACCATTTTGTACGGGACGACTCCTTCGTCACCACGACCGTGGCGTTCCGTTTTGCTTCAATCTTATCCCACAAATGATCGGGCATTTCTACTACGTGATTCTTCAGCTTAGCGCGAATGATCCGATCTGTTTCTTTAATATTCTTCATGATGCCACTTTTTGCATATCTAGAATTTGTTCTTGCAACATTTTTCTGGCTTTTACCAATTGAGACCGAGAAGTGCTTTCTCCGATGCCAATGGCTTCAGCAATTTCCTTATGACTATACCCTTCAATCACATATAAGTTGAATACGATTCGATAACCATCGGGTAATTTGGCAATCTGATCCATTAATTCTTCTTCGCCGAGGGCAGCATAAACGCTTGGTTCAATCGTAGACCCTTCGTAATCTTCTAAACCAATTCTTTCTTTTTGAAAACTACTTTTTTGATAATTCTTCAAAGCCGTATTAATCACAATACGTCTAATCCAACCTTCAAAAGAGCCTTCAGATTTGAAAAAACTTACTTTATTAAAAACTTTAATAAAAGCGTCTTGTAAAAGATCTTCTGCTTCCATTCGGTGCCGAGCATATCGCAGACATACTGTATACATTATTCCAGCATAACGCTGAAACAACTCTCGTTGACAGTTTTTGTCTTCTTGGATACAGCCTTTAATCAACTCGACTTCAGTCATTTAACTTGTGTTAGTTCTCCAAAACACGATCTTGAATAAATCAATCCCTTACCTAAATGGTGAATTAATTTAACTTCAATTATTAGTATTAAACGGTCTATATCAGGAATTTTTGGCTATGCGAATTTCTTATCCCCTTTAGATAGGATGCTTCATCATCAAAATTCGCTGCCTGAGGGTATGATAAATATAGTAATAATTGACTAGTTTGAAGTCCATTTTCCGTTAAAATGTCGTTTTTCAACCAAATTTGATCAAATAAAAATCTATTTAAATATATTAACAATCAACTCATTATCAAATAATTACAAACTTTAATACCAAAAGCTTTTCTTTTTTCAGCGCTCTTAAAGTCAGTTTTTTATTTTTTTTGAAAATATTTTTACTTTTTTAAATTAGAAGTTGTTTAAAAAGAGCACTAACGATAGAGGATACCTCGAACGGAAATCAACATTTTCAAGGCTAGCGTAAGCTTTTCAATTCGCCCTAAGGCTTAGATGTCCGCCAAGCTACCTTAAAAACAGCGGGGCAAACAAGGAAGTCTAATATAAAAATCGGTTCTTTGACTAAGGAGTCATTTAAAATATAATCGTATGCATAAAAATAGAACGGTGGCGCTACTCAGTATGCGCTTAATTTTGGGTTTAATTTTCTTCTTCCAAGGCTACGGTAAAGTCTTTACTTGGGGAGTTGAAAACCTTTATCAAATGGATTTTTTTTACGGGACGTACAAAGATTTACTTCCAGAGTTTCTCATTTATGGAACGGCTTATTATACTTCTTTCGTAGAATTAATTGGTGGTTTTCTGCTCCTCATTGGATTCAAAAGAGACTATGCCTTATACGCGCTGGCCTCCGTTTTGGTAATTGTTAGTTTTGGACATGGATTAGCGGAACCCATTTGGGATTTATCGCACGTTTTATATCGTACAATACTTTTGGTCGGTTTACTCCTTTTACCCAAAGCGTGGGATACTTGGTCCTTAGATCATTTTTTCAAAAGATGATTCGCCCCATTACGATCGCCGGAAAATGGATTTTACCCATTATTGTATTCGCCCAATTTTGTTGTACGGCACTTTGGTTTGCGGGCAATGCGGTGCTCTCCGAATTAATCGCTAATTTTCAATTGTCTCCCGATGCGCTCGCACATTTAACCTCCGCTGTACAATTTGGTTTTATCTCCGGCACCCTAGTTTTTGCATTTTTAACCTTAGCCGATCGCTTTTCGCCTTCAGTTGTTTTTTGGGTTTGTGCTTGCTTTGGCGCTCTTTTTAATCTCGGCATAACCCTTCCACAAAATGATTTGACGAGTTTACTTCTTTTTCGATTTTTGACCGGATTTTGTTTAGCGGGTATCTATCCCGTAGGGATGAAAATTGCTGCCGATTATTACCAAAAGGGCTTAGGTAAATCTTTGGGTTTTTTAGTTGGTGCATTAGTCATTGGCACAGCTTTCCCTCATTTATTAAAAGGCTTAGCAAGCGATTTACCTTGGAGGAGGATACTCTATAGTATCTCGATTTTATCCGTTTTGGGTGGGACACTCCTTTTAGTATTCGTACCGGATGGTCCTTATCGGAAACCAAGTTTGGGTTTGGATTTCAGCGCGCTCTTCAAGGTGTTTAAAAACCCTGCCTTTCGGTCGGCAGCTTTAGGCTATTTTGGACATATGTGGGAACTCTACGCTTTCTGGGCATTTGTTCCCGTTTTGCTATTGGAGTATACCAGTTTAGCGCAAGATCCTGGCGGGCTAAATCCTTCCATTCTTGCCTTTTTCATCATCGGTTTGGGTGGACTAGCTTGTATGGTTGGTGCATTTTTAGCCGCGCGAAACGGCACCAAAAAAACGGCTGCCTTAGCGCTATTTCTATCCGGTAGTTGTTGTGTAGCCGCACCTTTTATTTTTATGTTGCAGATAGAAGTCTTCACGATTTTTTTCCTGCTTTTCTGGGGGTTAGTCGTCATTGCCGATTCTCCACTTTTTTCTACCTTAGTTGCGCAGCATGCACCAGCGGCAACCAAAGGCACCGCGCTCACCATTGTGAATTGCATCGGCTTTTCCATTACCATTGTCAGTATCCAATTACTGAATTATCTCAAAGTACAATTTGATAGTCCTTACATTTACATGATCCTAGCATTCGGTCCGATATTAGGTTTACTCGCCCTTTACGGGAAAAGATCTCTGCCTGCCATCAGAAAATAAAAAATCGCAAGTGATCCAAAGGTCACTCACGATTTTTAGTAATTATCATAAAAACATAAAAATTAAGTCGAGTTCTTATTTTATACTAGATACTAGTAGAGAAAAATGATTTAGTGCGCTACTACTAGCGTTTTAGTCGTTACTTTATCTCCTTGGCGGATCGTAATGCTGTAGTATCCATTTCCTAAATTCAAATTCCCCAAATCAAGACTAAGTTGACGATCTGTAGCTGTCGTATGTTGTTGCGTCAACACGAGTTGTCCCAACTGATTGTAAATTTCTACTGCAAACGCGCCATCCCATTCTTGTCCTAAATACAACTCCGTATAATAATCCGCGGGGTTAGGAAAGACGTGGAAATCTGGGTTTGTATGTCCTTGTGCTTCTGCATTTAGATTAACCGTTTGGTTTAAGTCAAAAGCGGCTCCGTTAAAAGTTGGACAATCTGCAATCTCTCCTCGGTGTTCGATCTCTTGGCTACAATCATAGGCTAAAGTTGGAAACTGTGCCCGAGCGGCTAAATCATTACTACCACCATTACGATCGCTTGCTGCCACAATACTAACTTGATCAAAAAGAGAACTGTTTTCTGCTGTTTCGTTATTACTCGCTACCGCTAAACCAATAGAGATACAATTACTCATATTGATATTGGCGTAGTAGGCAGGTGTCCAAGTTTCACCGTCGTTAGAGATGTAGCCCGTAAATTGTTTGCCATCTCTTGATAACTTCACCCAAGTTGGTGCGCCACCTTCTAAGTCGCCCGTATACGTATAGCCATTTTTCGTCAATCTTGCTTGGAAAGAAATTCCACTACCGGGCGTAACCACTAAGGAAGCATTTTTAGCACCTGCTTCTAAATTTCTACGCATCATAATTCCTGCGATCGCGTTGTCGCTAGTATTCGTAATCCCTCTTACTCGAGCAATCAAGTCTCCATCCCCACAGAAATCAGTATACACAAAATGAAATTCATCCGAAGTTCCGAAGATATCGTAAGCGGTTGAATTAACGGTATAACTTTCTGCTGCTGCATCGTAGCAAGCGGAACCCGCTACACTTGGATTTCCAATATCAGTGTTACTCCAATTCTCTGGAAGTGCACCACAAGGATTAGCATTACCCGGTGTAATTTCTATTAAATAATCTTCTACTTCTCCGTAAGAAAAATCATCACAAGCTTCTGCATAGCTACCGTATTTCATACTAATTCGCATCCGAGTGGTTCCACTCGCCGTATTCGGAATTGCAATGCCTCCGGTAATCACCTCATTCCCTTTCTCCATGAAAACTAATTCTCCTTCGTCGGCAAAATCGCCATCAACATTCCAATCAATCCATACACTCCAGTATTCTTGGTAAGTACTTCCGTCGAAGCCCGGTGCTAAAGTAATTTCATAATTTTCTCCCGCCGTTACCATTGCGATCATATTGGTATAATCTCCATATCCACCATCATCGCCAGAAAGATATTCTATATTTGAAAAAGTTACCTTGTCGATCCATTCGTAGTTTGAATCTTCCCCTTCTGTCTCACAATAAGCTTCTACAAAACCACCAGCTTCTACGGTAATCGTTTGACTAACAGTCGTCGCATTCCCACAATCATCCACCGCTTGCCAAGTTCGCGTCAAGAGATAAGGGCAATCTGTACCACTTGCTGTTTCTTCAAAACTAATCGTCACTTCACTCGCGCAATTATCCGTTGCGGTCAGAACAGCTACTTCAGGTACTGCATTACAAGTTACCGTAAGATCCGCAGGCAACTCCTCAAAAACGGGTGCGGTAAAATCACCAATGGTCAACAGTTGAGATACTTTACTGGTATTTCCACACTGATCCGTAGCCAACCAAGATCGCATCAATTGGTAATGCTCGCTACAAGACCCCGTGATCATTTCTTCTTCTACTTCAATCGAAACGCCTTCTTCTGCTACCGTCGGTACGGATGGTCCGAATAAAGTTACGACAGAAACATCATCAATTAGATTTCCATAGGTATCGTTATTAGGTGCGCCTTGTACGGCTCTAAATAAGAAGACAGTGCTGATTTGTGCGCTAGGCACTTTATACGTTACGTGGTGTACTTCCCAACCTATCTCTTCTACGGTAAAAATACCTAGCGACAATAAATTATCTGTATCTGGTCCCGCAAAGACTTCCATTTTATCAGGAGTCGTATTATTGGAACTCATTCTTTTGTGGTGAGCAAAACTGATGGACAAAGTTGTTGTTGGTACGGTACAGAATTCTTGGTAGAAGTCGCCCGTTTGGTCGCCATTTAATTCTGCGTGATAGTTGCCACTGTAAGAAGCGACACCATCGACACCACCACTTTTCTGGATTTCGATATTTCCATTCGTAGCCGTTGTTGACCAACCTGGTAATTCTGACTCATTCACGTATCCCCAACCACCGGATAATTCAAATCCTTCAAAATCGCTATTGGCAAAAGATTGCACGCACTCCGTACATTCAATCGTAATATCTTCTGGTAAATTACTAAAAACTGGTGCTTCATTATCTTCTACGGTAATCAACTGCGTAGCAGATTTGCTATTCCCACAATCATCAATCACGGTCCAAGTCCGAGTAAGGACGTAAGGACATCCTTCTCCTGCTACTTCCGTGAAATCAATTGATAAATTTCCAGTACAATTGTCATTTGCCGTGACGTTGGCTACTGCTGGAATCGTTGCAGTAGTAACGGTCATATTTCCTGGTACACCACTTAAATTCGGTGCTTCTACATCTTCTACCGTTAAGGTTTGAATCGCAGAAGAAGCATTCCCATAATCATCCGTTGCAGACCAAACTCTCACAATGGTATAAGGGCATCCTGTGTTGACGACTTCGTCATAATTAGCCGTCCAATTTCCTTTACAATTATCCGTCGCCGTCAAGCTTGGCGCACTAGGGATACTATTGCAATTTACGGTAACGTCAGCAGGTACTGCATTAATCACTGGTGCCATATTATCTACAATCGTGATTGCTACGCTTGCACTAACCGTGTTTCCACTATTATCCGTAACGACAAAGCTTACTTCATTCGTTCCGATATCGCTACAAGTGAAAGTGTTGATATTAACATCAAAACTTAAAGAACCACAAGCATCCGTACTTCCATTATCTAAATCTGCTGCCTCCATGCTGGCTACGCCAAATTCATCTAGCGCCAAGGTTAGATCTTGATAAGCCAAAGTAGGTGGCAAATTATCTCCAATCCCAACTTGTTCGCTTAAGACACTAAGCGAATAAGGGCCCGTATCGTTTCCACTTTTATCCATTGCCAACAAGGTATAAATTCCATCTACGGGAAAAACAATATCCTCTAAAGTAGTAGTAACATATTCGTGTCCCGAAGCAATTAAATTTCCAGAAGGATCGTACAACTCAAGCATTGGTTCTACCGAAGTACCTAAGTCTTTCATCACGAAAGTAGCCATTTCACCGGCATTAACGGAAATTGTATACGCATCCATTTCGCCTAGTTGATCTAAGCTGAAAGCGCCATCAATAGTTTGACAATTTAAAGAAAAGGCACAATCTGGCTGAGCCAATCGTTGTACCGAAAAACTATAATCTCCTTTATCATTCCCTGCGCCGTCCATTAATAAAATCATATAATCTCCACTGACGGGTAGATCGTCTAACTTTAATCTACAAAGCGAACCATTTGGTGCTTTAATCATGTGTAATAAGCTACCATCTGGTTTGTATACTTCAATCTGAGCTTCGATGCTAGAATTCGACTTTCGCATTTGGATGATGACATCTTCACCTTCAAAAGCCGTCATTAAGTAAGCATCCATTTCTACGTATTTATCAATACTACGAGATAAGTCTGCACTACACGCGATTGGTTCTGCACAACTACTCAAAGAAGTGATTTGGAAAGACAAACCATAACTTCCCGTATCATTACCATTATTATCCATTGCCAAAATGGTATATACGCCATCAACGGGTAAATTCTCCGTAGATAAGCGGGTCGGTCCACCACTAGAACCAACAGCCTGATCGACGATGTTTCCGCTTGGATCGTATAAAATTAATTTTGATTCGAAGTAATTGGAAGTACTACGCATTCTAATCGCCACATTATCGCCTGCCGTTGCGGTAAAAGAATAAGCATCTATTTCTACCGTTTGCGTCAAATCCTTCAGTAAGTCATCGCCACAATTAATTACCTCAGTGTATGCAGGATTATTCAATACTTGTAAGGCCAAACCGTACGCTCCGGTATCATTATCATTATGGTCCCATACCTTTAAAAGGTAGTTTCCCGTAGCGGCAAGTTCAAAATCCTCAATTCTAACCGTACCACCATCACCACAATCACTAGCTACGAGTGCGCCCGAAGGATCAAATAATTCCATGCACGCATCAACCCCCGTTTCTGCATCCCGCATTCTAATGAGAATTTTATCTCCTTGGGTTCCCCAGAAACTATAGCTATCAATCTCTCCTAGTTCACTGATTGTCTCAATGACTTCTTGATTGTATGTTAGCGTTTGAGCAGTTAAATTACTAGTACCTAAAAGCAACAAAATTAGGCTTAGTATTACATTAGAGTTGGCGTGTGGCATTAGACTTTCCATTTACTGGTTATGATTTCGGGGAAGTATCTACAAAATTGGTGGGAGGGAATGCTGGGGGGAGCTGTGTGGGGAGAAAATTAGTGGATGCATCGAACGTGAAATCGTCACCATTTACAATGATCCTCCGTGCTTATCTTTATAACAAATAGCAGACCAGTTAGACCATAATAATCTCAGTATTCCTATTGTTTGTGACAAGATTTACAGCCTCATATTTTAAAAACAAATGATGTCTTACTTTTGGACTCCCTTTCCCCAACCAGGCGCTACAAGCTTTTACTTACGGGCGATTTGACTATTTACAGTAAAAAATAATTTCCATTAAAGCAGTTGTTTTTGTGATCACAACATCCTTATTTGTATACATAGTTGTTTATTTTTATATAAAAGGAAATCAGCTTTTTTTAAGGTTAAAATCGCATTTTTTCGCTTTTTAATTGGCATTCGGACTAGCGTAAAACAGCTTCGGGTAAGTAATGTGACAAGTAAGCAATAACAATATGGCGGTGGTTTCAATAAAATATTTTAGGCTTGGCTGTATTTTATTTCTATCTTTACCAATGAATCCAATTCCCTCATTGATCAAAGATACGCATGGAGCAAAAACATCAGAAGCACGCCAAATTAGCTCGACCACAATTAGGTTTTTTTGGAAGAAACGAATGGGCGATTATTGGAACGCCTTGTGGTAATTTGCAAGCGATTGCCTTAAACCTGACGAAACAATTGACAGCTTATTATACCATGGCTTACGTTGATGCAGATCATCAAGCTGCTAGCGATGCGGAGGAAGACTTCTTGGGAAAAAAAGCCTTGGTTTATACGGATAAGATTGCTTATCACCAGTTTCAATTCTCTGCGAAACTAGATCGTTATCAGTATCGAACGTATTTCAATGATCGGGACTTGGTGCTCGTCAATGGCAATCATTTTATTGCCCAAAATCAATTGGTCGTGATTGACCCTCGCAAGTATGATTCCCTCCAGCGGAAATTAGACCGACTTAGTAACGTACAGGCTTTTCTGCTGACCGAAGGCGTCACGGAAATTCCAGCATTTTTACTCGAGCATTTGCCACAAGCTGCCGCGATTCCTGTTTTCAAAGCGACGGAGTTGGATCAAGTAGCCCAGTTACTCTTAACAAAAATGCGTGCCGCACTTCCCCCACTCTACGGTTTGGTTTTAGCCGGTGGTAAAAGTCAGCGCATGGGACAAGCTAAAGGAATGCTCGATTACCACGGTAAACCACAACAGGAATTCATGGGCGATTTGTTGGATAAATTTTGTACAAAGACCTTTCTTTCCTGTCGACCGAATCAAATTATTTCTCCAGACTGTAGTTATCCTTTATTACCAGATCGTTTTGAGGGCTTAGGTCCTTTTGGTGGTATTGCCTCTGCTTTTCGGGCATATCCCGATCATGCTTGGTTAGTCGTTGCCTGTGATTTACCTTTATTAGATGAAGCTACGTTGCAACAACTTTGTCAAGCTCGTAATCCATCGAAAGTAGCGACTTGTTTTAATAGTCCTACGAGTGAATTTCCAGAACCGCTCATTACGATCTGGGAACCGAGAAGTTATCCGATTCTATTACAATTTTTAGCACAAGGCTATTCTTGTCCCCGCAAAGTGTTGATCAACACGGATATTGAAGTCCTCGACGTGCTAGAACCTAAATCTTTAATGAATGTAAATCGACCAGAAGAGTATGAGCAAGTAAAGGCGATTTTAGGAAAGCGTTAAGTCATTTGCAAGTTTTAAAAAAAATCTAGCAAAAGGATTTCATAAAAGTACTGCTATTTCCCAACCTTCTCGATATTTTTCTCGTGAGTAAGTTTAATAGAAAACTTCTCCATGAGAAAAAATATAATACACTTTTGTTTTTATTGTTGCTGGCTCTTTCCCTCTTTCTTATTGGGTCAAATAGGGAATGATAGTACGAGCATAGCAGTTGGCAAACCGCCTAACTTGTTAAAAAAACTTGATGCTTACCACCAACAGATCGTTACGCAAAAAGCCAAAGTCGATCAGTTAGAACTGCAGCACGCCCAGGAGTTGGAAAAACTTCAGCTGCTGATTTTCTTGTTAACGTTAGTTGGTACAAGCATGGGAGCTTTTATTTATATGCAGCAAAAAAAACAAATTCACGCGCAACAATTACAGGTACAACAAAGTGAAGCGATACAGCAATTACTCGAAGAAAAGGCCGCGTTAAAACTAGCCATTGAAGCCATCAAGGACAAATTCTTGTGCCAAGCAAAAGTACTCACCACGAAGGCTATTTATATTTATGAACAAAACCAAAGCCTGATTACCCTCAAAGAACAATTGACCCGTTTACAAAGAGTGGTAAATAAACCGACGCAATCGAAAGTACAGCAGATGATCAAAGAGATCAATCTGCAATCGAAAAAAGAAACTTGGCAAGCTTTCGAAAAACACTTCTTAGCGGTCAACCAAAATTTCTATCAAAACCTCGCGAAAGAATTTCCACAACTTAGTCCCAACGAAAAAAGATTATGTGCTTATTTGCGACTCAATATGAACTCTAAAGAAATCGCAACGCTCTTACATATTTCTCACAAAAGCGTAGAAGTTGCTCGTTCTCGTTTGAGAAAAAAACTATCCTTGACTAATAAAAATACAAGTCTTCACCTTTTTCTTACAAAATTTTAAGCTTTTTCGGTCTAATCTTAAAATCAAAAAAAAACCACAAGCAACTCATTATCAGTAAATTAAAAAAAATGTTATGGTGTAGTAAATTAAAAAAAACACTTGTTATGGTTTAGTAAAGCCCTTCCTCCCAACCCCATCGCGATCAGCACCGTGCTTAGCAAAAAAAGCACAGTTGATGAAAAAAAGTACTAAATCTAGCAAAAAAACTAGCAAGCCTAGCCCACAGAAAGTTAGCCCAATTTCAAATCAATCTACTTGGAAAACCTACCTTCCATTACTACTTCTTTTGATTTGTTTTGTAGCCGTTTACAGTTATATTTTTGATTCAAAGCTAAGTCTCAATGGCGACAATGCGAGTTATTATCTCCTCGGAAAATCATTGAGTAAAGGCTTAGGCTATAATTTATACAATGACATTTGGGAACGCCCACACGGACATTTTCCACCCGGTTATCCGATTTTACTTGCCGCTGCGATGATTTTCAGCAAGAAGATCATATTTTTAAAAATAGTAAATGGCCTCTTTCTTTTGGCGAGTTTAATCCTCTGTTTTCAAATTTTCAAAAAGTTGGGTTGGTCGTGGCAAGTCGCTCTAATTGGTAACTTATTTTTATTAATGAATTATCACGTTGTCGGATTCTCGACGGTGCTGATGAGTGAGGTTCCTTTTTTATTTTTCAGCTTACTCTCTTTCTATTGGCTCTTAAAAATAGACATTCAAAACTTCCGATGGCATTCCAAATCGTACCTCTACTTTTTGTTTAGCCTTTCTTTCGCTTTTCATATTCGGACGATTGGTGTGGCTTTATTAGCGGGTACGATTCTATACTTACTCATCGAACGAAAATGGAAAATAGCGGGACTCACTTTTTCTGGGTTCGTGTTACTCGCCATTCCTTGGATCCTTAGGGGAAAACTATTAGGATTGTCGAGTAGCTACCATTCGGTCTTGTTTCAAGTCAATACCTATCGTCCGGAGTTGGGCACGATGGGCTGGGGAGATTTGGTTACTCGGATAACGAAAAATGTTGTTCGTTACTGTACGAATGAAATTCCTTCGAGTTTATTTCCCTTTATCGAAGTAAATTACAAAGTTAGTCCCGATGCTCAAGCGTGGTGCCTTGGACTTAGTTTGATACTATTGATTTTGTTTGGCTTGTACAAAAGTCCAAAGTATCGGATGCTCTTATTGGGTTATCTCGGAGGAACGATGGGGATTTTATTACTGTGGCCCGAGTATTGGTTTGGCACTCGATTTATCGTAGTCGTTTTACCTTTCATGGTGGGTTTAATTTTATTCGCCATTTCTACGCTGCTTAACTTAATTGGCCAGCGCTTAAAGCTCCCGAAAGCACATTGGCTACTCTTTTTAGTTTTACCTTTATTGAGTAGCTACATTAGACCTTACGAAGAGAACCAGGACAGAGATTGGCAGAGTTTTCCACTCAAAAGACTACATTTGAAAGCAAAACAAGAACAACCTCCCCGTTGGAAAAACTATAAACTCGTTGGAGAATATTGCAAAAAACACCTCAAAAATTCGGATATAATAGCTTGTCGAAAACCACAACTTTTCCACATTTTTTCGGATCGTTATACGGCAAGTTTTCCGAATGAATTAGATCATAAAGCTTTCATGGATAATTTGGTAAGACAAAAGGTTAGCTACGTAATTGTTGAGCAATTAGGCTTTTCCTCTACGGGCAGATATTTGGTTCCTGTTGTTCAGCAAAATCCCAAAAATTTCAAGATTGTTTATCATTTGAAAAATCCGGATACTTATTTAGTAAAGTTTATTCCGCCGACAAATTAATTTTTCTTAATTGCTGCGCTTAAGCTTGCGGAGGATATTCTGCTGTTAAAATCGTTTTTCGATACAGGTGGTCGGCACTGGCGAGGTTCAATATTTTCGTAATAATTCTACCCAGAATAAAAGCTTGTCCTAGCAAAAACACTAAAGTAATTGTTGTCATATCATCTGGTTGAGCCAAGTGATTGAGTTGGTAATAGATGAAACAAAGCAAGAGGAAAGTCGCAATATTAAGCAAGTATAAAAATAAAAAGTGCAAAATATTTTTGATAACAAATCGAAAGCTTTCGTAAATAGAGCGAGCAATGATTTTCTTATCTTGGTATACCAAATGCACTTTAGCGTAATCCTGAATCATAAAAAATATCGTAGCAAAGAAAAAATAAATGAGGAGCAGTAGATTGAGGTGATGGATCAATTCTGCTTCACTTTCTACTTCGAAAGGAGAAATGCCATTCGCCAGCAACAACATAAAAAAGCTACCTAAGAGAATGCCTTGAAAAACTAAAAAATAAATTGTCAACCGAAAAATTCTACCAAAATAATACGCACAACTTTTCCAGAATTCGTTAAAACTAAACTTGTTTGCTCGCTTTCTAATACTATCAACTAATCCCCCCATGAGAAAGATGGAAAACAAGAAATTCAAAATAACTAGAACGATAGATTGATTGAGAATAATCTGTACCCCTTCACCGTAAGCATTGTAAAAATCACTCAGAAAAAGGTAGTCAAATTTAGCTAAACTACGATTCAAACTTAAGGATTGTCCGACCGTTTGACTTAAAAAACTAGACAATGGAATTAAAGAAACGAGCGCTATCAAAAAGTTTAGGACGTACAAGAGCAAGCATAGTTTCCACAAGTGAAATACACGAGACCATCCAGCTAAATAGGCTTTAAAAATTTTCATAAAAATAAACGCTAATAGAAAGTGATTTAGATCAAAGCGCCGAAACTCATCATCGCATTTTGCATCCAAACCATAAATTGATTTAAGTGCTTTCGAATTCCCGTTTCTTGAACCTTTGTGCTTCTACTATTATTAATAAAATTTTTGTCAATAAAAATTTTGCGGGCGGGATCAATCTCTGCGCAGGCGATTCGCGTTGATCCCGTGTACGCGAATTCTTTGCTCCGTGCCTTCCCATCCCATAATTCCGTCACCGTTTTTCCATCTTCGAATTGAATCAAAATTTCTACGGGCAACATCATTTCTCCCAAACGATGGAGTACCACTTTAGATTGGTAACGTGGCGATCCATTTTCGTTTTTTTCTTCTCCTACACAATTTTCCACCTCCTCAAAAACACCGACGGGATGGAGCATTTTAATATTTTCAATATCTGCTACCGTATAATCGCACTCCTCTGTTCCGTACAAGACTTGATCAAAAAACCAATCTAGGTTTTTCCCAAATTTTTCACCATGATTTTTTTGTACAACTTCATTGACGATCGCAATAAAATCTTTCCCACAAGGATGCTTGAACTTCCAACGTTGAAAGTAGGTTTTCATAATTTCGTCCATCGTCTCTCTCCCGATAATTCCTTCTAGCGTACACAACCAAATCGCCGTTTTGTTGTAAGAAATTCGACCATAGCCACCGTGCTTAAATTGCCAACTCGGGCGCGCGTTTTCTGCTATTTCAATATTTGGAAAAGCAAAAAATTCTGCCCGATTGTATTCTTTATTTCCGAATTGAATCCCCAGTACATCTACCGTGGATTCGTGTTCTCCGTAGTAATGATCCATGATTCGACCTTCGTAATAGGTCGTAAACCCTTCGTCCAGCCAAGGTTCTTCTTGCTCGTGTGTGGCGATCATTTGCATAAAGTACTGGTGGATAAATTCGTGAACAGCAAGCGTTTCCGTCGTTCTCACTCCTTCTGGTAAGAGACAAAAACTCCCCGTCGTAATCAGCATCGGATATTCCATTCCCGTACTAAAAATACCATGAAAAGGCGGATCAACAATCGTTAAAATAGGATAAGGATAACGTTCAAAGTATTTTTCGAAATAGGATAAAGAATTTTTGATAGAAGTAAAATAACGTTCTGCAAAATGTACATGAGCAGGATAAACGAGTAAGCGCAATTCCACGCCTTTCCATTCCGTTTTAATCTCTTCAAAATACGGTGAAGCAGACCAAGTGAAATCAATCACGTCTTCCGCTCGGAAAGTATAGGTATCTCTGGTATCAAGTTTTTGCTCGTCGATCATCACCCCACTCGCCCCCACCACAAAATCCTTCGGTACATTAATCTCGACTTCATAAACTCCAAAATCGGCGTAGTATTCTCCTTTTGCGTGATATTGGTGACAATTCCAACTGCCTTCCGTTGCATAGCGCATTCCCGCTGGCTCGTAAACCCCCAATTTGGGAAACCACTGCGCCATAAAATAATAATCCAAATTATAGCCCGTTCGCACCATCGTCTTAGGAATCCGCGTAATCCAATCTAATTGTAAGCGAATCGAATCGTAAGGTAAAACAGGTTCCGCCAACACAACGCGGAGCACGGTACGATCTTCCTCATTGTCATCATCAGGGTGAATATAGCTCATCGCGGGCATCAAGTCATTGCCAGCTTCATCTTTCAATTTTTTAATATCAATCCAACTCCATTCACAGTTCTCTACCAAATTTTTCCGAAAGACATCAGGAATTTCGCCCCATTCTTTCATAAAAGTGGAGCGATTATTCCTAAAAGCATTGAGATAAAGGTGAAATTGCATTTCGCGGATGGTATCCGCAGAAGGGTTTTTCCAGAGAATGGACTCCGAAGCCGTAATTTTTTTGGCAACGGTATCTAATTCAACTTGAATGTTGTAATTGGCAATGCGGTCCGAAATCGCCCGAGATTGGGCAAGCCCTAAAGCACTACCGAAGAGGAATAAGCAACAAATACAGTAACTAATTACAGGCTGGTTCATAAAAAAGATCGAAGTCAACAATGGTTTCAATCTAAAATTAGCAAACTTATTCACAAGATGTCTGCTAAAAGATAGAATATTGCAGGAAAATTACTTTGGCGAGCTTACTTAACGAATAGACAGGTGTATTTCAATGATCAGAATTAAGGGAAACGGCGTAGAAAAGCAATCGCGCTCCGATGCTTGAACTAAGTACACTGTGTACGAAGTACTATCCTTTAGCAACCATAAAAATCATCGCAACTCCAATAATTGAAAAAATAATGGCGATGGTTCGTTCCATCACACGCTGTGGAACTTTCCCTTGCAATCTTGGCCCTATTTGTCCACCAATCAAAACGCCTGGAATACTGTAGCAAACTAAATTCCAAGGTACTGCGTTAATGCCACCTTGATTAATGAGGGTCGCGATGTGCGTAAAAGAAGCACAGATTACGGTAATAATCACAATCAAAACAGAAGTTGCTGCTGCTACGGGAACCGCAACTTTACCATCTTTCACCAATTGTGGCATTACCACCTCTCCAATTCCTACCGAAACTAAGCCCGTCAAAAGACCTCCAACTGCCGTCGGAATTTTCTTAGCTTGATACATCATATGTTGATAAACATTTCCTTCCGTGTCCACCACTTTCCTTAAATCATCCGATGCATCGAAGTCTTCCGTCACTTCACCACCGTGACCTTTGATTAAAACGTAGGCGACGATGAACATCAGTAAACCGTAAAATAATAAGATAAGCTGTGTATTTACATAATGCGCCATCAAAGTACCGACGATACCCGCAGGAATGGAAACAATTAAAAAAGACTTGATCAAACCAAAATCAATTAGGCGTTTTCGGTAATAACCAATAAAGCCCGAACTGAAACCAAAAGTCTCGGTCAACAAAGCCACTGCAATCGCCGTTACTGGACTGGCCAAAGGATATTCTGGACCGAGTAAAGGAAAAATCAATAGAAAAATGGGCGTAAAAAAAGCTGCGCCCCCAATGCCACTCAACATCGCCGTCGTCGCCACCATCATCCCTACGGGAAACATAAACCAGTATAATGTAAAATCCATGATCTTTTTTTAAAACCTAGCGCAAGCTTAGACTTTCAGTCCTTCCAAAAGTTGTTACACCTGCTTAATACAGTACCCTTTTTTCTAAAAAAGTACGCGTACTGAAACACTGTAAGATACTGGATTACAAAAGGATTTTATATAGTAAAACTCTATCAAAAATGGGGTTGAACCAATCATTTTTTTACTGCTTTATAATTAGAATAGCTTAGAATTTTCTGATCGGAGCGAACTTGAGGAGGTTCAGGCTGCTTCACTAAAAAAGCCAGCCGATCAAAAGATCAACTGGCTTTTCTGGTTATTGTAAAAATAATACCGTCAACAAATGGTTCTAAGTAAATTCATTTAGTCAGCAGAAAAAGCAATAAAAGATTTACTAGATTTCCACCAAATAAAACCATTTAGCATCAAACAAATTCTATTGAACGACAAATTTCCGGGTAATTGTTTTGCCTTCCGTAGATTGAATGGTTAAAAGGTACAATCCTTTTTCCATGATGCTAATCGTACTGTTCAAGTTTGTGATCATAAAACGACGAACCAACTTTCCTTGTGCGTCCATAATCTCTGCTTGTCCGTTCAACAACTCCCTCGTTAACTCCAATTGGAAGTCTCGTGCAGAAGGATTTGGAAACAACTTCAAGGCAGACGCTGGAATTTCATTTATACTCGTAATCGTAGGATCTACGACCGCTTTCACTACATCATCACTAACATCTTCATCGTTAGCCGCGCTTACAACTGCAAAAACGAGGTTGTCATCGCCCGCCGTAAAACCACTTACTTCGGTAAAGTTGTAGGTATAAGTATCTCCAACAGCGATCGTTCCATTAATGGTTTCTTCTACGACAAATGTTTCGTCCACGTAATACGATACTTTAACGTTCGTCATATCCATTGTACCCGTATTTTTAATCTCAAAACTTACCGCGTCAAAACTTGGGTTTGCCGTTGTCCCGCTAACGGTAACGTTTACCGCCTCCGCACTCAAGTTATTGTAATCTCCGTAACGTGTTCCACTTTCCTCGATGAGGTAAGCAAAGATTTTATAATGTGGTTCTGTGTGCCCATTATTATTATATCCAGTATTCAAAAGATTCACGTAATCCTCCAAAACGTAGTCTATACTTACCGACGCACCCGGCGTAGTATTTCCTGTCAGGTTATAAACATAAGGAATTACATTTTGTCCAGGGCACCATCCTGCTCTGCTGCTCGTTTCGTTTCCAAGTTGTCCTGTACAAGCATTTTGATCACAGTTATTTTTCCACAAATTATGCGTAGTTACCGTAGCGCCACCGACGACAACATCATGCGTTTTATTTGAAAACTCCGCTGCATTATCTGTATTTCCTTGTCCGTGTCCTGTAATCGTCATGCGCATATGACTCGTCGCAGTGTTATTTTCGATTGCTACATTTTGAGTAGGAAGATCATAATCTATCCCAGGATCGCCATACACCCAGTAATTCGTTTCCCATAATCGATTAACTTTTTGAAACTTTGGATTCGCTCCTTTAATGAATTCAAGTTCCGCATCGACTAACCAACCGGAAGCGCCCCAAACTTGTACAAAAGATTTAAAAACAACTGCACCTTTCATTACTGATTTAAAATCAGTTACATCTACCGTCCAAGGACCACATTCAATACCATAAGGCGTAACGAAACGTGCAATTTCGTAACTTCCCGCTGGCGTTTCGATGAAGAAACTTGCGGGTTGATCCCAAGGATCACAGCCTGTGGTAGGACATTCAACGGAGAAGTGTAATAATACTTGCTCATAATCTTCGCTATTCTTCGGTAAGTTTACTGGCGTAAATTTCGTTTGTCCGGCACTACCAAAATTGTGTTGTTCATTATTCAAAATAGAAACAATCAATCCTGTTCCGTCGTCTGGTTTTTTATAGCGATACGATTTTGAATTATTTAATCCATTCGTGTCGTCAGGATGATCCGTTTTTGCGTTCAGCAAATTGGTATTATTTTCAGTCAAGTCTAAGGGCTGTTGAAAAGTAAAAACCGTATTTTCGCCAGGAAGGATTGTCCCCGTGAAAGTTTCTTCTAAAGTAGGGATACCATTAACATCTAGCTTTACTGGAATATTCGTGATCGGATCACTACCGTAATTTTGAATCGTAACCCTAGGCTTTACCGGTCTTGTATAAATATTTAAAACATCTGGCGCGTCTACACTGACCACCCCAACATCAAAAGAAGGAATAGAAAAACCATCGACCCACGCATCCTCTGTCATGTTACCAAAAGTACCGCTGCAACTTCCATCTACCAAGTTTGCCGTTGTTAATGTGCTACCTTCATTCATTGGCAAGTAAGCTACTAATCCTGCTTCTGTACCCGTAAATTCAGCCGTTTGATTATCAAAAAGTTCTTGTCCCGTTCTGGCCGTGTTCCAAATTCGTACTTCGTCGATTACTCCATTCCAACCTCGACCACCGAAGCCCGCAGATGCGCCAATGTGTACCGCTTGACCATTGTTAGTTGGTGTCCCCGTTAGAATAGCCGTTGCAGTAGGTTCACCGTTGATGAATAAAGCCATCGTCCCATCTTTAACTACTGCTGCAACGTGATACCATTGATTGGTATTCATGATTTGATCCGTTAGTACTTCGTTCCAAATTCCGTCGGCACTCATCACGAAGCTTAAGGTTCCATTTTTTCCGGCACGGAAAGCAAAGCCCGAATCTGGATTTTGCATATCTTTTGTAACGATGGATCCTTGCCAAGATTCAGCTTTCCACTGTGGTGTAAAAATCCAAGCTTCAATGGTAAATGTTGCCCCGATATTAAAATCTGCGCTGTTGCAAAGCACCAGTTCATCGTCTGATCCATCAAACTGGATTCCATTATTTTGTGCAAACAAGATATTGGTACTTGCTAGCAATAATAGGATTTGTAGTATTCGTATCATGTTTTGTTATTTTTTATTATTAAAAAAACGAATTAAAAGAAGTAGCAAAATTAAACTACCAATTGTGCTTCGCTACTTATATGAAGTTAGTTTTTTATTCTACGTCCCACCACATTCTCGAAGTAATGACATCGCCACCATCAAGTCGCGCTACCGCCGCCGCATAATTTTCGGCATTACCGACTTGCTCACCGTTTGGGTAGCGTAATCTGCGTGGAATCTCACCGTTGGATTCTCCATCCGAGAAGCCTGGTGTAATATCAGGAAAACCAGATCGTCGATAATTGGCGTACGCTTCGAAGCCATCGAAAATCAAGGCAATCCATTTTTGAGTATTGATTAATGCTATCGCTTTACTTTCTTTGTAGGCAACACCATTTTCCGTTAGGTAATTGAAAATTTTATTATCCGTAATTTCTTGTGCATTTGGGTATAAAGATAAATGCTTACATGCGGCAAAAACACCACTTTCATAAGCAGCCTTTGCATCTCCCGTTATCCAATTCAAAACGATCGCTTCCGCTCGCAAAAATTCTACTTCCGCAAAGCTCATATAAATCGCGGGTGCATTATAAGCCACCATTACTTCCGTACGAGGTTGTGCAAAAACAAAATCGTCATTCCCCGGATCAATTCCATTGGGGCGACCAATATGATTTCCTGCGCCTACACTATTATCGACGCTACCATCATTTTTATACGTTTCCATAAAATTAAATTCTCGCGGATCATCATTGTTGAGAATCAAGTTTACAAATTCATCGCTGTAGCGAAATGCATGTCCTGCCACGCCAAAATCCTGAAAGACTTCCGCTAAGCCATTTGCATTCGGACCATCCGCTTCGCTCCCCGAAAAATATACGTAAGCGATATCATCATTGCTCGTCATCACGCCACGCCCAATAGCTTCTTGCGCAAGTTCGGCTGCTAGATCAGGATTAACATTAGAGATTCGAAGCGCGATGCGTAGTAAAAGGGAATTTCCAAATTTCTTCCATTTCTCTACGTCGCCATTGTAAATAATATCTGCACTTCCGACGGCTTCTTTCGTTTCCGATAAATCTTGCACGGCGCGCCGCAAATCTGCAATAAAAGCATTATAAATATTCTGTTGGCGATCAAACTGTGGTTTTGGAAAAACGCCACCTTGATTTGCTTCCGAATATGGGATATCACCGTGCATATCCGTTAAGCGTTGAAAAAAGAAGACCTTGAAAATTTTAGCCATGCTATTCAAGTTAGAGCCTTCTTCCGTTTGTTCGATGATATCAAACAAGTCTTTACCTACTCTAAGGTAACTATTATTCCACCAAGAACTCAGCCAATCTTCGTTGGCCGTAATGTATCGATCTACTTGCCAATTTCCCGACAATTGTTGCGCCCATTGCGAACAGTAAATCAAGTTTCCACGCCATTGGTCATCGCGTTCACTCGCCGCACGATTCAGTACGTAGGAGAACTGCAACTTAGGATCGAGTGTATTAGATTCGTTTGGATTTGTATTGATGGCTTCAAAATCTTTGGTACACGCAGTGATACTGAGTAAGCCAATCCAAAATAAACAAGTATATATTTTTTTCATGCTTCTTTTTTTCCACACTTTAAAAAGTCAGTTTAAAATTTTACTTGCACCGTAAAGCCGTACGATCGAGTACTTGGTAAGGCAGCGTATTCCAAGCCTGCGTCAATTCCTGTTGCCGTATAAATAGCTTCTGGATCTAAACCGATTTCATCTAAACCATTGCTGATAAAAAACAAGTTTCTGCCCACTGCCGAAACCGTAATTTGCTCAATAAATTTAACTTTTTCGAAAAAGTTGCGATCGAATGTATAAGATACCGAAAGTTGTCTGAATTTGATGTAAGAAGCGTCATAAACATTATTCTCAGCAACTATACTAAGTCGTTCGTAATAATTGTCCAATCGCACCGCTTGTTGATTCGCCGTAACGCCATCTGGACCAACACCTTTACTGACAATCATAAAGTCTGGATTTTCTCGTCCGTCCAAAGAATTGACGTGTGTTCCAAATAGGTAACCAAAACTACTCGTTGTGGATAAGATTTCTCCACCTTGTTTGGTATCAATTAAGAAAGAAAGACTAATATTTTTATAAGAAAAAGTAGAGCTAAATCCACCATACCAGTCTGGATTAAAATTTCCTAAAATTTCGCGTTCTTCGGCAATTTGAGGAAGACCATCGGCACCGTGAATAATTTCTCCTGCTGCATTTCGGTCGTAAACGTCGCCCCAAATATCGCCAATACTGCCTCCCGTTCGAGAAATTACATTTGCAGAAAAAGAACGATCTACACCGTGATCCAACTGTGCGATGCCATCATTGAGGGCGATAACATTATTTGTATTTTTAGCAAAATTAAAGCTCGCTTCCCAGCTAAAATCTTTCGTCTGCCAAATCTTTCCCGTCAGTAATAATTCAATGCCTTGATTTTCTACCTCGCCGGCATTGATCAAAATACTACCATAACCTGTCGACGCAGGTAGCGGACTATCAAATATATGTCGATCTGTCACTTGGCGATAATAGGTAAAGTCAATGCCTAATCGATTGCGCAGGAAACGCAAGTCCGTTCCAATCTCAAAAGACTTGGTACGAGATGGCTTCAAGAAAGGATTTGGATAACGATCGCCCCTAATTTGTCCTTGGGTAACCGCACCAGTAGCGGTACCTTTCGAAGGTGCTAAAATTTCGTAAACACCGACTTGTGAGTAGGGTTCAATTTGTGCCAAACCAGAAGTTCCCACGCCTAGTCGCAACTTCGCATAACTCACCCATTCTGGCATTTTAAAAGCATCCGAAGCGATAAAACTCAGCGAGCCCGATACGTACAAAATTGAATTTTCATCGTCTTCCAAATTTTGTGGATTCGTCAAGACGGAGAAATAATCATTTCGAACCGAAGCTTCTGCGTACAGGTAATTTCTAAAAGAAACCGAGCTTGTTGCAAAAAGCGCATTGACCCGCGAGTTCACAAATAAAACATCACCGACTTGTTGGTTCGCCATATTATTAATAGAAATGAAACCCGGATTAATAAATTCTCTTCCGAGGATACGAGATATTTTTAGCGAGCGATTCGTTCTGACTGCCCCCAAAGTTAAATCCACATCAAAGTCTTTATTGAGCGTCCGATTTGCATTGACAATAAAGTCGTAATTGCGTTCGGTAATCGTATAATCATCAATACCAATCAAACCTAGCGGATCGTATTGCGTGCCATCAATTTCTACACTAAAATAAGACTGCGTATTTTCTTCCGTCCCTACTCTTCCCTGTGCAGATAACCAAGGTAAGATTTGCCAGCGTGCACTGAAGTAACCTAGGAATTTCTTTTTGGTATCTCTATTCACATTCTCAAAAGTTCCCCAATATGGTGCTTGCGTAAAAGGATTATCGGACCAATAAATTGGGTTGCCCGCTGCATCTCGCGTTTTTTCAAAAACGGAATGCGGCAAATTTGCTGGACCAATCACGAAATACTTGGCTGGATTAGTAGGATAATCAGTAAGATTAATTCTGTTCTCGCTATCTTCTTGTACGAAGTTAATTTTTCCATCGAAGGAAAGTGCGTCCGTAAGTTGAACCCTCGTATTGAGATTGACCGTATAGCGATCGTAGGTCGTATTCGGAATAATTCCATTATTGCTTAACGCAGAAAGCGACAATCTAGAGCTAATCGTTTCATTCCCCCCCGTCATCGACAACGAATTCGTCCACGTATTACCCCGTTGGTAATAGGAACGCGTATCCGCTTCTCCCACCGCAGCATAAGGCAGTAATTCCCCATTAAAAATTGGCGTTAAGCTACCATCTAATCTACTGCCCCAAGATTCCCAGTTATCGAAGGCTTCTGCCTGCGTCGTAGGCTTTTCGCCACCAGCACCTTGCCCATATTCTTGTTGGTGCTTAGGAATCAACATCACTTCTTCCGTGACGAAATTGGAGCTATACTCAATGCCAATGCCTTTGCGTTTTGTTCCTTTTTTAGTCGTAATAACAATCACCCCATTTCCAGCCCGAGAACCGTACAAGGCAGATGCCGAAGGACCTTTCAAGACCGAAATATTTTCAATATCATCTGAATTCACGCCCGCCAGGCCATCTCCAGAATCGCGACCACCAAATAAGCCCGCACTACCCACGTTCGTATTATCCAAAGGAATACCATCAAGTACAATCAACGGTCGATTTTCTCCTTGTAATTGCGACAAGCCTCGAATGACGATCCGTGTAGCACCTGAAGGACCGTTGGAAGGTTTCGTAATATCTAATCCTGGAATTTTTCCGACGAGTTGGGTAGCGAAGTTAATCTCTTTCGCTTTGGTGAGTTCTTCTCCGTCAATTTCTCCGACGGAAAACCCCAGTGCTTTCTTCTCTTTTTCGATACCAAAAGCAGTAACCACGACATCGTCTAACTGATACGCATCGCCTGCCATCACTACATCAATCGTCGTCCGACCATTGACTGCTATTTCTTGATTCGCCATCCCGATGTAGCTAAAAACTAGTGTAGCATTTTCAGAGACGGAGATACTATAATTCCCATTTTCATCGGTTAAGGCACCATTCGCAGTTCCTTTCTCTAAGATAGTGGCACCGATAATACCGAGTTGATCTTCTTGGCTACTCACGGTTCCGCTCACTGTGAGTTGGCCGATTACCTGCGAAGCAGCTACCATCAAAAGTAGCAAAATGAAACTTCTAAAATAGCCTTGCTGATTTTTCATGGACAAATATATCAAAAAGCTTGCATCTTTATTAGACAAATATGAGACATTTCCTTTGGAAAGTGGGAGGAAATTGTTTAGTGGAAATGGATTCGTGGGGAGGGTGAATTTGCCGGAAGGGGAGCAATAAACTCATCCATCCCCTGAAATATATAAACACATAGTAAATATTAAATTAGCATTTTTTCCTTTTTAACTATAAAAAGAGAAAAAATATAGTACCCCCGATCTTTGGGAAACAAAGCTCAAATACCTAATAAATCATCTCTAATACTTCAATTTAGCCAAGCACATTTCTAAAAATTGCATAAGACAATACCTCTACATTAAAAAAGCCATAAAAAGGATCCAATAGCTCTTAGTATAAAAGCTCCTCCAAATAAAACCTCCCTTAACCTACCCATTTTTATTTAAAAATGTATCTTCATACTTTCTTGACTTAAGAATCTAACCACATGCCACAACAAGTACGTGCAGGAGAAGAATTACCAGCAGATGCCCTCAAAGCTTTTTTACGAGCGCAGCAATTGATTGAGCAAGTCGACAGTGAGTTGTCCGTGACGCAATTTTCGAATGGATTTTCAAATTTGACTTATCTATTAAAGATTGAAGGCAAGGAGATGGTTTTGCGGCGACCGCCATTTGGAGCGATTAAGCGAGGGCATGATATGGGAAGGGAATTTAAGGTTTTGTCAAACTTGTATCGAGCTTTTGGGAAGGCACCGCAGGCGTATGCGTACAGTGAAGATCCAGCGATTATGGGCGCTTCTTTTTACCTAATGGAAAAGATGGAAGGAATTATTTTATCGACACGGGAAGCAAAACGGCGGGCTATTTCAGCAGAGGAATTTCCGGTGATTGCGGATAGTTGGTTGGATACTTTTGTGGAATTGCACGGTGTAGATTATGAGGAGATTGGGCTGGGAGATTTGGGGCGACCGGAAGGGTACGTGGGACGACAGGTTAGCAATTGGGGAAAGCAGTATATCAAAGCCTCAACACAAGAGATTCCGGAGGCCTTCAAAGTAATGGAATGGATGGTGGCGAATCAGCCGAAGGAATATGATTTTAGTTTGATTCACAATGATTACAAATATGATAATATTGTTTTTGCGGATGATAGTTGGACGAGGGTAAGTGCCGTTTTGGATTGGGAAATGTGCACGCTAGGCGATCCTTTGATGGATTTGGGAACGTCCATGGCGTATTGGACGATGGCAGCGGATGGTCCGTTGGTAGCACAGGGGATTCCTTCCCCGACCTTGATGCCTGGTAATCCGAGTCGGAGCGAGATGGTGGAGCGTTACGCACAAAAGAGTGGCCGTTCGATTTCGAATTTGGTATTTTATTATGTCTATGGTTTATTTAAACTGGCAGTGATTGCACAACAAATTTACTATCGTTATCACAAAGGCTTGACGACAGATAAGCGGTTTGCGCAGCTGGATAAAGCCGCGCAATTTTTGTGTGTGATGGCTTGGCAAGCGATTCAGCGAAAACGAATTGAGAATTTGTTTTAGGGGTTTAAAGCAAATGAGCTTATTGATCTAGATTAGCTGCTAAAGTTAGAAGTAACACTTGAAGAAAAGCTTTAGGAGAAATCAATTTTTCAGTCGCTTCAATTCCTAGACCACAAAAAAATTAAAAATAGTAAGTGATTTTTATGGAATTTTTACGTTCTCGGGCTCTTATTAGTACAAGCTGTACAATTCCGGAAAATGACAGTGTTGTATTTGGTGGTTTAACTGCAGGAGCAGCTAAGCACGGTAGGGGTATATCAACCATGCCCGACGGTAAAAAGTCGGGGCGGCGGAGGCTTGGGTTGGGTCCCTCCCAAAGTAGTAGGTGTCTCTTTTTACAAAAACAATATTTATAATATATACTTATTTTATTTTCCTTTTACACTTTATCTATTATTCCTTGCCAACATAGTGACCAATAAACTGCGAACTTATCGACTAAAAACAATCAAACAAAATACTATCAAATGGAACAGTTAAGTACTAAGACAAATTAAATCACTTATTAACTTTGTCCTAGTACTTAAGTAGGTTACCAAATAGATTGGTGATTTTGACGGAAGAAAATTTTGCTTCAATCCAACAACAACGCCTTCATTCATCCTATAACACCTATAAATCCCATGAGTCAACTCTACTTTTTCCGCCACGCCCAAGCTTCTTACCTTTCAGATAATTACGATCAATTATCTCCTTTAGGTGAACAACAAGCAGCACAATTAGGAAAACACCTTGTCCGTAAAAAAGTCAACTTTGATCGCGTTTACGTAGGACCGTTGCAACGGCAAAAACATAGTTTTGAAATTGTCGCGACAAGCTATGCAGAACAAGGACTAGCTTTTCCAAAAGCAATTTCATTAGAAGGCTTACGCGAACACGTCGGTCCCAGAGCAATGCGACTCGCCTTGCCGCAGTTAATCGAGAAGTATCCACAAATACAAACTTGGTTTACTGAAATCAAAAATAACCCTCAACTAAAAAGTCGCAATAATTTACTGGCTTTTCAGTATTTTATGAACGAATGGGTCACGGGGAACATTGAAGTGGAAAAAGTACAAAGTTGGGCGATGTTTCGCTCGGTGGTCAGTAATAGTTTGAAAGAGATGCTGACACAAACGGGAAAAGGAGAAACGATTGCCGCATTTACCTCGGGCGGAACGATTGCCGCAATCACTGCGGAAGCACTAGGCATTGCCGACGAAACGCGCGTCGCCGCAATGAATTTCTCAATTCGTAATACCTCTTTTAGTCGTTTCTTTTTTTCTAAGAATCAATTTAATTTGATGAGTTTTAACGAGCTCCCCCACTTAGAAAAAGAGATGATTACTTTCGTTTAACACTAAAAAAATGATGCAATGAAAAATACCTATTTAGACTTTAATCAAGATCAATTTGTTGCTTTTTCCAAGCTTGCGATCAACACTCCTTTACAAATGCTTAATCTCTTACGCTTCCGCAAAGATTTGACGAAAACGGGATTAACCGGTATACAACAATACGATTTATACCTGAAAGCAGCTTTGCCATTTTTCAAAACCTCGGGAGCAAAAGTCTTATTTTACGGATCGGCACAAATGACTTTGATTGGTCCGCCCGATCAACTTGAATGGGATAAGGTGTTGATCGTAGAGTATGCGACTAAAGCTGCATTCTTAGAAATGATTACCCACAAGGATTATCCCGCTATGTTGCGCAAGCAAGCCTTAGCGGATTCGCGATTGATCCTTTGTACCCCTCCAAAAAAGTAGCTAATTATTTTCAGCGTAGTCTTAGAAATCACCACCGTCGCCGCCACCTCTTTCGCCTCGGTCACCACCACGTTTTTTCTTCTGATTCAAACGATAGTTGAGCGTTAAGCGAGCGGTACGACCACGCCACTGAAAATCTTCTTCTTTGAATAAAGTATCCGTAATGGTCGTTCCTCGACGGCGGCGCGTCTGGAACAAGTCAGAAATACTCAGGGTCAAGGTTCCTTTTTTCTTGAAAACATCTCGGCTAACTCCGACATCCAAACTCGACATGGATTGCATCCTACCTTGGGTCGTTTCTCGGGGCGCGCGGTAATTGAAGCGCAATTGAATGTCCGTTTCTAAGATTGTAGTCCGAGAAGTCATTCGTCCACGCATCGTGTAAGTATCCGCCGTGAAGGTGGAGTTAATATTTGAACCATCCGTGATGGAGCGGAAAAAATTCACATCTCCACTTAACTTCCACCATTCAAAAGGATCGTAGGAAAAGTTAAATTCAATTCCAATATCATCTTGCGTCGCTAAGTTTTCCGGACGACGGAAACTCACGATGAGCGAGTCGATTTCTTGAACGTCATAAATGATTCTTTGCATCACCCCCGTTGTGTGTCGGTAAAAAATAGCAGAACCCAACGAACCTTTTGCCCAGTATTTAACGTGACCAATTTCGTAAGAATCCGTAAATTCAGGATCTAAGTTTGGATTTCCAGTGAAGCGATTTCGATTATCACTCAAGGTGAAAAATGGATTCAAAAACCAGAAGCGAGGTCGTTTTAATCGACGACTGTAACTCACTTGAATTGCATTGCTTTTGGGCAAGTCGTAGGTCAAGTGAACACTCGGAAAAAAATTAAGGTATTCGCGTGGATTAACCTCATTGGTTTGCAACAACTCCGTCGTTACATCCGAATACTCAAAACGAGCACCCAGCTGATAAGAAAACTTATTGATCTTATTGCCATAAGTCGCATAAACCGCATAGATATTTTCTTCGTATCTAAAATTATTACTTAAGCCATCATAAACAATCCATTCTTCCGCTTCAAATTCTTCAACGAGGTAATCATTTTTAATATCTCGAAAAGAACCTTGAAATCCCGTTTCAAATTTTTCGCTTTTGCCACGTAACGGCAAGGTATAATCTAGTTTTGCAATTAAGCGCCGTTCTCCCTCTTTGTTTGCGGAGCGCTGTAAATCGTTAGGTCCGTCCGAGGTTGCATTATCCGCTAGAAAGTAACGTTCAATGAATTCAGAACTTTCTTTTTCGGTATTGTCTTGGAATCGTAAATCCGCTTCGAGTTGATGTCCTTTTTTCTTAAATAATTTTTTGTAAGTAATGGCATATTCCAATTTACTCTCCTCCTCCACTTCTTCGTCGGTTCGAAAACTATTTCTAATTGGATTATCTAAACTATTCAAGAAATCACCGTAGCGCAATTCAGCTAGATTATCTTCGTCTGCAATGCGGTACAAAAAAGAGGTCGTCAAGATATTTTTTGGATTAAAATAATAATCTGCTCCAAAGCGTAAGCTTCCCGAAAGACCACCTCGTTCGTGGGTACGCTCGGTTTCAACAATTTCGGTAATGCTTCCTCGGTAAAACTCTTGATACGCAGAACCGCCACCGATATTTTTACGGTGATTAATACCAAGGTTGGTAAAGAGGTTCAAATTATCTTTTCGATAATTCAAATTAATAGACGCGCCATAAATTGACGGATCTCCCACCGTAAAGTCGAAAGAACCATTCAAACCGCCTTTCTGTTCTTTTCTGAGTACAATATTGATAATTCCTGCGGCACCTTCCGCCTCAAATTTTGCGGATGGATTAGTGATCACTTCTACTTTCTCAATCAAATTGGCAGGTAAATTACGCAGACCTCCCGAGCCACTGATTCCGACCAAGCCCGAAGGCTTCCCATCGACTAAAATTTGTACCCCTTCACTTCCCCGCAAACTAACATTCCCTTCAATATCTACGGCGACACTCGGCACATTATCAAGAATATCCGCTGCGTTTCCTCCCGTATTTGCCAAATCCTTCCCCACATTAAATACTCTTTTATCGAGTGACATTTGTACCGTACTTTTATCTGCGATTACTTCTACTTCTTCCAGCAATTGAGAATTCACCAATAATTTAATTACTCCCAAATCAAGTGTGCGTTCCCCTTTCGCTAAGCGAACGTCGTTGAGATAAGTCGCTTGATAACCGATAAATTCTATTTTAGCGTAAAGCTTTCCTCTGGGTATTTCGATTTCAAAAGCACCTAGGTCATCCGTTATATTTCCCGCAACGACGGAACTATCTTGCTGTGAGAACAAAGAAACCGTCGCATAGCTCAATGGCTCTTCGGTCGCCCCATCAATTACTTTTCCCGTAAGCATTCCCTTCGCTCCTCCTCCTCTCTGCCCACCTGGACCGCCTGGTCTTTGCGCGGAGGTGCTCAATGACAATAAGAGTAGACAAAAAATTAATGGTAAAGTAAAGTTACACTTCATCTGTAGGTTAATTTAAATTCATAAGGCATCCAACGACAAGACCAAATATTGAGACTAATAAAAAAAGGTTAAACGTTTCAAACAAAAAGAATGTTCGAAATATCCTAGTTTTATCCTTTGATATTGTCGAAGTTGGGTTAAATACATTTACTACTTTCGAGCTTTTCTAATACTAGCGGCAAGTTGCTAGTAAGCGTTAGACAAGCAGTAGTCTTTCTTTTTTCCGGATGTTCCAAAAAAAGCAGCGTATCTGATAAAATTTAACTTTTGCGTAAAAATGAGGCTTTTTTATGGTGTAAAATTGCATAAACCTAAGTAGTAAGGCAAAGTGATATTACCATTAAATTGTACTAGATTTTGAATAGCATCGAGACGTAAAACCGCACTTAGCCTTTGCTGAGCAAAGGTTTGAGCAACGAAGAGGCGAGACAAAAGAGGCGACAAATTAATCCGTGATTTCATTTGTCTTGGTACTTATAAGTTTATTATTTCTTATAAATACATCTTACTATCAAACATATTTGTAGTATACTTGTTTCTTACTCTTGGGTTCTACATAAACGTTGTGTCAAATCATTAAAC
>CALFBG010000173.1 GCA_937951685.1 uncultured Saprospiraceae bacterium | reverse complement strand
TCTTAGGCTTTTTTTGCTACTTTCTTTCTATCCTTATTTCAAGGGATAATCAAAACCGCAGAACTTACCCCAAAGAAAGAATTTTATCTTTAGAACTTCTCATAGTTCCACTATTTTATTTTGCATTTTAAAGAAGTTATCCTAAAAATACGCTGTGATGCCGCTTCTTAATAGATGAAGTTGTTTTAAAATAGATCTTAATACCTACACCTGCCTGCCGGCAGGCTAAAGCATTGCAATCCAGTACTTCAGCGTTTTCTCGTCACCGCAGCTACGGCTGCATAAATTCTGAACAGCATTTACCGCTTGCGGATGGGATGCAAAAGAGCTTCGTACTGACTTACAAGCCTTTACCTTCGGTTGCTAACATCATTTTAAAACAACTTCGATTAGTGCCTTGCGGGTAAACTATAAAGTGCCGAAGATAATCAATGTTAATTTTGTATTTCTTCAAAATCCTATAGTTAGCACAAAATCCCTTAGCTTTCGCTTGACGTCGTAACTTCCCAAACTTTGTTTTGTGCAATCTCGAAATTCCACACTCGTATTTAGGAAATTCAATGCAGACACTTATCTTTGTTAGATAGCAATAAACCAATGCTCAAAATATGGCTAGCTTTTAGCACTACTTTACATAGTGGTTTTAGACAACCCACAATAGAAACCTTATTTTTAAAAAAATGATCATGAATTTTCGTTTTACTTTATTGTGTTGCCTTGCATTTTTAATTTCTTTAGGCAGTTGTACCAACGAGCAAAATGCTACCACAACAAACTCACAACAGACTTTTACTAATTTCTACGTTCGATACCTAGAAGATGATCAGGAATTGAAAGCAGAAGCTATTTTTAAAATCGGAGATTCGCTTCAGACTGCGACGGCGCAAGCTATTCAAAGCGTTTCTTTTGAAAACACACCGATGGACCTCAAAGACCTTGGAAAAAATGGTATGCGTTACCGTTCTAAAAAGCAAGGTCAAAGTTTTAAAGACAAATACCTCTTTAATGCTCAACTCGATGCAAAAACGAGTATAGACTATCCTTTAAGCATCAATGCTGTGAATAGCTTTTCGATCAAAGAAAAACAGATTAGTCGTTCAAAAGGAGTAACCATTAGTTGGGATGGAGCACCATTGGTAAAAGGAGAATTACTAGTCGTTTTCTTTGTCAATCCAGATAAAAAACCCGTGAGCTTTACTATTAATGGTCCAACTAACAAATCGGAGGTGTTCTTGGAGGCTAAAAACCTAAATCGGTTAAAAGCAGGAGAAGGTACATTGCGGCTAATTCGAAAAGTACTCAATCGCCTAGATGAAGACCCTCTAAATGTTGAATCTGTCATTGAATATTATACTCGCCCCATAAACATTATTATTACAGAATAAATTTGTTTCTTGATCTTCGTCATAGCCCGTCTTCTAGTTTGGCGACTAGGCGCCTATCGTCGAGTTTAAGCTGTGCTCTGATTAACAACCTTCCTTGTTCCTCATCTACTAAGACTTAGGACAGCATTCGTAGCTCGATACGGCTCAAAATCTAACACAAAATACAATTTAGTGACCATTCAACTTTGTCTTAGTGCTTTTTATTCACAAAGCTAAAACCCAAGAAATCCCCTTAGTGCTTTGTGCCAAAGTACTATAAGTTTTTGCAGCTTTACTTTTAGTATAACACTACTCGCCATTTTTTTTAAAAAATATCCAGCATATCTTCTAAATACAATGATTCGCTAACTATCTTTGCGGGCGATTTGGACATTCACCTATTAAATCCTCTTTGCGCCATGCCTAAAGATACTACCATTAAATCTGTATTAATCATCGGAAGCGGACCGATTATTATTGGACAAGCTTGCGAATTCGATTACTCTGGAACTCAGGCTTCTAAGTCTCTTCGAGAAGAAGGAGTTGAAGTCACGCTAATCAACTCTAATCCGGCGACTATTATGACGGATCCCGTTACTGCCGATCACATTTACCTTTTACCTTTGACCGTAGAAAGCATCATCCAAATTTTGGAAGAGCGACAAATTGACGCTGTTTTACCAACAATGGGAGGGCAAACAGCTTTAAACCTTGCCATTGAAGTAGGGAAACACGGCGTATGGGAAAAGTATGGTGTACGTTTAATTGGTGTTGATTTAGAAGCCATTGAACTTGCGGAAAATCGAGAAGCCTTTCGAAAATTAATGATTGACATTGGGATGAAGGTCGCGCCCTCTTTTATTGCCAATTCTTTTCTGGAAGGAAAAGAAGCTGCGCAAAAGATTGGTTACCCACTTGTTATTCGTCCTTCGTATACCTTGGGTGGATATGGCGGTGGTTTTGTCCACAATGCAAGCGAATTTGACGAATGCCTGCAAAGAGGACTAAATGCTTCCCCCACGCACGAAGTCTTGGTGGAGCAAGCTGTTTTAGGATGGAAAGAATTCGAACTCGAACTTTTACGAGATAGTGCAGATAATGTAATTATCATCTGTACGGTGGAAAACTTAGACCCGATGGGTATTCATACGGGTGATAGTATTACCGTTGCTCCTGCGATGACTCTTTCTGATACCGCTTATCAACAAATGCGGAATGATGCAATGGTCATGATGCGTTCTTTAGGAAACTTCGCAGGTGGATGTAATGTACAATTTGCGATCAACCCTGAGACAGAAGAATTAATTGCCATTGAAATTAACCCTAGAGTTTCGCGTTCTTCTGCGCTGGCTAGTAAAGCTACCGGATATCCGATTGCTAAAGTTGCCGCAAAGCTGGCGATTGGTTATAATTTAGATGAACTAAAAAATCAAATTACACAAACGACTTCTGCTTACTTCGAACCGACACTAGATTACGTCATCGTTAAAATGCCACGTTGGAATTTTGAAAAGTTTCACGGTGCCAATCATAGTTTAGGGCTACAAATGAAGTCCGTAGGGGAAGTAATGGCCATTGGTAGAAACTTCTTGGAAGCTTTACAAAAAGCTTGTCAATCACAAGAGAACAATCGCTTTGGCTTGGGAGCCGATAAAAAAGAATGGATTAGAACTTCTGATATTCTAGATCGTTTAGAGCAAGTAAGCGACGATCGAATTTACCGTTTAAAAGATGCCTTGCGCTTAGGCGTTCCGGTTAATACTGTACAAAAACTAACCCGAATTGATCCTTGGTACATCCACCAAATTAAGCGTTTGGTCAAAATGGAAGAACGAGTGATTCGTTATAACGTAGCCGAAGATATTCCAGAAGACTTTTTTAGAGAATTGAAAGAAGTAGGTTATTCCGATGCGCAGATTGCTTGGCTCATGCGGATTAAAGAAACAGATGTTACGAAGCAACGTAAAAAATTGAATATCCGTAGAACTTACAAATTAGTCGATACTTGCGCCGCAGAGTTTGAAGCAAAAACGCCTTACTACTACTCTACTTTCGATCAAGAAAATGAAAGTGTTCCTTCCAAAAATAAAAAAATTATTGTCCTTGGTTCTGGTCCAAATAGAATTGGACAAGGAATCGAGTTTGATTACTGCTGTGTACACGGATTGATGGCGATCAAAGAAGCGGGATACGATGCGATTATGATCAATTGTAATCCTGAAACCGTTTCTACTGATTTTGACTTAGCAGACAAACTATATTTTGAACCTGTTTATTGGGAGCACATTGAGGAGATTTTAGAATTAGAACAACCGGAAGGCGTTATTATTCAATTGGGAGGACAAACTGCTTTAAAGTTAGCCGAACAATTTCATCGAGCAGGAGTGAAGATATTTGGTACGGATTATAAATCGATGGACTTAGCCGAAGATCGCGGTGCATTTTCTGATTTATTAAAAGCATTACATGTTCCTTACCCTAGATATGGTGTGGCCAATGATACCGACGAAGCATTAGCCATTGCCAATCGAGTGACTTACCCTGTATTGGTTAGACCTTCTTACGTTTTGGGTGGTCAGCGAATGCGGATTGTCATCAACGACGACGAATTGGAACGACACGTATTGAGTATTTTCAAGCATATGCCTGATAATAAGATATTGGTTGATCAATTCTTAGAAAGAGCAAAAGAGGCAGAAATTGATGCGATCTGCGACGGAGAATCGGTTCACATTATGGGAATCATGGAACACATTGAGCCAGCGGGAATTCACTCCGGTGACAGTTCAGCCGTGTTACCAACCTACAGTTTATCAGATGAGGTTTTAGAAACGATGATTACCTACACGCGTAAATTAGCCTTGGCTTTGAACACTCGCGGTTTGATTAATATTCAATTTGCCATCAAAGGCGATCAAGTATACGTAATTGAAGCTAATCCAAGAGCTTCTCGAACAACCCCTTTTATTGCCAAAGCTTATCAAGTCCCGTATCTAAAAATTGCTACGATGGTTATGCTCGGGGAAAAGAAGTTAAGTGATTTTGAAATCAACAAAAAACTAGAAGGTTACGCGATTAAAGTTCCTGTATTCTCTTTCCATAAGTTCCCTAATGTTGATAAGAAACTAGGACCAGAAATGAAATCAACAGGAGAAGAAATTAGATTTATTAAGGATTTAACCGATCCTTTTTTCAGAGAATTAGATCGGAATCGTTCCATGTATTTGTATCGTTAAAGTTTATCTTAACGTTCGTATTTAAACGAGCTTCGATTAGTTTGACAAGGCCATTTAAACGCCGCCGCGGATCTTACGCAGCAGAATGTTTAAATGGCTTTGTTCATTTTATTTGATTTATCGGCAGATTTATTGTATTATTAAATTTATGAAGACAAAAAAAGAGATTGTAGAAAACTGGTTGCCAAGATATACCGGTACCGCATTAGAAGAATTTGGTGACTATATTATTTTAGTCAATTTTAGTAAGTACGTTTATACTTTTGCAGAATGGAATAATGTAGAAGTAAAAGGAAAAGATCGTTCGATGCTCTCCGCTACGGCAGGCAATATTACCATTATCAACTTCGGAATGGGAAGTCCTAACGCGGGTACGATTATTGACTTGCTCACCGCCATTGCACCTAAAGCCGCTTTATTCTTAGGAAAGTGCGGTGGACTCAAAAGTAAAAAAAATAAAGTAGGTGATTTAATTCTTCCCATCGCTGCTATCCGAGGGGAAGGAACCTCCAATGATTACTTACCACCCGAAGTTCCTGCCTTACCTTCTTTCGCGTTGCAGAAAGCCATTTCAACAACGATTCGAGAATACGATAAAGATTACTGGACGGGAACTGTTTATACAACGAACAAGCGGGTTTGGGAACACCGGAAAGATTTCAAAAAATACTTGAAATCACTTCGACCAATTGCCATTGATATGGAAACGGCTACCATTTTTGTCGCTGCTTTCAAAAATCATATTCCTGCGGGTGCCTTACTCTTAGTTTCTGATATGCCAATGATTCCAGAAGGCGTGAAGACGGAAGAAAGTGATAAAGTAGTGACCAGCAGTTTTGCGGATTTGCATTTGAAAATTGGAATTGATTCCTTAAATAAGTTAATAAATAACGCTTTAACAGTACGACACTTGCGGTTTTAGAATTATTAGATTGAAATGCTAGACTTCTAAATTAACCACTACTTTTCCAATGGTCTTTCCCGTTTGAAAAAGTCGAACGGCGTCCGGCAAATCATGGAAAGAAAATTCGTGTCCTACGTGTGGTTTTTCTAAATTTAAAGCCATCACTTCTGACAATACTTCTTCCATCAACGCAGCGCGTTCGTATAGCCAAATCAAGTTAAACCCCATAACCGATTTGTTCAGTTCGATTATTTTCTGTGGATCAATTTTAGGGCGGGTGAGGTAGTGATAAATAAGTTTTAAATAGTTCGGGCGATTCCCCGGTGAAGCATAGCGTGCAGAACCGTAGACGATCATTCTTCCTTGCTGTGCGAGCAAATCATACCCAATTTTAAAAATTCGTCCGCCAATACATTCCATAATAATTGCCAACTCTCGATCGCCTAAACTTTCCGTTAGCTTGCGTCTAAACTGTCGATCTCTCACAATCACATCGTCATATCCTTCCGCACGCAGAAAGGCCACTTTATCCGGTCGCCCAACGGTACCAATGGTATAAGCATCATATTTTTTTGCAATGCGATTCGCCAAAATTCCAACACCTCCAGCAGCACTGTGAATCAGAATCGTTTGTCCTTTTTGAATGTTCCCCAATCTTTTCAAACCATAATAAGCCGTTAGCACTTGCACCAAAAATGCAGCTCCTTCCTGAAAACTCCACATAGCAGGCAAGTGGCGTACATAGCGCGCGTCAATATTCAAATGAGAAGCGTATGCTCCAAAACGAGTCACGCCCATAATCCGATCGCCAACTTGATATTGGGAAACTTCCGCACCTTTAGCGATTACCGTTCCAGCATATTCTAGTCCTGGAATAAAGCGCCCCTCCGGCGTCGCACCATATAAACCCCAAATGGCAAAGACGTCCGCAAAGTTCAACCCGATGGCTTTTACGGCAATGGTTACTTCCTGCGATTCAGGAGCGGCTAGTTCTTCTGTCTCTATTTTCAGATTACTTAAACTTCCCGCTTTAAGGCGATAGACTTGGCGTTTCATAGTTTTATTTTAACTGTAACAGTAATTCCTTCGCTTTCGCATTAGCAGGGTTAATTACTAGAATGCGCTGCAACATTTTGCGGGCAGGAGTAATTTCTTTTTTCAATAACAGCATTGCTAATTTATTCATTAGCGCTTGCTCGTAGTCTGGATCTAATGCGATTGCACGATCGTATAATGCTTCCCCCGCTTCATACTTTGCTTGCAGCACATAAACGTATCCCAAATTACTCAAAGCAACCTTACGCTTGGGGTTTTCAGCAATGACAAACTCTAGAGTCTTTTGTGCTTGTGCGATCTGTTTATTTTGTAAATAGCTCAGTCCGAGTTTTTCTTGAAAATCTAAATTATAATATTGTGATTTTGTGGCTTGCTGGTAATAGCGCTCCGCGGCTGAAAATTCTCCCAGCCGATAAAATGCTTCTCCTATCCGATAATTAGTCCAAGCGTCTTTGATGTTTAAAGCGGTGGCTTGTGGTGCTAGTTTTGTAATCGTGAGATAATCCGCTCTTGCAAAATAGTAATGGATACTAGTTTTGATTTTCAAGGGCGAATCTTTTTTTACGCTTTGTAAATACCAAGCGGCAGAATCCAACATCCCCGCGTGGTCAACGTATTTATCGTACAGCGCTAAATAACCTCTTGCCATATCCAAAGGAGTTCCTTTTTCTTTGGTTAAAATTTCTAGGCCTAAAAATGCAGCGATCGCAGTCTTCTTTTCTTCCGTGACTTGCTTTTGTTTTTTTGCCGTAGTATTGCTAATGTAGTGATCCGTGATGTTAACGTGCGGAATATCTATACTTCCCGATTTTTGCATATGACAAGCCACACAATTATCATCTTCTGCCGCTCGCTCGCTCAACGGTGCAATACACAATTTTTGCGTTTCATTTTGATGACAAGATTGACAAGCATCATTGTACTGCGTCTTTTTAGTTGTTGCTACGCTGTGGTGCGGGTTGTGGCAAGTGAGGCAACTCATTTCTTCAGACTGAAGGTAGCAAGGACTAATCCGCAGGCGATCTGCTTGAGAAGCCATAATGAATTTTTCGTGTAAGTGAGAGTATCTTGGTAGGTAAACATTCATCACATCGGAAAGCTTCATCCCCGGTTTGAAATCAAAATAGGTTTTTCCTTCTTCGAGCACCGAGACGCCCTGTAGATGGCAACGTTGACAAAGATCCATTTGTAAATCACGGGAGAGGTGTTTGGGATTCACGATGCTATAATCAATGTACTTGGAAGTGTCGATAATTTCGCCCGCAAGTTTTGCTTTGACGTGAATAGCACCGGGACCGTGACAACGTTCGCATTCGATGCCCTGTGGCATTTCTTCGTACTTATTTAAAGAACCGACAACCTGCTTTGGCAAGTGATTATGGCAAGTAATACATTCTTCCGTCAGCAACCGACTAAATCGTAAATTAGCCCCTTCAAAACCCGGCGCCATGTCCCAAGTTCCTTTTTGTGTGTAATAGGTGATGGGCGCTTGGAAGATATAGCCATTGATGGATAGAATATGGGAATTGGTATGTTGCCCAGACCCCACGATGTAATCTATTTGCTCTACCCGACGATGAGTCGTATCTCCATTTTCTAAGCGGTATTCCAAAATATAGAAATTCTCCCCTTCAAAATATGGCTGGTAATAGAAGTTGGATTTTTTGTCGTAGACAATCGCGTGTTCATCAAATTTGGCGCTGGTTTTAGCACGGCTGGCTACGTCAAAAGAACGCCCCATTCCCGTATGAATGAAGGTCTGATAGACGTTATCGTGGCAAGATCGACAAGTCTGCATACCTACGTAAGCCACAGAATCCGCTAAATTTAGAAACTTATGTGCCGCAATTTTATCGACCGTAGCGGGTCCTTGGTTACAGTAAACCAATAAGCTCGCCGCTAGGACAAGGAGTAAATAGATAAGATTTCGAGCATTGAACATGCTTCAAAGATAAAAAGAAGTGCTGGAATATGCAGTCGCTTACTCGACTTTTGGAAGGATACGTAGCAAAGTTATTTTAAAACAAGTTCTCCAAAAGCATAAAGCGGGTAAGGTTAGCAGTCGCTAAGCAGCTTAGCGTTGCTTCCCTGTATCTTCCACTTTTAGGGTCATACTTTTAATACCGGGCAACGGATTAATGCGCATGAATTGTTCTAGCCGAATCGTATGTTTTCCTAAGGTATTGAAATAGGCTTCTTTTTGTAAAAGAATTTCTACCGTACATGCTGCCTCGTTACAATCTCCTTGATGACGTCCCATTTTATCCATTAAGTCGATTGATAGGACTTGGGCAATTGGTTCCCTTTCGGGAAAGAGACTGTGGATGCGCAGGTAGAGGTTTTGCTTCGGGTAAATTTTTTCGTAATTGATATCTAGCAACAAATTGTACAATTTGAGGCTATCTTCAATTTCAAAATCAAAATCGAGTTGCTGATCGTAAGACCATTCGCCTGCGGTGATTGGTAATTCTTTTTCTACGATGTAATTCGGACCACAAGCACTAATACTCAATGCGAGAAAAAGGATAAGAGAGGAGCCGAAGTTTTTCATAAAAAAGCGAATAAGGGAAAAGATAAACTTGTGTTGGATCAATAAGTAGCAATGCGAATCAAATATGGCTTAAAACTAAGATGCTGGAACTCGTCTCCAAATTCCAGCATCTTAAGCTTAAAAACGAACGACTAGGTAAAATAGTCTTTCATCCGATCAAAAAATCCTTTTTCGGATTTACCCGGCTGCGGCTTAAAGTTGGGCATTTCTTGCAAACGCTCCATCATTTTTCGCTCTTCGTCGTTTAATTTCTTTGGTGTCCAAATATTCGCATGGATAAGTTGATCTCCCCGTCCGTAGCTTTGTACCGATGGTAAACCTTTACCTTTCAAGCGGAACATTTTTCCAGATTGCGTTCCGGAAGGAATTTTCACTTTCACGAGCCCATCAATTGTTGGCACTTCTACCGTAATGCCCAATGCCGCATCCGCAAAATTGATAAAAAGCTCATAAATGAGATTCATACCGTCGCGCTGCAACGTATCGTGTGGAAGTTCTTCAATACTAATGAGTAAATCTCCGCTAGGACCGCCGTTTACCCCCGAATTTCCTTTTCCACGCATAGACAATTGCATGCCTTTTTCTACGCCTGCTGGAATTTCGATTTCAATCGTATCCTGTCCATAAGAAGTTCCTGCACCTTTACAAGTAGAACATTTTGCGGTAATCATTTGACCAGAACCACTACAAGTAGGACAAGCCGTCGTTGTTTGCATTTGTCCTAGGAAAGTACTCTTAATCTGTCGCACATAACCCGAACCTTTACAAGTCGTACAAGTCTTAACCGAACTTTTATCCTTCGCACCAGAACCATTGCAACTATTACAACTGATCTGCTTTTTAACTTTGATGCGCTTCGTTACACCGTTAGCGATTTCCTCTAAGGTCAATTTAACTTTGATTCTCAAGTTAGAACCGCGTTGACCTTGACTTTGTCTTCTTCGACCGCCGCCACCGCCGCCACCAAAAAAAGATTCAAATGGACTACCACCGTCTCCAAAAACGTCTCCGAATTGAGAGAAAATATCTTCCATCGTCATGCCACCACGACCACCAAAACCGCCTGCACCAGCGTTATTACCCACTCCGGCGTGACCGAAGCGATCGTAGCGTGCACGCTTGTCCTTATCACTTAAGATTTCGTAAGCTTCGGCTGCTTCTTTAAATTTTTCTTCCGCCGCTTTATCTCCTGGATTACGATCGGGATGAAATTTCATTGCAATTTTTCGATACGATTTTTTGATTGTATTTTCGTCCGAATTCTTTGCCACCCCTAATATTTCGTAAAAATCTCTTTTTGCCATTTCTTTAGATTATTAAAAGTCGTCTACAATTATTTTCCTACTACCACCTTCGCATGTCTGATAATTTTGTCTTTCAACAAATATCCACGCTCTACCGTGTCAATGACTTTTCCTTTCATTTCTTCGGTTGGTGCAGGGATTTCAGTAATCGCAGAATGCAATTCTGGATCAAAAGCTTCATTGGTAGACTCCATGGCTTTCAATCCTCTTTGGCTTAAAATAGAATTTAGTTTATTGTAGACCAACATGACGCCTTCGCTGAATGGCTCCGTACTATTGTCGTCTTCTGCATTTTTCTTAGCTCGATCGAAATCGTCCAATACGGGTAACAAAGCCACTACTGTTTCTTGAGCAGCCGTCTTCATTAACTCAATCCGTTCTTTGCTGGTTCGTTTTTTGTAGTTATCAAACTCAGCAAAAAGTCGCAAATATTTATCTTTCAACTCTCCTACTTGGATGTTGAGTTCTTCGATTTCTTCCTGTGCAGCAGAAGATTTCTTCGATTTTTTCTTCGATTTTTTCTCCGTTGCCTTCTGGTCTTTATCGTCTACGATATTAGCATCATCTTGCACAGGCTGATCTTTATCATCAACAGTGTTTTGCTTCTTGCTCATTATGTCTTTTATTTTTTTAAACATTCTAGTCTTGTTCTATCAATTTTGTTGCCATCTGCCAGAATAAGCCATTTTGTCAGAAAAGGGCTAAAAAAGCCTGCCATTTCGAAGAGCCTTGGAGCTAATTTGCCAATCTTGCCGACAAAATTTTATCCAATTCTTGAAAACTTTGGTTCACCCCAATTATCATCCCATCTTCGTTGAGTAAAAATTTCGTTGGAATTTCTCGGACGCCATATTGCAGCGCAATAGCTGAATTCAAGCGTTTGAAATCACTAACGTGGTTTTTCCAGTTCAATTGATCGCTCTCAATCGCTTTTAACCAAGATTTTCGTTTGGATTCAATGCCTACACTAATGATATCAAATCCTTTGGCATCTTTAAATTTCTTACCGTGAAATTTCTGGTATAAGGCACGCAACGCTGGACTTTCTTGGCGACAAGGGCCACACCAACTCCCCCAGAAATCTAATAAAATCAGTTCTCCGCGAAAATCTGCTAACTGAATTGAATCCCCATTTGCTAAATAGCCCGTAAAGTTAGGCGCCACTTCGCCGTTGATGAATTTAGGCTTCATGTAAAGATACTTTCCTACAATAAAAAGGATCACTAACAATCCTATAATCATGAAACTACGTGAGAATATTTTTGCCATTTTATTTTATTTTTAAAGCCCAAAAAACTTCCCTCCTTCCCACGCTACGATAGGCCTACATTCGTGTTTTTTTCTTGCTTTATCCCTAAGAAAATGTAAATATCGGTTTATTAAGTGCTAATACAAATTGTTTTCCCAATAAGTACCAAGACAAAATGATATTACCCTTAAATTGTATTGGAACTGAAGTTGAAATGGAACTGAAATTGAGCGATCAAAAAGCAATAATAGAACAAAATGGAAACTTACCCGCTTACTTTTCCGCAAAGCAAGTTCTTGTTTTTTTTTCAGCTTAGTAGATTGTATTGCTTCTTAACCATATCCTAATGCAATTAGTTTGTAAATTGCAGTTTTTAAATACCTAAAACTCTATTTAATGTTAGTAATTGATCCGAAGACGACTCCTACCAAAGATTTACATCAGTTTCTATTAGGGTCCGTAGCACCTCGCCCCATCGCTTTTGTCAGTACCATTGACGAAAACGGAACACCCAATATTGCTCCTTATAGTTTTTTTAATGCTTTTAGTTCGAATCCACCTATCGTCGTATTTTCTTCTAATCGACGCGTTGTGGATAACACTACTAAGGATACTTTACACAATATCGAAAAAACAGGGGAAGCGGTAATCAACGTTGTGAATCACGAGATTGTACGACAGATGGCGGTTACTAGTATTTCTTTTCCAACGGGAACTAGTGAATTCGAAAAATCTGGATTGACACCAATTCCTGCCGACTTGGTCAAAGCGTTTCGCGTCAAAGAATCTCCCGTCCACATGGAGATCAAAGTCAAAGATATCATCAGCTTGGGGAAACACGGTGGAGCAGGACATTTAATTATTTGTGAAGTCGTACGCATGCACATTGACGAAAACATTTTGGATGAGCGGCAACGAATTGATCCACACAAAATCGACTTGATGGGACGGATGGGACGCGCATATTACGTCCGAGCCAGCGGAGAAGCAGTTCAAACAATCGTACAATCCGTAATGGATATTTCGATCGGTTTTGATCAATTGCCAGCAAGCATTAAAAATAGCAGCGTGTTGACCGGAAATAATCTGGGACAATTAGCAGGACTGAAAACGATTCCAACTGCTGCGGAAGTGCTTAGCATCAAAGAAGATACAAGGGTACAAAGCATTTTACAATCTAAAACGCCGACCGTAGGCTTACACCAATATGCCAAAGAAGTTTTAGACGCGCAGGATGATCGCACACTCGCAGCAAAATTATGTTGGTTGCCCGAATACAGCTAAGCTAAACGGGCAAAGTCAAAAAAATATTAGGCTTTGCTTAGGCCTCTTTTTTTCGAGCGTTCATGATATTGCGAATCCAGTTTGGGATAACAATCGCACCAACGAGTAAATACAGATAGTACGTAAGTAATCGCCAAATAAAAGCGATGAAAGGAGAAATAAAACCATTATCTAGTGGCATATAATCGTAGAGAAAGCCATTGAATACGAATTCGGCAAATCCAGCACCGCCTGGAGTGGGACTAAAAGCCATAATTACAAACATGGTTTCTAGTCTCGCAAATAAGGTGAACTGGCTGAAAAAGTCGGTAGTCGTGAGTTCTACTAAACCAATAATCAAACAGTTCAGCAATAAGAATCGGCAAGACCAAGCCGTAGCCGTCGATAAAAAAGCGCCGAGGTGATAACTCCAGCGTTTTTGCCAGATTTCCTTGGAAGCGATAATAATATCATCCCCCAATTCTATAGCTTTGCGCCGATACTTTTTCAAAAAACGTAGCTTAGTAAATCCGACCAATACTCGTTTGATTTGCATTGGATTGATGAAAAGACCATAATAAAATAGGCAACCATAGATAAACATAAAGATGTAAGCCCCAATAAAAGTATAGCCCCAGCCATCAATATCAGAAAGACTTTTTAGTCCCGGGCGAATGATTTGTGGTCCAAATGCAAGAAATAGAATAGGTAAAGTACCTACAAAGAAAACAGTATCTAAAACGGTAGAATAAATGACGATTGCGGCGGTCTTAGCCGCCGTCAGTTTTTCTTGCGACAAAACGAAAAGTGCTACGGCAGAACCGCCAACACTCGTTGGAGAAACGGCAGAACTAAACTCCCAAATAAAGACCAACTCAATGCATTTTTTCCAGCTAAATAAACCATCTGATAAAATCCTTAAGCGTAACGCATAAGCCAAATGGCGAATAATCAATAAGATTACAGAAGCAGTAATCCAAAACCAGACGTGGGCATTCCAATTAATTCGGCTAAAATTTTCGGCATCATATTCTTTATAAAGCAAATATCCTACTACGCCCATACCAATCAAAATAGGAAGGATAATCCTTGAAATCCTTACTGATTTCAGCACATCTTCTTGCTCTGCCGAAAAGTCCGTTTTTTCTTTTTGATTCACTACGTTTTCTTAAGGTCGCGTTCTAGCGCATGGCTTTCATTTGACCTGTTTTACCGAAAGTTAAACAATTCGCTCAAATTACAAACTTATCGTTAGCTACGAAGCTAAATTTGATTTTTTATTTTAACTTTAGTGTTAGAAGCTAAGTACACAGTATATCACCATAAGCTTCAATCTTGAAAGAATTATTTTTAGCAACTGCTTCAAAATTATCATTCTCAAAAATAAAATATGGATTTACTCTACTTTATTTTTTTAGGTGCCATTGCAGGTTGGTTGGCAGGAAAACTAACCAAAGGCAAAGGGTTTGGTTTATTCGGTAATATTATCGTCGGAATCATCGGCGCTATTGTTGGTGGATGGACTTTCCGCTTCCTCGGCATTTCTGTCGGAGGTGGTTTAGGCGGTTCTATTCTTACGGCAACCGTTGGCTCAGTCCTCCTACTTTTTATACTCAATAAGTTAAAATAGTTACTTACTATTCGCAAAAGTTCATTATGCTTTTCATCTGCTACGCTTATGTCTGATAATCTAAAAAAATGGCGCCTCATCCTTGGAAAGCAAGCTGATCCGCAAAAAGAAATGAACCTAGATGGTGCGCTTCAAAATATGGATAACATCTTGGAAGCCCTCTACGGGGAAGATGCCGAGCGACAAGGTGGATTGGGGAGTTCTGCGCCTAACGTCAATCGTTGGTTAGGCGATATTCGGAAATATTTTCCTAGTTCCGTCGTACAAGTAATGCAACAAGATGCGATGGATCGCTTGGGTTTAGAACAAATGTTGATGGAACCCGAGATGTTGGAAGCTCTAGAACCCGATATCAACCTAGTAGGCACCTTGCTTTCGCTTAATAAAATCATGCCGAGTAAAACGAAAGAGACCGCTAGGAAAGTAGTTCAAAAAGTAGTTAGTGAATTAGAAAAAAAGATTAACAATCCACTGCGCGAAGCAATTGATGGCGGCATGAGTAGAGCCGTACGCAACAATCGTCCTACTCATCAGGAAATTGACTGGAATCGTACCATTCGCTTAAATCTTAAGCATTATCAAAAAGAATACAAAACGATCATTCCCGCTAATATTGTCGGCTATGGAAAAAAGGGGAAAGCTTTAAAAAATATCATTTTACTCGTTGACCAGAGTGGTTCGATGGCAAGTTCGGTCGTATATGCAAGTGTCTTTGGAGCAGTGATGGCTTCTTTGCGATCCGTCAAAACGCACATGGTTGTTTTTGATACTTCGGTAGTCGATCTTACGAGCGAACTTCGCGATCCAGTAGAACTACTATTCTGTACGCAACTTGGTGGTGGAACGGATATTAATGGTGCCCTAGCATATACCCAAAGCTTGATCCAAAACCCGAGCGAAACCATTCTTATCTTAATTAGTGATCTTTACGAAGGTGGCAATCAAGCAAAAATGTTGCAACGCTGCCAAGCGATTAAGCACTCGGGCGTACAGTTTATAACCTTACTTGCCTTGAGCGACCAAGGTGCTTCGATGTTTGATAAAAATAATGCGGGAAAACTAGCTGCCTTGGGTATTCCTTCTTTTGCTTGCACACCAGACCTCTTTCCAGATCTTATGGCTGCCGCGATCAAAAAAGAAAACATCAATCATTGGATGTCGAGGAATGAGCTAGTTGGTCACTAGTTAAAGATTTTAGTAAGAAAAGAATGCTTGCTTAGCTACTTTACTTAGCTTAGCGATTGCTACTTCGTTACTTCTGCGCTAGCAAAGCCTTTAACTTTTCTCGATTTTGCACGCGCTTAATTTTCCGAAAAGGCAGGTACCTCTCTAAAAAATTGCCGGAAGCTAGGTTCTAATAAGCTATAAACACGAGTATTATTATTAACTTCAAAAGACCAATTCTCTTCCTCCGCTAAATACTCCATAAATTCACTAATTAGCGAATTAAAGGCCATGTAGCCCATCTCCTTGAGGTATTTAGTAACCGCTCTCACGGTTGTATTTTGATTCAAACACATCAATTCTACGGCGATCATCTTTATAATATGCTTATCCGGATGCTTCAAGTGGTTAGGTGTCGTGCCCATTGGTTTTGTTTTATTTATGTTCGACACAAATGTAATCAAATTAATTAAACTAAGCAACAAAAAAGTGACACCTTTTTTAATTGTTTTGGTTTAATCGAACAGAGCGCATAACTATTTTGGCGCTTATTCATTTTGTAAACTCAATCTTCGTTTTAATTATTGCTTGAGTAGCCTTTATTTTTTGGCTACTGGTAAGCAACTAGGCACAATATTTTATTAAAATTGTTTGAATTGGCGGCAAGCCCTACTCTATTCAATTTTTAGGATAAAAAAAAATAGTCGGCTAAAAGTTTATTTTTATTTGCAACTATTATTAATTAATTGTTGGTAAAAACGAATCACTTGTTCGTAGTTGGCAACACTAATTTTTTCATTAATTCCATGAATACGCTTGAGGTCACGCTTACTCAATTGCATGGGCGTAAAACGAAAAATATTATCACTCAGCATTTCGTAATGACGGCTATCCGTACCAGCAATGACGAGGGAAGGTGCTACCACTGCTGCTGGAAATAACTCTTGTATCGTATTTTGGATGACGTTGTAGCCAAAAGAGTTCGTGCTGGATAACTTAGAGGGATTACTCGCAAAACCTTCCCCCTCACCTTGACTTACGATGACGCGTTCGTCATTAATCGTTTCTCTCAAATAAGCCATAACGGTTTCTACCGTTTCTCCTGGTAAAATTCGAAAATTAATTTTGGCAGCGGCGGTAGTCGGCAAAACATTATCGCGAATCCCTCCGCGAATCATGGTAATGGCCGTTGTGGTGCGCAACACGGCGTTACTCGTTGGTGCTTTTGACAATTGCTTGGTGAGTAAGGGTTTGAAAAGCCACAAATTAGCAAAAATGGCTTTGTACGGTAAATCCATCTCAGGGCCCGTGTACTCAAATAGTTCTTGGGTAGCGCCATCAATCCTGGCAGGAAAAGGATTTGCTTCTAAAGTGGTAAGCGCTTTAGCTAAAATGCCAATCGCCGTAGCTTGTGGTGGCATAGAAGAATGACCGCCTTGCTCCAAATTAACGGACAGTGTCAAGGTGGCATAGCCTTTCTCCCCTACGCCGACTAAAGCTACGGGAGCCGTTAAACCCGGTAATGCTTCTTCCAAAATGATTGATCCTTCATCCAAAATATATTCAAAATCAATTCCACGTTGCTGAAACCAAGCGACTTGAGCCTGCGCACCATGCGTTCCGCCAACTTCTTCGTCGTGACCAAAAGCAAGATAAAGGGTACGATTGGGTTGGTAATTAGTTTTCAGTAGTGCTTCGATCGCTTCTAAAACCCCAAAAACGTTGAGTTTGTCGTCGAGTGTTCCTCGTCCCCAAATCTCATCGTTTTTAATAATACCACTGAACGGCGCTTCGGTCCACGAGCCTTTACTCGTTTCTTCTACGGGCACTACATCAGTATGTCCCATTAGTAAGACTGGTTTGAGTTTAGCATTTTTACCGGGCCATTTATAAATTAAACTAAAATCATTGATTCGTTCTTTTTCTAGCAATGAATCTACCAACAGGTAATTACTATCAATATGTTCCAATAACTCAACAAACATTGCCGTATCGATACGACTCGGATAAGAAACGGTAGCGGCACGCAATGCTTGGGCAAAGCGATTTTTGGCCTGTGGGTCAACGGTAATCGGGCTAATAGAAGCCGTTTGGTTTTGTTTGGAAGAGAACGTAACTGTTTTTACAATGATGATACAAAGCAGAATAAAAACAAGCACTAATAGGAGGCGAAAAACTTTACGCAGAAAAAATTTCATTAGATCGTTCGATTTGATTTTTAGACCGGAGTTTATTTAGTACAGAAATTGTTGAACAACTTCACCGTTTCATTGGCAAAGATGCCTAAAAAAACTTTGGGCAGCAAAAATATATTTTGCTGCCCAAAGTATTTGTAACAATGAAGTTGTTTTAAAATGATGTTAGAAGTTGAAGGTAAAGGCTTGTGATTCAGGACGAAGCTCTTTTGCATCCCATCCGCAAGCGGTAAATGCTGTTCAGAATTTATGCAGCCATAGCTGCGGTGACGAAAAAAAGCTGAAGTACTGGATTACAATGCTTTGCCTGTAAATATTAAGATCTATTTTAAAACAACTTCAATAAGTGTTGCCGTAATTAAGTAGGTTTACCAATACAAATTATTTTACTTATTAACTTGCCTCATCTTTCGACCAGTCTCTTCCTTACTCAAAGCCTTCCTAAGCAAAGGCTTAGGGCGGTTTTCGGGCCTCAATACTGATCAAAATCTAACACCATTTAATGGCAAAGTAATTTTGTCTTAGTACTTATTTTTTAAGTAATCCTAATAAATATTCCCCGTATCCACTTTTGATATATTTGTTTCCTAATTTTTCTAATTGTGCGTCATCAATGAAGCCCATTTCGTAGGCGACTTCTTCGATGCAACCAATTTTGAGTCCTTGTCGATCTTCGATTACTTCGATGAATTGCCCCGCTTGAATTAATGATTTATGCGTTCCCGTATCAAGCCAAGCGACTCCTCTTCCGAGTACGCCTACTTTCAATTTTCCTTCTTTGAGGTAATGCTTATTAACATCCGTAATTTCGTATTCTCCTCTGGGGCTAGGCTTGAGATTCTTGGCAATTTCTACCACGTCCCGATTGTAAAAATACAACCCTGGAACGGCATAATTCGATTTTGGCGCACTAGGCTTTTCTTCAATTGAAAGCGCCTTAAAATCTTTATCAAATTCTACCACACCGTAACGTTCTGGATCTGCTACTTGATAAGCGAAAACGATTCCACCTTCGGGATTAGCACTATCTTGTAATAGCTCCTTCAATCCAGCTCCATAAAAAATATTATCGCCTAAGATTAATGCTGCACTATCGTCGCCAATAAAATCTTCTCCTAAGACGAAAGCTTGTGCTAGTCCATTTGGATCGTGCTGTACTTTGTACGAAAAATTACAACCAATTTCTTTTCCATCTCCGAGGAGTTTTTCGAAATTAGGTAAATCTTGAGGTGTGGAAATGATTAAAATATCTCTAATTCCTGCCGTCATTAAAGTAGATAGCGGATAGTAAATCATCGGCTTATCGTAGACGGGCATCATTTGTTTGCTAACCGCGAGTGTTAAGGGATATAATCGAGTTCCCAAACCTCCGGCGAGTATTATTCCTTTCATTGTTCTATTTTTATCCAATCAGTATTATAGTAATGGTAGATAGCTTATACCAATCTTATATCATGCCAAATATAACTTTGATCATTTACTAAAAGGGGATAGTGGAATAGCCAACCAGACTAATCCATGAATTGAGGAGCTATAGTTTGGCTAAAGCGATGTCTTGAAAAATCTTTTTAATCCGCAGAATAAGCTCGTTAGGTTTGAATGGCTTAGTGACGAAGTCGTTTGCTCCCATTCGGAAAGCTTCGAGCACTGTTTCGTCTTCTTCTAAGGCAGAAATAATAATAATGGGAATCTCCAATTGTAATTCGTTACGAACGTAATTGATCAATTCTAAACCAGTGACGTATGGCATCATAATATCTGCAACGACTAAGTCTGGTGTTTCGGTTTTTAAGATTTCTAGCGCTAACTTACCATTTTTTGCCCGCATGATTTCGTAGCCGTGCTTTCGCAAGCGAAACTCTAATGCAGTCAACATAATTTCTTCGTCTTCGCAAATGAGAATTTTCATAAAATTCTTTATAACTTAAGTGATTGGATGCTAAGTAGTACATCCTGCAAAGCTTAAAGATATAAAGAAATTTTGATATCAAAGTACGGAATGTACTCGTTTCAGCTCCTCCATCACTTGCGGAAGCATATTTTCCAAGGTTTCTATGTGCCCTGGAATGGCATTTAATTCACTTTCTGCCTTCACATTTTCCTCAATACTCTTGTTGGCTTCCGTCATTGACTCATTCCCCACAAAAGATAACGTTGACTTCATCTTATGGCTCACAGATCCCAGTTCTTGCCAATTGGCTCCATCTAACAAAGCACGCATTGCATTGATCTCCGTTGGTAATTCTTCAAAAAGCATTTCTAACATCACTTTTTTCATTGAATCATCTCCATCTGACATCAAATTGAGGTAAGATAAGTCGATGTGTGCAAAACTCTCATCATTCATTCGGTCGGTTGTTTTGATTAACATATTTAGCAATTTTATGAAATAATTGTTCTGGTTCAAAAGGTTTTAAAACAAAATCATCCATCCCATATTCTTTAAATTTTTCATCCTTTGCAATATGAGCATGAGCCGTCATCGCTAAAATCGGCATGGTAGCGATCTCTTTCGGCATATTTTTTCGAATATAGTCGGTTGTTTCATAACCGTCCATAATCGGCATTTGAATATCCATTAAAATAATATCAAAGCGTTCTTTTTCTAAAATTTCAATTGCAATCTTACCATTGTCTGCAATTGTCACCTCAATGCTTTCCCACTGTCGCTCCAAAGTTTTACGCGCAACGATTTGGTTCATCTTATGATCTTCTACCAACAACAACCGCAAGGGACGCTCTTGGTTGAGTTCCTCCATCTTTTCATCCTCGATGTTATTACTCCCAATGTCCGATTCGTTTCCTAATTCAAAAACTAAGTCAAAAAAGAAGGTAGAGCCTTCTCCTAGTTTACTCGTTGCATTGATTCTTCCTCCTTGCTGATCTACTAGATTTTTGGCAATGGATAGCCCTAAGCCTGTCCCTTCGTACAATCTTTCTTTGGACCGAATCCGGGTAAAAGTTTCAAAGATCGCATCCAGCTTATCTTCTGGAATTCCAATGCCCGAATCTTCCACTTCAAATTTGATCTGCACACTATCGTTGATGGAACTCCAATGCTTCACGCGCACCGCAATGTGCCCGTGATCCGTAAATTTGACGGCATTTCCAACAAGATTATATAAAATTTGATTGAGGCGGAGTTTATCTCCTTTGATGAATTGTGGTACTTCTGGATCAATTTCCAAGGTAAAAGCTAAATCCTTTTCGTTGATCTTATATTGCATGACATTGACCAAATTATCGAGTAATTCTTTGAGGTCAAAATCTGCGTGTTCGAAAGCTAACTTTCCATTTTGGATCGTTGAAATTTCGAGAATATCGTTAATAATTCCCAACAGGATTTCTGAGGATTGTTTAATCGAGTTAATTAAGTTCTTTTGTTCCTTCCCCAACTCCGTTTTGATCATCAGATTACTCATTCCGAGTACGGCATTCATCGGCGTACGCATTTCGTGACTGACACTCGCGATGAATTGTTCCTTCATCTTCGCCGATTGTTGGGCAATGTCTCTTGCTTTTCGAAGTTCTTCCGCTTGCTTATTTTCCGTAATATCTCGAACGATGACGCTGTAGCCTTCAAAATTGTCTACGGTTACTTTATTGGCCGTAATGAGACAATAGCGTACCTTTTCTTCTTTGGAATGGATTTCAATTTCGAAATCTTTTATATTTTCTTCTGTCCTTAACTTTTGTAGAAATAAGTGGCGCTGCTCCTCTGGTTGAAAAAGGCGGTAAACGTTCAGCGACGCTAACTCTTCTTTAGGATATCCCAGTAAGCGAACCGTTGATTGGTTGTAATCCTCTAGCATTCCACCTAAGTTGCAGATAAAAATAGCATCCTTAGATTTAGAGAAAATATCTTGGTATCGTTCTTGACTTTTGCGTAATTCTTGCTCCGCTAACTTGCGCTCCGTAATATCTTGAATAATCCCAGTGAGCACCAAGTGATTTTCCGCATTTTTATTCGCTCGACACTCAATGAAGCTAAAGCGCAATTGCCCATCTGCTCCCTGAATTTTAACGTCTCGCTTCACTACTTTGTTAATAATGGTCTCTTCGTGAATTTCGTTAAAAAGACTAAACGGACAACTGAAATCTTGTAACTCTTCCAAACTGTTGGCCGTTTTACGAGGAGAAACGCCAAAAATGCGATAGACTTCATCCGAAGCCGTAAACTCCTTCGTTACGGGTATGTATTCCCAGTTTCCAATTCGGGCAATGCGCTGCGTTTCTTCCAACCGTTGTAGCACACTATTTCTTTCAATCGAATAGCGCAATGATTTGGCTAGTAAATCCGCATCAAAAGCACCTTTGATCAAAAAATCTTGTGCACCTGCCTTCACGGCTTTGACCCCAAGACTTTTATCCGACAATCCCGTTAGTACGATCACGTTATTATCCGGACACCGATCAAGTAATTGCTCTAGCGTTTCGAATCCTCGGCTATCCGGTAAAGTCAAATCTAATAATACCGCAGCATAGTCTCCCTCTTCTTCCAGAATACGAATTCCTTCCGCTAAGGTCGTTTTATTGGTAATTCGGCAGTTTAGCAAATCAGATTCTCCAAGCAGGAGTTCCACTAAACGGGCGTCTCCAGGATTATCTTCTATCAGTAGGATTTTGTTATAAGCTGCCTCGTAGTTGGATTGATCCTCATACATAGTTGTTGCCTCATTCGAGGTATTGTTATCGGAGTTGTTAATTCCTTCCGGATAAGCTTTATTTTCCAAAATGTTAGAGTTATGACCCTTTGACCATGCTCGTACGGCTAGTCAAAAAGCGTAAGTTATTGAACATTAATCTAATGTATTCTTTTAAGCAGCAAGACAAACTTAAAGGCAATTCAATTTTATCTTATACTTACTAAGGCTATGTCAATAGGAAGGAGCCTTATTTACTTACGAGGAAGAAATACAAAAGTTGCACCAATATCTGCGATTACAAAGAAGCAAAGGAAGTTTTTTGGATCTTTATAAATCGACTTAAAATTTTCTAACTTTCCGGATTCAATAAGTTGTCGCGCTACAAACTCTTCTAAAGTTGAAGCATTGATTGACCATTTTCCATCAAAACTATTCTTTTCACCGAGTGGAATCCCCAATTGAATCTCTTGCTGGCTCAGTACCAGAATCGGATATTCCGATACGTTTTCATTCTGAATGGTATCTATCGCTTGCCCTAACATTTTACGATAGGGCGCTAAAGTAGTTTCTAATGATTTTAGTAAAACTTCTACTGCCATGCGATTTTCTTTTAAAAAATAATTAGTGAAGTTGTTTAAATTAAGCTTCAAGCTAAAAATGACGCAAAAAAATCAAAATCAAAGAGATTTCACGTCGAAAAAATACTTAGACGAGCTTCGTTCAACCTTAATGCAGGTTTTAAACTTCAGCTGATTTTAAGACAAGTAACGCTACATTTTCTACGTGGTGTGTATGTGGAAACATATCTACTGCTCGTGACTTTACCACGCGGTATTTTGCTGCCAAAAGGCTGAGGTCACGCGCTTGAGTAGCCGGGTTACAACTTACATAAACAATTTTTGGCGCAGCAAGTTCTAATAAAATCTCAATAACTTCTTTGTGCATACCTGCTCTCGGCGGATCCGTCACTACCACGTCAGGTTTTCCGTGTCGTTGCGCGAAGTCCGTTGTTAAAATATCTTTGACATCGCCCGCATAAAAGACGGCATTGTCAATTTCGTTTAAGGCCATATTATCCTTCGCATCTTCGATGGCTTGGGCGATTTCTTCAATCCCGACGACTTGCCGACAATGCTTTGCCAAATAAAGGGCAATGCTGCCCAGTCCGGTATACAAATCATAGACATTTTCAGTACCTTGTAAATCTGCAAATTTAGCAACGACGTCAAACAGTCGCGCCGCTTGTAAACTATTCGTCTGAAAAAAGGATTTCGGTCCAATTCTAAATCGGACTTCGCCTAATTGCTCTTCAATCCACGGCGTACCGTGAAATAAATTCATTTCCAAATCCATCATAAAATCGTTCATCTTTGGATTGATGCAGTAATAGATGGAATTGAGTTGTGGAAATTGCGCTTGAATCGCTCCGAGATAGCCTTGAATTTTTTCTTGATCATTTTCAAAAAAGCTAACAATTAACATTGTTTCGCCGATGCTACTGATTCGTACAATCATGTGGCGCAACATCCCTGCGCGACTGCGAATATCATAAAATGCTAAACCCTGCTCAATTGCAAGCTCCCGCATCGTATTTCTCAATTCATTGGAAATTCCGCCTTGCAAGTGACAATGTTGAATATCAACGATTTTATCAAAAGACCCCGGAGGGTGAAAGCCCAAAACTTCTTGCTGATTGCTCAAGCTATCATCGCTCAACTCCGTGCTCGTTAACCAACGACGATTAGAAAAGGAAAACTCTAGTTTATTCCGATAATAACTCGTCTCCGCCGCCGATAAAATCGGCGAGAAGCCTTCTTCCGGTTCAATTTTACCAATTCTGCGAAAAGCATTATGTACAACCAACGCTTTGTGCTTGATCTGTGCTTCGTAGCTCAGGTGTTGCCATTTACAACCTCCACAAACCCCAAAATGCTCGCAAATGGGTTCTACTCGATCTTCCGAATATTTGTGAATCGTTTGTGCAATGCCTTGCATAAAACCTTTACGTTTGCGTAAAACTAGCACATCAACAATATCCCCCGGCACCACCTTATCGACAAAAACGACTTGTCCCTCTTGATTTCGCCCGACGGATTTACCTTTATCTGCGATTCCCGTAATTTCTACCTTCTCGATTATTTTCTTCTTCTTCCTTCTTCCCATTTTTTTTTATTAAACGACTCCATAAGCCGTATTTTCGCTGAACAATAATTTTCGCTGCAAATTTACGATTATCTAGTCAAGACAATGTAGTCTCGAATCAAAGTTTTCAAAAAAGCGATTTTATCTACTGGTTTTTCTGCTATGTCTAGTTGTTCAAGCAACTGCTCAACTAAGTCATTGACGATTGATCGGTGAGCAGGATTGCGGTAGCGGCGATATCTTGTAATGATATTTTTGATGAGCAACATATCTTTTTCGCTCAAGCGCCGTACTTCTGGATAACTTGGTTCGTAGTCCTCCAAAGAATTGATTTTGAGGATATCTTCGAGTCGAAACCGCAAATTGAATTTTATTTTAATGACAGCTGTATTCGCCGTCATATCTCCCAAACGTTGACTTTTAGCCGAAGAACTCACCAATAAAGCGGCGAGCACACCGCCTGACAAGATAGTGTCTACCAGATGAAAAACAGCCCGCAACAGATAATCACTCAAGCCTGGTTCTTGCCCATCCAAGCGCACTACTTTAATCCCAAGTGCTTTCTTGCCCCAAGATTGACCGTCTGCTACAATTTCTGACATCAATTGATAAAAGATAAAAATGGCAATGGGTAAAAATTGATAAAAGGTACTGATAGAAGCACCGTTATCAAAACCACCGAGTAAGCTCAGAAAAACCAACATATAAATCGTTCCCACAATGAGGCAATCAATAAAGAAGGCCAGAAAGCGATCTCTCAACGTAGCCAGTTCGTATTCAATAGTGACATTTTGGGTGGTGGTAATTTCTATCGTTCGCATAGATCGAATTCCTAATTGATGGGTGTTTTAATTTTCTTTTGTAAGCTAAGTAATAATACTTTCTTTTGAAGACTTCTTACTACGCAGTGTACTCAATTTAGCCCGCAAAAATGATTCCTTTCGCTTACTAGCACTTAAAGGTACGATCCTTTCGTCATCCAAATTAAATAAACATTTGTATTTATACGATTTTTTTGCTAAAATGTGTTTTTAATCTTGGAGCTTGTTTAAAAGCTAAGGACTGTTCTCTTTTCTGTAATAAATGTACACTCCTGAAAATTTAGACGAATCTCCTTCCGTACGATTTTTTTGAACAAATAATATAAAGTCTAGCAGGTAATCGAATTTAATACTTTGTAATAATAGTAACTATTACTAAGCTTATCTCTAGCTTCGATAACGGCAAGCGTCTCTTTAAAACCCAAGTATTAGGCTGTCATAAC